>SLCE01000038.1 GCA_007125985.1 Ectothiorhodospiraceae bacterium | reverse complement strand
TTCCTGGTCAAGGCCTGCGCCGGCGCGCTCAAGGCCCTGCCGGAGTTCAACAGCAGCCTGAAGCCCAGTGGCGATGCCATCATCCTGAAGAAATACATCAATATCGGTGTTGCCGTGGACACGCCTCAGGGCCTGGTGGTGCCGGTGATCAAGGATGCCGACAAAAAGGGCATCTACCAGATCGCCACCGATCTGGCGGAACTCAGTGGCAAGGCACGTGACGGCAAGCTGGCCCCGGGCGACATGCAGGGCGGCACCTTCAGCATCTCCAGCTTGGGCGGCATCGGCGGCACCGCGTTCACGCCCATCGTCAACGCTCCGGAAGTCGCCATCCTGGGCGTCTCCCGCTCCGAGATAAAGCCCAGGTGGAACGGCACCGAGTTCGTTCCCCGGCTGATGCTGCCGCTGTCCCTGTCCTATGACCACCGGGTCATCGACGGCGCCGCGGCGGCGCGCTTCACGACGCATCTGGCGGGGCTGCTGGGCGATCTGCGCCGGCTGATCCTCTGAGGCACACCGTAAAGGAAGCGACCATGGCAACAGAACAGATCAAGGTCCCGGACATCGGCGACTTCGACGCGGTGGATGTCATCGAGGTGCTGGTGGCCGAGGGCGATACCGTCGAGCCTGAACAGAGCCTGATCACCCTGGAATCCGACAAGGCCACCATGGAAGTGCCGGCGCCAAAGGCGGGCAAGGTGATCAAGGTGCTGGTCAAGGAAGGGGACAAGGTGGCCGAGGGCACAGCCATCCTGGAACTGGAGGTGTCAGCTGCCGATCAAAGCACCGAACATCCCACGGATACGGGCAGCGAACAGCAGGCACCCCCGAAACAGGAAAAGCCACCCACCAGCCCGGAGGCCAAGCCCGCCCCCGCTGCCAGTGAGCCGGACGACGCCGATTGCGATCTGGTGGTGATCGGCGCCGGCCCCGGCGGCTATACGGCGGCCTTCCGCGCCGCCGACCTGGGGCTGAAAGTGATCCTGGTGGAACGCTACCCCACCCTGGGCGGTGTCTGCCTGAACGTGGGCTGCATCCCGTCCAAGGCGCTGCTGCATGTCAGCCATATCATCGAAGCCGCCGAGCAGTTCGCCGAACACGGGGTGCGCTTCGGCAAACCGAAGATCGAGCTGGACAAGCTGCGCGACTGGAAAACCGGGGTGGTGAAGAAGCTCACTGGCGGCTTGGCCGGCATGGCGAAGCAGCGCAAGGTGGAAACCGTGACCGGCGTGGCCGGTTTCAGCGGCCCCCACGAGCTCACCGTGGATGGTCAGGACGGCAAGCGCACCATCCGTTTCCGCAAGGCCGTTATCGCGGCGGGTTCGCGCCCGGTGGCGCCCCCGGGCATGGACCTGGACGACCCGCGGGTCATGGATTCCACCAGCGCGCTGGAACTGGAGGACATTCCCAAGCGGCTGCTGGTCATCGGCGGCGGCATCATCGGCCTGGAGATGGCCACGGTGTACGAGGCCCTAGGCTCCAGGGTCACGGTGGTGGAACTGATGGACCGCATCATGGTGGGCGCCGACAAAGACCTGGTGCGCCCCTACGAGAAGCGGATCCGGCAACGCTATGAGCACATCTATCTGAACACCAAGGTCACCGGCATGGAGGCCCTGAAAAAGGGCATCAAGGTCAGCTTCGAGGGCAAGGACGCGCCGGAAACAGACACCTTCGACCGTGTGCTGGTGGCGGTGGGCCGCCGTCCCAACGGCGATCTGATCAAGGCCGAGGCCGCCGGCCTGCAGTTGGAGAAGGGCTTTCTCAGCGTCAACGAACACATGCAGACTGACGTGCCGCACATCTATGCCATCGGCGACATCGTCGGCCAGCCCATGCTGGCCCACAAGGCCAGTCATGAAGGCAAGGTGGCCGCCGAACATGCCGCCGGCCAGAAAGTGGCCTTCGATGCGCGCTGCATCCCGTCGGTGGCCTATACCGATCCGGAAGTGGCTTGGGTCGGGCTCACCGAGGAGCAGGCCAGGGAACAGGGCGTCAAGGTGGAAAAAGGAGTGTTTCCGTGGGCCGCCAGCGGGCGGGCCCTGGCCATGGACCGGGAGGAAGGCCTGACCAAGCTGCTGTTCGATGCGGAGACCGGACGCCTGCTCGGTGGTGCGGCCGTGGGCCCCAATGCCGGCGATCTCATGGGCGAAATGGCCCTGGCCATCGAGATGGGCGCGGAGGCGGCCGACATCGGCCTCACCGTGCACCCCCATCCAACGCTGATCGAAACCCTGGGTTTCGCGGCCGAGGTGGCGGAAGGTACGGTCACAGACCTTTACATCCCGAAACGCAAATAAGGCCGACTAATCCTCGCCCCAGCCCATTGCCTGCAACAGGCGATCCGCCAGCCGCTCCGGTGGACCGCTGTCGCAGGCAATGGTCAGATCTGCATGGTCACGGTAAAGCGGAAGACGCTCCCAATACAGGTCTGACACGCGCTGGCCAGGGGCGATCACCATGCCACGGGCTGCCGGGTCACCCACACGGGCGATGATGACCTCCGGAGGGCAATCAAGAAACACCACTGTTCCGAGCCGCGCCAGCTTGCGCATCGCCTCGGCGCTGTAGATCACCGAGCCCCCGGTGGCAATAACAGCCGGACCGGATACCGGGTGTTCCAGCACGGCCTGGGCTTCCAGTTCGCGGAAGCCGGCGAGGCCGCGGTCCGCCAGCAGCGTCGCCAATGACTGACCATGGCGAGTCTCCAGCCAGGCATCGGTGTCCAGAAAAGCCCAGCCGAGGCGCGCCGCCAACAGACGCCCTACCGTGGTCTTCCCGGCCCCCGGCATGCCGATCAGAATCAGGTTCCCCACTGCCGCGCCCATCTGCCCCGTCCGCATCACAGGCGAAACCCAAGAGGCCAACGTAGTGGCCCGTCCGTGTTATCGTCAGACGAGTCACGGGCCCACCCCGGCATTGCTGTCACGGCCCGCGCAACAATAACAGCCCTTGGAGGACATCATGGCAGAGCTCGTCACCTACCGCACCAGCGGGCGCGTCGGAACCATCAGTCTGAACCGCCCCGAAGCACTCAACGCCATCAGCGAAGACCTGATGCAGCAACTGCTCGACGCATTGCGTCGGGCGTCGGATGACACATCCACCGACGTCATCATTTTTCGCGGTGAGGGCCGCGCCTTCTGCGCCGGCGCGGACATGAAGGAGATTCGCGAACGATCCGTTGACGAGCGACGCCGATATCTCGGCCGGCTGCAACATCTCACCACACTGCTCTGGAACATGGACAAGGCGGTGATCGCAGCCATTCAGGGTTATGCGGTTGGCGCCGGCTGCGAACTCATCCTGAACTGCGATCTGCGCATTGCCGCGGATGACGCCCGCTTCGGTTTCCCGGAAACCGCCATCGGCGCACCGATCACCAATGCCGGCACCAAGACCTTACCGGCCACCATCGGCCTGGGCCGCGCCCGGGAGCTCTTCTATACCGGCGAGAAGATCGACGCCCACAAGGCAGAGGCCTGGGGGCTGGTTAACCGGGTGGTGCCGCGCGCGGAACTGGACGCCGCCGCCGAGGCCATGGCCGACACCATCCTGGAGAAGCACCAGCTCGCCATCCGCATGAACCGTCACGCGGTGAACTTCGCGCTGGGCGCGACCGTGGAACAGGTGCTGATCCACGAAGCACAAGACGGCATGACGGGCCACGCGGCAGGCCTCATGGATGGGACGCGGAAGTCCGGCGACTGGGGCGGCGCCCGACGCAACAAGTAGCTGCTGCACAAATCACCCACAGGGGAGAGACACGCTTGATGGGAGAGCAAGGTTCACACAGGCACTACACGTTCGTCCTGGTCCATGGCGCCTGGCATGGGGGGTGGTGCTGGGCCGATGTGGCGGATCGGCTGCGCGCCGCAGGCCACCGGGTGTTCACACCGACGTGCACCGGGCTCGGAGAACGCGAGCACCTGTTATCCGAGGAGATCACGCTGGACACGTTCATCGCGGACGTGGCTAACGTGCTCAGCTTCGAGGATCTGACAGACGTGGTGCTGGTGGGCCATTCCTTTGGTGGGCTGGCGATCAGCGGCGTCGCGGACCGCATGCCCGAGCGTATCCGGCACCTTGTTTATCTGGACTCACTGCTGGTTCAGCCCGGGCAACGACCGCTGGACATCCTGCCGCCGGAGGTCGCACGGGAGCGGACAGAGCTGGCCGCCAGGAGCAGCGGCGGACTCAGCCTTCCAGCGCCACCGCCTGCGGCCTTTGGTGTCGAGGAACCGGACGCCGCCGCCTGGCTGCTGGAACGCCTGCGTCCCCACCCTTTCGGCGCGTACACTAGCCCGCTGAATATCCAGGCACCCCTGGGCAACGGATTGCCCTGTACCTACATTGCCTGCACTGAGCCTGCATACACGGCGCTTCAGGGCGTCTGGAACTGGGTGCGCACGCAAAGCGGTTGGCGTTGGCTGGAACTCGCCACGGGCCATGACGCCATGGTGACCGCACCGGAGGCACTCACCACCCTACTGCTGGAGCTTGCTGAGAACTGACGCCTTTTCGGCGGCTGTTCCTTCCGCGGATTTCCGTTCATGATGGAAACCGTTCCAACAACATCGTTCTCGGGAGAGGCGCCGCATGATCGTGAACAAAGCCGCAGACCGGGAATGGACGGACACGGATTATCCGGACATCCAGCGCAGCCTGTTCCGCAACAACGACGAGGGCGGCCGGTCCTCGGTTGTCCGCTTCGCTGCTGGCACGCGGTTCCCGCGCCATGCGCATGTCGGCAGCGAGGAGGTGCTGGTGCTATCAGGCACGGTGCGCATTGGCGGCGAGGAACTGCATCCCGGCGATTACCTCTACACCGAGCCCGGAGAGGAGCACGATGTGGCGGCGGTTACTGATGCGGTGATTTTCGTGTCATCCCGGAAGGCCACACCCATCGTGGAATAAACACCAAGGATCCGCATCTCCGGGCGCAGAATCCCGGGACAGCGGATGGAGGAGAATTATGAGTAAGACACAACGGCGCTGGCTGATCACCGGCTGTTCCAGCGGTTTCGGTCGTGAACTCGCGAAGGCTGTACTCGCGCGGGGCGACCGGGCTGTGATCACCGCCCGGCACACCGAATCGCTGCAGGACCTGGTGTCCGCTTACCCGGACACGGCCATGGCCAAGGCGCTTGACCTGACCAAGCAGGAATCCATCCCCCCCTTCATGCGGGCTGTGGAGCGCAGCCTGGGTGGAGTCGATGTGCTGGTGAACAACGCGGGCTTTGGCGTCCTGGGCGCCGTGGAGGAACTGACGCCGGAGGAATACCGGCCCATGTTCGAAACCAACTTCTTTGGCACGGTTGAACTCACCCGGGCCCTGCTGCCCGCCATGCGGGAACGCCGCAGCGGGCATATCGTGAACGTCTCGTCCATCGCCGGCGTCATCACCCGTGGCGCCTATGGCTTTTACGCGGCCACCAAATTTGCCCTGGAAGGGGTTTCCGAAGCCCTTGCCGCCGAACTGAGCCCACTGGGCATTCACGTCACCCTCGTGGAACCGGGCCCGTTCCGCACCGATTTCGCCGGTCGCTCCCTGCAACTGTCCCGGACAGTGATCGAGGATTACGCGGACACGGCCGGCGCCAGCCGAGCCGCCATCTCCCAACGGAACGGACGCCAGACCGGCGACCCGGCACGGGCCGCGGCAGTGATCCTGCAGGCCGTGGACGCCGAACAGCCACCGTTCCGGCTGCCGTTGGGCGCGTTTGCCCATCAGCGTGTACGCGAGAAAGTTGCCGCTCTTGAGGACGCGCTGGCCTGGGAGGCCATTGCGGGCAAGGCAACCGAGTTCCCGGATCAGGAGTAGCGTCGGCAGGCCGAGTGCCATGAGGGGGCGGGCTTTACAGCCCGACCACCGCATTCCAGACTGGCAAGCGAAAACCCAAACCGCCGGGGCCGGACGCATGGATGTGGAAACACTGGAAATACGCCAGCACATGGCACGCTTCCCGCCGTTCGAATCGTTGTCCGACGAACTGCTGGACAAGGTGGCCGGTGCGGTGGATATCGCATACTTCAAGGCCGGCAGCGATATTCTCCAGTTGGAACAGCCCATCCACGATCTGCATTACATCCGCAGCGGCGCTGTGGATGTCTATCGGCGCAGCGGCAGTCTGTATAACCGGCTGGAGGAGGGCGATATTATCGGCCACTTCAGCCTGCTGCGGAATCAAAGAGCCCACTTCCCGGCCAAGGCCATCGAGGACACGCTGATCTACCTCATCCCCGGTGAGGTGTTCCATCAGCTGTGCGAGGAAGTGGAGCCGTTCGCCGAGTTCGTGGAACTGGGACAGCCACGCCTCAAGAGCACCGTGGAAAAGCATGAGCACGACGCGCGCATGATCACCACCCGAGTGCGCACGCTGCTCAGCCGTTCCCCGCTGATGATCGACGCCACGACGCCGGTGCAGGACGCGGCACAACAGCTGACCCGCGAAAATGTTTCCTCGCTGCTGGTGTTGGCGGAACCGGATGATCAGCCGCGGCACGCGATCACCGACGAAGCGGGCAACACGCGCCGATTGCTGGGCATCCTCACCGACAGCGATTTGCGATCACGTGTGGTTGCCGAAGGGCTGCCGCCGACGGTGCCGGTAGGCCAGGTGGCCAGCGAGCACGTGGTCACCATCCAGTCCGATGAGACAGCCCATGAAGCGATGCTATGCATGCTCCGGAACAATGTGCAGCATCTGCCGGTACTCCACCGGCGACGCCCCATCGGCGTGCTCCACCTCACCGACCTGATCCGCCATCAGACCCACACCAGCCTGTATCTGGTGCAGTTGATCCACAATCAGGGCAGTGTGGCCGGGCTGGCCGGACTGCTACCCGATGTGCGGCAGTCGTTCGTGCGGATGGTGGAGGAAGGCGCCAATTCGCAGATGATCGGCAGCTCCCTGTCCACCATCGGCCGCAGCTTCACCCGCCGCCTGCTGGAACTGGGCGAAGCGGAGCTTGGCCCGCCGCCCGTGCCTTATTGCTTCATGGCACTGGGGTCCATGGCGCGTAATGAGCAGAGCATTGTCACCGACCAGGACAATGCCCTGGTACTCGATGACGGGTTCGAGCCGGACAAGCATGACGCCTATTTCGCTGCGCTGGCGAAGATTGTCAGCGATGGCCTGGACGCCTGCGGCTATACCTATTGCAAGGGTGGGATCATGGCCACCAACCCCCAGTGGCGGCAGCCGCTGCGGGTGTGGAAACAGTATTTCAGCGGCTGGATCGACCGGCCGACGCCGGAACGCCTGTTGCACAGCTCCATTTTTTTTGACCTGGACAGCGTGCAGGGCGAGCAGGCCTACGTGGTGGAGTTGCAGGATCTGATCAGCAGGAAGGCCGCCGCCAGCCCGCTGTTCCTGGCCGCCATGGCGCGCAACGCCATCAACCGGACGCCGCCACTGGGCTTTTTCCGGAACTTCGTCATGGAAAAGGACGGCAAGCAGAACAACACCATTAATGTGAAGCGCCGCGGCACCGCACCCATGGTGGACCTGATCCGGGTCCACGCCCTGGCCTGCGGCTCCACGGCGCAGAATTCCTTCGACCGCCTCAACGCCATCGCCGAGACGCAACTGCTTCCGTCCGGTGTGAGCGAGCGCATCCGCTATGCGATGGAATTCCTGTCCATGGTCCGCATCCGCCACCAGGCGATCGATCTGCAGCGCGAGCGCCAGCCGGACAACAGCATCGAACCGGAGAACATCTCCAGCACCGAACGCCACAATCTCAAGGACGCATTCCAGTTGTTGAGCGACGCGCAGAAATTCCTGCAATTCCGCTACCCCATGCCCAACAAGCGCGGCTGACCGGGCACACCATGCGCCGCATGCCAAAGCAATCCAAACAGGACTGGCCCGACTACATGGCGCGCTGCGCCGAGACGGCGCGCGACCCCCGCCTGCAGGCCTTTTTCCGTGGCTGGGAGTTGCGGACGGAGACCCCCATCAGCCAAGCACCCTTGGTTGCCATGGACATGGAGACCACCGGCCTGGATGAGCGCCGGCATGCCATCGTCAGCATCGGGCTGGTTCCCTTCACACTGGAGCGGATCCAGTTTTCCCGGCGCCGGCATTGGGTGGTGAAACCGCCCCGGCCGCTGGAGGAACTGTCGGTCACCTTCCATCACATCACCCACTCGGATATCGCCGGGGCGCCGGACCTGGAAGAAGTTCTGGATGAGGTGCTGAGCTGTATTGCCGGCCGCTTGCCCGTGGTTCACTACCGCAATGTGGAGCGTCCATTTTTGAATGCGGCGGTGCAGGAGCGCATGGGAGAAAACCTGCTGTTCCCCGTGATCGACACCATGGCGCTGGAGGCTCACTTCACCCGTCAGGGGCCCTGGGCAAGGCTGAAGCAATGGCTCGGGCGGACTCCCGAGTCCATTCGCCTGCAGGAAACCCGCCTGCGTTATGGCCTGCCCCCGTACCAACCACAT
>SLCE01000122.1 GCA_007125985.1 Ectothiorhodospiraceae bacterium | reverse complement strand
GGAAAAGATCACATCGTCCGTACCGTCGGCGGCCAGTTTCAGGGTCTGCCTGCCGTAGTCCAGGGTTTCGCGGATCAGCCGCCGCAACTGGCTTTCGTTGGCGGGGGTGGCGGTGATGCGCCCCACCGGCAGTTCTATATCGTGCTCCTGGTAACGGTCCAGTCGCGGCCAGCCATCGGTGGCCGTTGCCTGGCCGTCCACCCGCAGATGGGTGAACCCCTTGCCTGCCGCCCATTTGGCCAGATCCGTGTAGTAGCCCTTGCGTGCCACCACCAGCGGGGCCAGCAGTTCTGCCTCGCGGTTGCGGTAGTCCTGCATGATCTGGGCGAGGATGGCCTCCGGCGTCTGCGCCTGGATCGGGACATTGCAACCCGGGCAGTACTGGGTACCCAGTTTCACGTACAACAGACGCAGGAAATGCTGCACCTCGGTCATGGTGCCCACAGTGCTCTTGCGGCCGCCCCGGCTGGTGCGCTGCTCGATGGCCACGGTGGGGGGGATGCCGAGAATGGCGTCCACGTCGGGCCGTGCCGCGGGCTGCACGAACTGCCGCGCATAGGCGTTCAGCGATTCCAGATAGCGCCGCTGGCCCTCATTGAACAGGATGTCAAAGGCCACGGTGGACTTGCCGGAGCCGGACAAACCGGTGATCACGGTGAGTTTGTCCCTTGGAATGCGCAGGTCGATGCCCTTCAGGTTGTGCTCGCGCGCGTTAAGGATTGCGATGGCGTGGTCGCGGTAGAGGGCGGGGGCGTCGGCGACCTTTTGGGGTTCCCCGTGGTGGATATCGGCTTCGCCGCCATCCACCCTACGCCCTTCGACCGACGTTGTAGGGTGGATGGAGCGCAGCGATATCCACCGTTGATCGTTCATGCTTTCCGCATACCGTCGCAACGCCGCACCGGTATGACTGGCCTCCACCGCCATCACCTGTTCCGGCGTGCCGGTGCACACGATCTCCCCGCCGCGATCACCGCCTTCCGGACCCATGTCGATGAGCCAGTCCGCGGCCAGCATCACGTCCAGGTTGTGCTCAATGACCAGCAGCGAATGACCGTCCTCCAGCAGGCGCCGGAACGCCTGCAGCAGCACCGCCACATCGTGGAAGTGCAGGCCGGTGGTGGGTTCGTCGAACAGGAACAGCAGCCGCTCCTTCTGCCGTCGGCGGGCGCCAGCCTTGGCCAGGTGGCCGGCCAGCTTAAGGCGCTGGGCTTCGCCGCCGGAGAGCGTGGGCACCGGCTGGCCCAGCTTCATGTAGCCCAGGCCCACAGCCTGTAGGGGTTCCAGCCCACGCAGCACGTCCCGGTTGTCGGCGAAAAACTGCACTGCCTCGTTCACCGTGAGGTCCAGTACATCGGCGATGGAGCGCGGGCCGGAGTCGCAACCCGGCGCCGGCGGCAGTTTCACCTCCAGCACTTCGTCGCGGTAGCGGCGGCCGTCGCAGTCAGGGCAGCGGATGTAGACATCCGACAGAAACTGCATTTCCACATGCTCGAAGCCGTTGCCGCCACAGGTGGGGCAGCGGCCGTTGCCGGAGTTGAAGCTGAAGGTGCCGGGCGTGTAGCCGCGTTCCTTCGCCTCGGGCTGGGCGCAGAAGGCCTTGCGGATGGGGTCGAAGGCGCCCACGTAGCTGGCCGGATTGGAGCGGGTGGTTTTGCCGATGGCGCTCTGGTCCACCAGGACCGCATCGTCGATGTGCTCATGGCCGTGGATCGCCTCATGGGCGCCGGGCGGGTCTGTCGGATGGCCCTTGAGTTTGGCCAGGGCGTTGTAGAGCACGTCCTGCATCAGGGTGGACTTGCCCGAGCCGGAGACGCCGGTCAGCACCACGAAGCGTCCCAGCGGGATGTCCACGGAGAGCTGGCGCAGGTTGTTTTCGGTGGCGTTGGTGACAGTGAGGTGGTTTTGGTGGATATCGCCTTCGGCTCCATCCACCCTACGCCCTTCGATCGAGGCTGTAGGGTGGATGGAGCGTAGCGATATCCACCGCTCATCCAGCACGGTCCGCTTCCCGGACAAATACTCCCCGGTCATCGAGCCCTCGGCGCGGACGATCTCCGCCGGCGAGCCGTTGAACACGATGTTGCCGCCCAGTTCCCCTGGCCCGGGGCCGATGTCGATGATGCGGTCGGCGGCCAGCATCACTTCCGGGTCGTGCTCCACCACCAGCAGGGTGTTACCCGCATTCCGCAGGCGCTGCATCACACCGACAATGCGCTGCATGTCGCGCGGGTGCAGGCCGATGGAGGGCTCGTCCAGCACGAATAGTGTGTTCACCAGGGAGGTGCCCAGGGCCGTGGTCAGGTTGATGCGCTGCACCTCGCCACCGGACAGGGTGCGGGACTGCCGGTCCAGCGTTAGGTAGCCGAGCCCCACCTGGCACAGGTAGCGCAGGCGGGTGCGGATGCCGTCGAGGACTTGTTCGGCGGCCTGGGCTTCGGCGGAGGGGGTGTGTTCATGGTGGATATCGCCTTCGGCTCCATCCACCCTACGCCCTTCGATCGACGCTGTAGGGTGGATTGAGCGCAGCGATATCCACCGCTCCTGTTCCAGCCGATCAAAAAACGCCCGTGCCCGCTCCAGCGGAAGCTGCATCACGTCGTGGATGTTGAGCCCCGGTAGGCCGAGGAAGGCCTGTTCGTTCATCCGGCTGCCACGGGGCCGAAAGCGCTGCTCCCGTGCGACCACCGCGTCCGCATCCTCGTGGGTGCCAACGCGCCAGGCCAGCGCCTCGGGCTTCAGGCGGGCACCGTTACACGTCTCGCACAGGTCATAGGAGCGGTACTTGGACAGCAGCACCCGCATGTGCATCTTGTAGCTCTTCGACTCGGCCCAGTCGAAATAGCCCTTCACGCCGTACCAGTCGCCGTCGCCGTACAGCACCCAGTGGCGGTCTTGATCCGGCAGATCCTGCCAGGGGATGTCCGTGGCCACGTTGGCCCGCGGGGCGGCGCGCATCAGGTCCTTCTGGCATTCGGCGGACTGGCCGCTCTGCCAGGGGCGAATCGCCCCCTCGGCGAGCGTCTTGGTCTCGTCGGGAATCACCAGGTTGTAATCGATGCCCATGGTGCGGCCGAAGCCGCGGCAGGCTGTGCACGCGCCGGCCGGGGAGTTGAACGAGAACAGACTGGAGACGGGTTCCTGGATATGAATATCGCATTCAGCGCAGTGCAGGTCAGCGGAGAACCGCCACGGATCCAGCGGCTTCCGGTCTTCGTCCAGCGGGTAGACACTGACCCTGCCCTGTCCCAGCTTCAGCGCGTTTTCCATGGCCTCCACCAGACGGTCCCGGCGGTCGGTAGCGATGCGCACCCGGTCCACCACTACTTCCACGAAGTTCTTGGTCTTGCGGTGGAAGCGGGTGTAGCCCTGGCGTTCCAGCAAGGCCTGCATGTCGTGCTTGTCCAGGCCCTTGGGCAGCTTCACCGTGGCGGTGATCATGGCGCGCTCGCCCTCCGCGCGGGCCAGCAGGCGTGCCGCAATGCTTTCCGGATCGTCCCGCTGCACCTTGTGGCCGCAGCCGTGGCAGTAGGGCGCGGCCAGCCGCGAGAACAGCAGCTTCAGGTGATCGTTCAACTCCGTCATCGTGCCCACGGTGGAGCGGGAGGTGCGCACCGGGTTGGTCTGGTCGATGGCAATGGCCGGGGGGATGCCCTCGATGCGATCCGTGGCCGGCTTGTCCATGCGGTCCAGAAACTGCCGCGCATAGGGCGAGAATGTTTCCACATAGCGGCGCTGGCCTTCCGAGTAGACCGTGTCGAAGGCCAGGGAGGACTTGCCGGAACCGGACACCCCGGTCACCACAATGAACTCGCCGAGGGGGAGTTCCAGGTCCAGGTTCTTCAGGTTGTTCTGGCGGGCGCCGGTGATGCGAATGCAGTCGCGGGACATCGCTGCTCCATCCGAGGGGAGTGGGCGGAACAGTATACGGAAAAAAGTGCAGCGGTGGCGGCGGGAGGGGTGGCCTGGTCACCGCCGCCCTTGCATCGGTCGCGCGGTTGGAGTTAGAGCGAGCCCATGCGGCATGGATGGTGGCGTCGCGTGCTTGCCCTAATGCACCACCAACACCGGGCACTCCGCTTTATGCACCACGTGATTGGTCACGCTGCCCAGTAATAGCTTGCGTACCCGGCCCTGGCCGCGGGAGGCGATGACGATCATGCAATCCGGCAGTTCGTTCGCCCGCTCCACGATCTGTTCCCCCGGATCGCCGTTTCTCAGGAGCGTATCCGGGCTCACCGTCTCTGTACCCATGGCCTTGCGGGCCACATCGAAGGCCTGGCGAGCCGCCTTGCGCGCCAGGTCGGCGAAGGCTTCATGACTGGCGCGGTCCAGCGTGGCGAAATCCTTCATGCCACGGGGCAGATCCAGCAAATCCGGCAGATTGGTGGGCCCCACGTAGAGCAGTTCCATTTCCGCGCCGAGCCGTTCGGCCAGCATGGCCGCGTAGCGGGCTGCCTTGCCCGCGTGTTCCGAGCCGTCCACGGGCACGAGGATGTTCTGGATGCGGTGGGTCATGTTCACGGCTCCGGTTTCTGTCTATGGCCTATGGTAGCGTGCTTGATATCATCCCTGGGGCTAAAAATTGGTGGATATCGCTGCGCTCAATCCACCCTACGCCCTTCGATCGGAGCTGTAGCGTGGATTGAGCGCAGCGGTATCCACCAGAGACCTGGAAAGTACGAGGACGCATGGCAGACAGCGACAATCCACGGAAAATGATCAATGCCGACCCCTTCTACGGTCAGGCGGAGCGGGGCCCACTCAAGGGGATGAATCCGCCGGTCACCATTGTTTCCATGGTACTGGTGTTGCTGTCTGTCATTCTCGGCGGCGCCTATACCGAGTACAGCGCCCAGGCCATCGGTCAGGTGCGCGGCGTGTTGAACCCCTTCCTCGAATGGTATTACGTCATTCTCGTCGCCTTCCTGCTCTTCTTCATGGCCTGGCTGGGGACCGGCCGGTACAAGAACGTGCGCCTGGGTGGTGACGATGAGCACCCGGAATTCACCTTTTTCTCCTGGGTGGCCATGCTGTTTGCCGCCGGCACCGGTGTGGGCATTCTGTTCTGGGCCGTTGCACAGCCCATTCTGCAGTTCCAGTCCAACCCCTTCGTGGAGCAGGGCATGAGCCCGGAGGCCGCCACCGTGGCCATGCGGCTGAGCTTCTTCCACTGGGGCCTGAACGGTTGGGCCATTTTCTCCTTCGTAGCCCTGGTGTTGGCCTATTTTGCCTTCCGCCATGAACTGCCGCTCACCATACGCTCGGCACTGTTCCCCTTCCTGGGCGAGCGCTTTCGCGGCGGCTGGGGGCATTTGGTGGATGTGTTGGCCGTCTTCGGCACCGTCTTCGGCATCGCCACCACGCTGGGGCTGGGGGTGCAGCAGATGAACGCAGGGCTGGGACAGGTGTTCGGACTGCCGTCCTCTCCCGCCCTGCAGTTGGCGGTCACGGTCGTGATCATGGGGATTGCCACCGCTTCGGTGGTGTCCGGCGTGAAGAAAGGGGTGCGCGTGCTGTCGGAATTCAACTTCTGGCTCAGCATCGCCGTGGTGGTGTTCCTGCTGCTGTTCGGCCCCACGCAGTACCTGATCGGCCTCACCATCGAAGCCGGCGGCGACTACATCCAGAATCTGCTGGCCCTCACCTTCCACACCAATGTCACTCGTGACAGTGACTGGCAGTCGGAGTGGACGGTGTTCTTCTGGGGCTGGTGGCTGGCGTGGTCGCCGTTCGTGGGGATGTTCATCGCCCGCATCTCCCGGGGCCGCACCTTCCGCGAATTCGTCATGGGCGTGCTGCTGGTGCCCACCCTTATCACCATGGTGTGGATCGGGCTGCTGGGTGGAACGGCGCTGCACCACGAACTGTTCGGCGCGGGTGGCATTGTGGACGCGGTGGCCAAGGATGAGGCCGTGGCCCTGTTCGTGACGGTGCAGGCGCTGGATCTGGGCCTGCTGGGTACGATTGCCAGTGTCGGCCTGATTGTGCTGATCGCTACCTACCTGATCACCTCTGCCAACGCCGGCACGCTGGTGATCAACACCATCCTGGCGGGTGGCGACCCGGAGCCGCCCACCGTTCACCGGATTGCCTGGGGTGTCATCCTGGCACTGCTTACGTCCGTGTTGTTGCTGGCCGGGGGGTTGGAAACCCTGCAGAGCGCGGTGATCACAGCGGCCTTGCCGTTTTCCCTGGTGGTGATGGTGATGATTGCCGGGCTGCTGCGGGCGTTGCACGCTGAACGCTATGCGGCGCGGCGCGGTCAGCGTTGGGAGGTGCCGCACGAACCCTGGGTGGGGACCGAGGAGATGGCCCAGGCGCCGGACACCAGCGTGTCGCTGGAGCCAGTGATTGAAACGCCACAGAAACCGGACGCGGCCGAGAGCGCAACGGCCAATCCGGAACAACGGGGGTGACATGGCCAAGGCATTACCATATCGGGCGATGACCGCCCATGGGGATCAGCTGGATGTTGTGTTCCCGCTGCATAAGGAGACCGTGTCGCCGATGCGGGTCCAGCAGTTGCTGGATGCCGTTCTGAACGGCATCGACCGGGAAATCGGCTTGCTGGGGGAAACGGCCAACGGCGATGTGCTTCAGGCGCTGTGCATGGCCACGGCGATTCGCGCCGGTATTATTCATGCGCCGCACGGGGTCACTGCCGACCTGACCCGCCAATTGCTGGAGCAGGCCCTGAACAGCCTCGGGCAAGCTGAGCGACAGCCGGCCCCCAGTGGGCGGGCGTAGGGCACCACCACACGGATTTCAGGGGAACGCGGCATGGCTTCACCCAAAGCGCCCTGGCAATACTGGAGCGGCATCCTGCGCGACACCGTCAGCCTGTGGCTGGAGCGCAATGCCTTTGCTCATGCCGGGTCGCTGGCCTTCTATACCCTGTTCTCGCTGGCGCCAGTCATGATCATTGCCGTGGCGATGATCGGCCTGGTGCTGGGTGAGGATGCGGCTCAGGGTGAGATTGTTGCGCAACTGGAGGACGCCATCGGCATCGAGGCCGCCCAGGCAGTGGAGACGGCCGTGGCGAGCACGCGCATTGAAGTGTCCGGCATCCTGCCCACGCTGATCGGCTTCAGCGCCATGCTGATCGGTGCCACGACAGTGTTCGCGCAGATGCAGCAATCCCTGAATGCCATCTGGGGTGTGCGCGCCAAACCCTCCCGAAACAGCTTGCTGCTGTTACTGTTCAGCCGGGTGCTGTCACTCACCATTGTGCTGTCCATCGGCTTCGTGCTGCTGGTTTCACTGCTGCTGGGGGTGGCCTTGCGCGCGGTCATCCGCTTTGCCGATGACTGGATACCTCTGCCCGGCGCGCTGGTGGATGGCAGCGAGTTCGCCCTCTCCCTGCTGGTGATCACCCTGTTGTTCGGCCTGATATTCAAGATCCTGCCGGATGTGGTGATGAACTGGCGGGATGTCATCGTGGGCGCGCTGTTGACCGCCGTGTTGTTCGGGCTCGGGCGCTACGGCATCGCCACCTACCTCACCTATACCGCGCCGGCCTCAGCCTATGGCGCCGCCGGCTCCCTGGTGCTGCTCCTGCTGTGGGTGTACTACTCGTCGCTCATCCTCCTGTTCGGCGCCGCCTTCACCCGTGTTCACATGGAGGCCCGCGGCCGGCCCATCGTGCCGCGCAATACGGCCGTCTGCGTGCGTAGCGAAATCGTGGAAGAACCGACGTCACGCTAGGCGCAGCGCTCCCTCCAGCCGCATCCCTCGATCACCGGGTTACCCCGTTCGGGTTATTGGCAACACGTCATTGATGGTGGCTAATAGCGGCCGACCTTCCGCCGTTCATGGCTTCTCAGGGAGACCTGCCATCATGTCATTTGCTATGTCGTTATCCGGGCGCGGGCGCGCGCTCGTGCTGGGCTTATTGTTTCTTCCTTTTGTCATCGCCGGCTGTAATGGGGGGGGTGGATCATCCAGTGGAGGCAACGATCAGGGCGGAGGCGACGGTGGTGACAATGGTGCGGGGAACGGTAACGGCGATCCCACTGAGGTTGCCAGCCTGAACATGACCACCCGCGCGTTCAACCGGCAGGTGGAAGTGGACTGGGAAGCTGAATCCGGCGTCAGCTATAACCTTTACTGGTCGACCGACCCCGATTTCACGCTGGACACGCATGCCCAGGCGGCCGGTTCCGGTTCCGCGCTGAATGTGGAGCCGCCGTACCTCGTGACTGATCTCGAGAACCGTACCAATTGGTATTTCATCGCGGAGAGTGCGTCCGGCGATGCGGTTTCCCCGATTCGTGGGGCGATGCCGGGGCCGCTGTTCGTTGCCGATTCAAGCCAGATTCAGGCGATGCATGCGGCCAATGATCAGCTCTATATCGGGGGCCGGTTCAGCACCCTGTTCCACCAGACCGATTCACTCATGCTGGTGCAACGTGCCACGGGAGCGGCAGCCGAGAGTCTCGGGGTGACCGGTTCGGTGCAGCTGATCGTGCCAGAGGGGGACGGCTGGCTGGTCGGTG
>SLCE01000063.1 GCA_007125985.1 Ectothiorhodospiraceae bacterium | reverse complement strand
GTTCCAGCACGTCCAGCCGTTTCTGCTGGCTGACCAGTGCTTCGTTCAGCTCAGCGATGGTGTGCTCCTGGAAGGCCAGCTTCTCTTCCAGGCGCATGATGTGTTCCGAAGTCATGCCGTGCTCCCCAAGGCGGTAAAACCTGCATACTACCCAGCGCGCCACGATTGTCAGCCCCCTTGGGAAGTGTTTCCCTTGATCCAGGGCAAGTCTTTTTATACCCACTGGGGTATATTGCAAACACTGGACAACAGGACCAATTCGTCACAACGCTGACCGATACGAATGGAGAGTCATCATGCAGCAATTGCCTCATCACTACAGTGTCGATGCCGAGGGCCAGGCCACCGGAAATGTCACAGTCTCTGCCGACGGCCTGCCTTCCCTGGCCACCGACGCCCCGGCGGAATTCGGCGGACCGGGTGATCGCTGGTCACCGGAGACGCTGATGATGGCCGCCGTGGCCGATTGCTTCATTCTCTCCTTCCGGGCCGTGGCGCGGGCGAGCAAGTTCGAATGGGAGGCCCTGAACTGCCAGGTCACCGGCGTGCTGGACAAGCAGGACGGCGCCATCCGGTTCACCGAACTGGTTGTGCGCCCGTCCCTGACGCTGGCGGATGGCGCTGATCAGGAAAAAGCGGAACGGTTGCTGGAGAAGGCGAAGAAAGTCTGTCTGATCAGCAACTCCATGACCGCCGCCACACGGCTGGAACTGGATATCCGCGAAGCGGCCTGAACCGGTCGACGCACGGCTGCGGTGGTCGCTTCCCTAGCAGCCACCGCGGCCGTGCTATGGTTGTGCAGGTTTGAACCAGACGAGCGAACAGGCATGACCGCTGACAAGCATGCGTCCGTCGGGGTCCTATACACCGGCGGCACTTTTGGTATGCGCCCTTCGGCGCGCGGCTACGAACCCTCCACTGATCTGCCGGCGCGCGTTGATGCCGCCCTGGCCGGCGAAGACCTGCCCTTGATCAACTGGCTGGACCCCGATGCGGGCCCACCGGTGGGCAGTTCCGACATCACCCCCGAATTCTGGTACCGGCTGGCGGCCACCATCCGGCGCAATGCGGACAACCACGATGGCTTCGTCATCATCCACGGCACGGACACGCTGGCGTACACCGGGGCCGCCCTGTCGTTCCTGCTGGCGGGGCTGGAGCGGCCGGTGGTGATCACCGGTGCACGGGCGCCGCTGGGTGAACCGGGTAGCGATGCACTGGACAATTTCCGCGGTGCTCTGGCGGCCGCGACCTGCAGGCGGCATCCCGAGGTCACCGTGGCTTTCAACGGTCTGCTTTTGCGCGCCAACCGAAGCAGCAAGCGCTACGGCACGCCACAGCACCTGTTCAGTTCCCCTCACTGGCCGGCGCTGGCCGCGTTCGACCACAACGGCCTGCGCTGGGCCGCGGACCTGCATGCACCGGATTGGCCAACCGCTCCCACAGCCAGCTTCCGTGCGGACGCGCGGATTGTGCTGCTGCCCGCCTACCCCGGCATGGATGCACAGACTGTGCGCGCCCTGCTGGATACCGGCGCGGACGCGCTGATTCTGGAAGGCTACCCCTCCGGCATCGGTCCGGGAAGTGATCCCGATTTCGTGCAGGCGCTGGCGGACGCGGATAGTGCCGGCGTTCTGCTACTGGGCATCTCCCAGGGCCAATACGGAACCGTGCGCATGGGCCAGTACGCCACCAGCACACCGCTGGCCGAAGCGGGCCTGCTGAGTGGCGCTGATCTCACCCGCGAAGCCGCGCTGACCAAGCTGCATTACCTGTTGTGCTGCGATGTGGACGCCGCTACGCGGAAGGATCTGCTACGACGCAGCCTGTGCGGGGAATTGAGCTAACACAAACCCCGGCCGGTGTGCGTCGGCCTTCACCCCTGCTGGCGCTGCAGCCGCAAGAGTTCCTGCTCCAGCGCGAACACGTGGGAATCGTGGGCATCCAGTTCCCGTAGTGCTGCGGCGAGCCGCAGCAGATACTCGCTATTGGGGCCGCTGGGGCCTGCGGAACGGGCGATCTGCGCGGCAATGTCACGGTCGCTGGCCGGCCCCAGAAAGGCGGCATTATCCTCGGTGGCGATATAGACCAGCCCCTGCGCATGGGCATCGTTGTCCAGATGCATATCGGTGCTGAAGCGCAGGTAGCCGTTTTTCTCCCGGTAATCCAGGTGGTCGAACACATCCGGGGTAATGCGGTAGGCCATTCCCACGCACACCGCCGATTGCGCCGGCACCAATGTGGCCACCCGCCCCGGCGCCCGTGGCGTGCCGCGGTGGTCATGGGAGCCCTGCCAGAACCGCCGTTCCCAGCCGCGAATACGCGCGGGACGCCTTTCCACCCAGGGGAAATCCGCCTTGTAAATCAGCGAACCGTAGCCGAACAGCCAGACTTCCGCGTGGCCCGCGAAGGGGTTGCGACGGCGGTTGATGGCGATGGTGTTTGCGGTCACTGCCTGCCAGCTCTCCTTAGGCGAACACCGTGGAAACCGGTTGTACACCGTCCAGCAGCAGGTATTCGCGATCACGCAGTGCGTGGTTTTCTGACAGAGCCAGCAGCGCCCGGGCCACATTGCCGCGGGACACCATGTTGTGGTCCACCTCCTCGGGGTCCGTGGTGACCTTGCCCGTGGGCTCCTCGTCGGTCAGCCGGCCGGGTTTGAGGATCACATGCGAGGTGCGAGCATGACGCAGCAGTTCGTCCGCCGCATGTTTCGCCGCCATGTACGGGCGGAGCTTCTCCGGCGCCGCCAGCGGCCGCTCGGCGCGCAGCGCACTCACCATGATGTAACGCCCCAGTTCGAATTCGTCCGCCAGTGCCATGGCGCGCCAGGCGCCGTGCAGATCCACCATCAGCGTCTTGTCCGGTCCGGTATGCGGCCCGGAGCCGGCGGTGAAGATCACCTGGTCGCAACCCTCGAAGGCATGGGCGAACTCGCCTTCCAGGTCACCCAAAACGGTTTCCACTCCCAGACTCTCGAAATAGGCCGCCTGCGCCTGATCCCGAATCATGGCCCGCACGGGGAAGCCGGCCTCCGCCGCCAGACTGCAGAATTGCCGCCCGATCTGTCCGTTGGCCCCAATCACCAGTGTCTTCATGCGCTCCTCCGATTCGCCGTCGGCAGTCAGAAATGCACGTGAGTGGTATTGCCGCCGTCCACCACCACGTGGGAACCGGTGACGAAACTGGCCCGGGGGCTGGCCAGGAAGGCCACCATGCTCGCCACCTCTTCCGGTGTACCGAGACGCCCCAACGGGTTGCGTTTCAGCACCTTGGCGAAAAACTCGGGGTTGTCGCGGCGGGTGCGATCCCAGATGCCCCCATCAAACAGAATATCCCCAGGCGCCACTGCATTGACCCGCACACCCTTTTTCACAAGCTTCATCGACAGCGTTTTCATGTAATGGGTCATGGCCGCCTTGACCGCGCCGTAGGCGGCCAGCGGCGGAACACCGACAATTCCGGCGATGGAGCTGATATAGACCGCCGAGCCGTGTTCCGATTTCTGCAGGTGCGGAATCACCGCGTCCATGCCGGCCACCGTGGCCAGGATGTCGGTGTTCACGGCGTCCTGCCAGTCCTGGCTCAGGGCGCTGACATTGGCCACGTAGATATCCAGCCCACCCATGCGGCTGGCTGCTTCATCGACCCAGGCGCGGAACGCCTCGGCATCGGTGACGTCCACCGCCTTGCCGATGTGGGAACCCCCGTCTGCGGAGAGCTTTTCCACCATGCGCTCCACCCGTTCCGACGAGCGCGAGCAAACCGCCACGTTGCAGCCTTCCGCTGCCAGCGTTTCCGCGATGGACGCGCCGATGCCGGCAGTACTGCCCGTGACCAGTGCGTTCAAGCCCTTCATGCCAAGGTCCATACCCATACTCCCCGTTTGTGGCGTGAAAGACACGATAGCCCAGCGGGCCGCGGCGAATCCACCGTGGCCGCAAGGTGTGAACACTGCACGGACGAAACCGGCCTGCTTGACTAGTCTTGTACACTACGTGATTCAAAGGGCCGGCCGCCGGTCACGGACACCTGACAGGAAAAGGAGATCACATGCGTATGCGAGACCGTCTGGCAGCCATGCTGCTGTTCACCGCCCTGCCATTGGGGGCGACTCAGGCCGCCGGGCTCACCGGTATCAACGTGGGTGTGGGGGTATGGAATCAGAGCCCCAGCGGCCATGTGCAGAGCGAGGGCAACCGGGCCGACGTGGAAGATGATCTGCGCGTCGACTCTGACACCCAGGTCTTTTTCTGGGCCGACTTCCGTCACCCGGTGCCGCTGATCCCTCGCGTCAAACTCCAGCATACGCCGGTGGACCTGAGCGGCGATGGCCGGGTCCGAAACGAATTCAGCTTCGGCGACGTCACCGTCGGGACGGATAATGACGTCCGCGCTGATGTGGAATTCGACCAGACCGATTTCATCATCTACTGGACGCCCTGGAGCCTGCTGGCGGATGTGGATCTGGGCCTGAACATCAAGTACATCGATGGCGTGGTGGACGTTCGTGACCGCACCTCCGGGGAAAGCGACCGGATCAGCTACTCCGGTCCGTTGCCCATGCTCTACGGTCGCGTGGAGGTCGGTGTGCCCGGCACCGGATTCTACGGCGGCGGTGAGGGAAGTTTCCTGGCCTACAGCGGCCACCGCATTCTGGATGTGACGGTACGCGGCGGTTATCGGGCAAGCTTCGGGCCGGCCGCGCTGGGCGTGGAGGCAGGCTGGAAGCGCCAGGAAGTGCGCCTGGATGACTTCGATGATCTCGATGCAGACTTCACCCTGGAAGGCCCCTATCTCGGCGTTTCCGCTCACTTCTGACCATCACCGACTGCGTGATATGCCCGCATTCCTGCGGCATATCACGTAGCGCCCTTCCGACGCGGGCAGGGGCGCAATTGCCGAATACCGCAGCCTGCTTCCATCACATCTGACACCATGGTCATTGGCATGGCTTTCGCTTTACCCTCTGGGCTGCGGGCCCGGGGTCGGGCTGGTTTCCGTCTTGCGAAGTCTGTCATGACGTCACCGACCGACTTGGTTTCCTGACCGCTCCCGGGCCCGCACACCATCACCCGGTGCTGGGCCGCTTTCCGCAACCAACCTGCCCAAACAGGCCATGAGGCTTGCGAAGCTGAAATTCGAGCCCGTAGACTGTTTACTTATAAACATTTCATAAACAGGACGGATTTCATGAGCGCTGGCAAACGACTCCCCGGCACACCAACGCCGATGCACTTCTGGGAAGGTCACGACGGTGTGCGTATTGCCGGCGACTCCTGGGGTGACCCTGACGGCCCACTGGTGTTTCTCCAGCACGGTGGCGGGCAGACCCGCCACGCCTGGAAGAACGTGGGCATCACGCTGGGTGAGGTGGGATATCACGCGGTCGCCTTCGACGCACGCGGTCACGGCGACTCCGACTGGGCCCATGACGGCGTCTACGGCCAGGACGTGATGGTGAAGGATCTGCTCTGCGTCAACCGCGCTCTGGGCGGGCAGCGTCCCGTCCTGGTGGGTGCGTCCATGGGCGGCGGCACCAGCCTGGTTGCTGTGGGTGAGGATCACCTGGACGCCACCGCGTTGATCCTGGTGGATATCGCCCACCGCATCGAGCCGGCAGGGCTCAAGAACATCATGCAGTTCATGGCGCAGAAGCCGAACGGCTTCGAGTCGCTGGAGGAGGTGGCCGATGCCATCGCCGCTTACCAGCCGCACCGCAAGCGGCCAAGTGATCTCAGCGGCCTGGCCAAGAATGTGCGCCTGGGCGAGGACGGCCGTTATCACTGGCACTGGGATCCGCGGTTTATCGGCGGCCGACGCGATGTGGACAAACGCCAGCAACGACTGGAAGCCTGCGCACGGGCACTGACCCTGCCCACCATGCTGGTGCGGGGCGGCCTGTCTGATGTGCTCAGTGAGGCGGGCGCCCGGGAATTCCTGCAGCTCTGCCCACATACGGAGTACGTGAACGTCACCGGAGCAAGCCACATGGTGGCCGGCGACAGAAACGACATCTTCGGAACCGCCGTGGTGGACTTCCTGGCACGAGCCGTTCCGGTGGATGGCTCACCCGTACATCCACCTCACGCGACGCAGCCCCGCTCCAGCGCAGACTCCGCCGATATCACCGATATCCCGTAGGCCTCTGCCCCTGGTTCAATACCATGAAACCGATGCTGAGCGCCAACCAGAGCGCGAACGCGGCATACCAGGGGCTGAGGCCGCCGCTGATCAGCGCCATGCCCAACAGCCCCGCAGCCACCGTGTAGTAACCGGCGGGAATCAACGTCTTGCGGATGATATGCCCTTCACGCCCCGTCAGGCCCACCGTGGCTGATGCGGCTACCACGTTGTGTACTGTCAGCATGTTACCGCCTGCCCCACCCACAGCCTGCAGGGCCACCACGATGGCAGCCCCGGCCGAACCGAGGCCAATCTGCTCAGCCGTGGAGATCTGAAAATAGGCGAACATCAGGTTGCTTACCGTGTTGCTGCCTGCCAGGAATGCGCCCAGGGCACCGATGAACGGGGCAAACAGCGGCCACGCGTCCCCTGCCAATTGGGCCACCGCCTGGGCCAACACATCCGGCATGCTGGCAACCCGCGCCACCTCACCCGGCGCAACCCCCTGAGCCAGCGTGGCTCCCAGCCTGGCCAGGTCTTTCAACTCCGCGCTGACGCCGGAATGGATGAACACCTGCGCCATGGGCACGGCGAAGAGCAGGGCCACACCGGCGGACAGCAGGGTGCCGCCCGCTCTCGTCCAGGCGCGGACATAGCCTCCCCGCTTCCACATCCGGTGCATAAAATAGGTCAGCACCGAGACCACCACCAGAACAAACCCCGGCAGATACAAGGGTTGACTACTGGCGGTGATCCCGGACCCCAGCAAATCCGGCCACCGCAGTTCCACGGCCTGCAGCCACTCGGCCACCGGCGGCACCGCGCGCGTCAACACCAACAAGGCTGCCACCAGCACGTAGGGTGCCCAGGCCTCCAGCTGTCCCAGCGGCCTGCCACCGCCAACCTGTTCCCGCCGCGGTTCCTGGGCGCTGATCCAGTCTGGATCCCACTGCTCCCGGGGTTCAAACGCGAAGATCTGCTTTGGCACCAACCAGCCCATCCGGGCCGCGGGCAAGACGATGGCCAAGCCGACCAGCCCGCCGATCAACGACGGAAAGGCGGGGCCCAGGAGCAGCGCAACCAGATAATAGGGAACCAGGAAAGCCACTGCGGCGAAGACGGCGAAAGGCCAGGCACGCAGGCCTTCCCGGAAGGAACGCCGCGCACCGAAGAAGCGGGTCAACATACCGGCCATGATCAACGGCACCAGCACTCCCACCAGCGCATGAATCATGGCCACCTGCACGCCGATGTGTGCGATATACGCGGCATGCTCAAGCCCCGACTGCTGCAGCATGCGTTCGGTAACCTCCTGGCCGGACAGCCCATGGCTGACACCAACCAGAATGGGTGTTCCCATCGCGCCGAAAGACACCGGGGTGGACTGGATGATCAGCGCCGACACAACCGCTGCCATGGCCGGAAACCCCAGAGCCACCAGCAAGGGCGCTGCAATCGCCGCCGGCGTACCGAAACCGGAGGCGCCCTCGATCAGGCTTCCGAAAAGCCAGGCCACGATAATGGCCTGGACCCGGCGGTCCGGCGAGATGCCGGCCAGACCATCCTGAATCGTGGCAATGGCGCCGCTCTCGCGCAGGGTGTACAGGAGCAGAATGGCGCCGAACACAATGAACAGGATGTTCAGCGCAAGCACCACCCCGTTGATGGAGGCCGCGGCAACCACATGCGGCTCTGTTCCCCAGAAGACCAGCGCCACGAGCACCGCGACTCCGTAAGCCAGGGGCATGGCGTGTCGGGCCGGCCAGCGCAGAATCACCAGGAACAATGCCACGGTGGCCAACGGAAACAGCGCCAGAAACACCAGTAGCCCGAGACTCATCCGGCACCTCCCTACGCCACTACACGCCCGTGACCGCTCCGTGACGGGCGTGTCTAATCCTGACCGGTGACCTTGCCCCGCGCGGCCTTGATCCGGCCCCGCTTCACCTTGCCTTCCACGCGGCGGCGCTTCGAGGCCAGCGTAGGCTTCGTCGGCCGGCGGCGGCGGCGCACCACCATGGCTTCTCTGATCAACCCACGCAGACGGTTCAGCGCATCTTCCCGGTTTTGCTCCTGGGTACGATAGCGCTGGGCCTTGATAACGATCACGCCGTCGGCCGTCACCCGCGCATCGCGCAAGGCCAACAGCCGCTCCTTGTATGCTTCCGGCAAAGAGGACGCATGGATGTCGAAGCGCAGATGCACGGCGGTGGACACCTTGTTCACGTTCTGCCCACCTGCACCACTGGCCCGGACAAATTGCAGCTCGATCTCGGAATCCGGAATCGACACTTGATGGGACAATTGCAACATGTCTGGTAATCCTGATTTCAGCGTATGGAAGTCTAAGGAAGCACGGACCTATTCCCGTTAAGGAAACACTGATCTATTCCCATGGTGCTCTGGCTTATCAGCGTGTTCGGGGGCAAGGCGCGGCTCGCAGGCAATG
>SLCE01000041.1 GCA_007125985.1 Ectothiorhodospiraceae bacterium | reverse complement strand
ATCCGTCCCGACCGGGGCCGCGTATGGCTTGAAGGCGAAAACATCACTGGCAAGCGGCCGCATCAGCTATTCCACCGTGGGCTGATCCGTACCTTCCAGGTACCACATGAATTCACGCGGATGACCGTGCGCGAGAACCTGATGGTGGTTCCGCCGGGCCAATCCGGGGAGAACCTGCTGCAGTCCTGGCTGCGCTGGGGCAAGGTGCGGCGCGAGGACCGCACCGTGCTTGAGAAGGTTGACGAGGTGCTGGACTTCCTGGAAATCGGCCATGTGGCCGATGAACTGGCCGGCAACCTGTCCGGCGGCCAGAAGAAGCTGTTGGACCTGGGGCGCACCATGATGACCGACGCCCGCGCCGTGCTGCTGGATGAGCCTGGCGCAGGGGTCAACCGCACCTTACTGGGGAAGATCTCCACCGCCATCCGCCGCCTGAACACCGAACGCGGCTACACCTTCTGCCTGATCGAACACGATATGGATCTGATCAGCAATCTGTGTGATCCCGTCCATGTCATGGCCAACGGCAAGCTCATTGCCTCCGGGTCCATGGATGACATCCGCAACAATGAGGAAGTCCGCGAGGCCTACCTCGGCGGCGGCATGAGCGGACGCATGGGGGAAACGGCATGAAGCTGCTGGAGGCCAACACTGTCTACGGCGGCTATGGCGGCGCCGACATTCTCAAGGGCGCCACCGTCCACGTGGACAAGGATGAGATCGTGGTGATTGTCGGGCCCAATGGTGCCGGGAAGTCCACGCTGATGAAGGCGGTGTTCGGACTACTGCACGTTCGCGAGGGCGAGGTGCTCTACAAGGGCGAAGCCATCACCAATGGCAAACCGGAGCAGATGGTTCGCCGCGGGATTGCCTACGTACCCCAGGAGAAAAACGTTTTCCCCTCCCTGACCGTGGAGGAGAACCTGGAAATGGGTGCCTATCTGATCCGTGGCGACATCCGCCCGCGGAAGGAGAAGGTGTACGAGGTGTTCCCAAAGCTGCGGGAACGACGCCGGCAGCAGGCAGGCCTGATGTCCGGTGGCGAGCGACAGATGGTGGCCATGGGGCGGGCGCTGATGATCGACCCGGAACTCCTCATGCTGGACGAACCCACTGCCGGCCTGTCACCACGGCTCATCGACGAGACCTTTGAGCGGATTATTCGGATCCGCAAACTGGGCATCGGTGTCCTCATGGTGGAACAGAACGCGAAACAGGCACTGGCCATAGCGGACCGGGGGTATGTGCTGGCCACCGGTGCCAACCGTTTCGAGGACACCGGCCCCAACCTGCTTGCCAACCGCGAAGTCGCGGAAATGTTTCTCGGGGGGTAACAGCATGGATCTGCTGATCGACCTGATCCAGTTGACGGTCTATGGCGTGGTGCTGGGCAGCATCCTGGCCCTGGGCGCCATTGGCGTGTCGATGATTTTCGGCATTTTGCGCTTCGCCCATTTCGCCCACGGTGACCTGATGACCATTGGCGCCTACGTCGGGCTGAGTTTCATCGCCGTAACCGATGCACCCATCTGGTGGGCGCTGCCAGCAGGGATGACCGGTGCCGCGCTAACCGCACTGGTGGTGGATCAGGCGGTGTACAAGCACATTCGCCGCACCCAGCCGGTGATCCTGCTGATCTCCTCATTTGGTATGGCGCTGGTGTTGCGGAGCATTGTCCAGATCATCTGGGGGCCGAGCGTGCAGAGCTATCCCACGGGCATCCAGCGCCCGTGGTGGATCTGGGAGATCTCGATTGTTCCGAACCATGTCTGGATCATGCTGGCCACCGTGGTGATTGTCACAGCGCTGCACCTGTTCCTCACCCGCACCCGCATCGGCAAAGCCATGCGTGCCATGTCGGACAACATGGACCTGGCGCTGGTCACCGGTATTCCAGCCGAGCGGGTCATCATGATCACCTGGTTGATTGGTGGTGCGCTGGCTGCCGGCGCCGGTGTGTTGCTGGGGATGGATTCCCGACTGACACCGACCATGGGCTGGAACATCCTGCTGCCGGTGTTCGCGGCGGCCATCCTCGGCGGTATTGGCCGGCCCTACGGCGCCATTGCCGGCGGGCTGGTCATCGGTATGGCCATGGAGATCTCCACTCTGTTCCTGGAGCCCTCGTACAAGCCGGCCGTGGCCTTCGTCATCATGGTGGCGGTGCTGATCGTGCGTCCGCAAGGTATTTTCAAGGGAGCGCTGTGATGGAACTGGCAGGCATTGCGGCTTATCTGGTCTCGTTTTTCACCTTCGTGGGCATTTACGCCATTCTGGTGCTGGGTCTGAACATGCAGTGGGGATTCTCGGGCCAGTTCAATATCGGGGTGGCCGGCTTCTTCGCCGTGGGCGCCTATACCAGCGCCATACTCACCACGCCGGAAAGCCCCTGGCATGTAGGCGGTTACGGGATGCCGTTTCTGGTGGGCATCGTGGGCGCGGTCATCGCCTCTGCGTTGCTGGGGTTACTCATTGGCTGGGTCACCGCGCGGCTGCGCACCGATTATCTGGCCATTGCCACCATTGGCATTGCGGAGACGCTGCGCCTGATCATCGCCAACGAGCGCTGGCTCACCAACGGCGTGCGCGGCATGTCCAATATCGAACGGCCATACGCGGATTTTTTCAATGCGCTGGGGCTCAGCTCCGCCATGGGGTCGCTTATCGTGGTCTGCGCATTTCTAGTAATGGTTTACTTTCTGGTTGAACGCGCCCGCCAATCACCCTGGGGTCGCGTGCAACGTGCTATCCGTGAAAACGAGCCAGCCGCCGAAGCCTCGGGCAAAAACATCGGCCGTTTCCGTCTGCAGGCCTTCGTGGTGGGCTCGGCCATCATGGGACTGGGCGGCGCTTTGTACGCCCATTACTTCGGTTTCCTCAGCCCGGAAGCCTTCCTTCCGCTGTACGGGACGTTCCTGGTCTGGGTCATGCTGATTGCCGGCGGCAGCGGTAACAACAAAGGCGCTCTGCTGGGCACCGTGATCATTTGGGCAATCTGGTCTGGCAGCGAGTTTTTGATGAGCACCGCCCTGCCTGACGCGCTGAGCGGCCAGTCAGGGCCGCTGCGTGTACTGCTGATCGGTGTCCTGCTTCAGGTGATTCTGATCAAGCGGCCCGAGGGGCTGCTACCGGAAAAGGCCCCGAAAACGGTGCCTTTCGGTAAACAGAAATAAGAAAAGCCCCGGCTTTCGGCCGGGGCTTCTTTTTTCAGGTGCAGTGTCGACTTAATCGCCAGGGGCGAACACGCGGATGTCCCGGATCTCCCCGCCCTCGACGCGCCAGTGCGCGAACGTACCGGGAACGTCACCGTTCTCGTCAAGATCTACGCTACCGGACGCGCCCTCATAGTTAACCTCCTGGCCAGCAGCCAGCAGTTCCACGGCACGGGCCCAGTCACCCGGTCCCACCACCTCTCCGGGCGGATTGGCCACGGCGCGCAGGTTGTCGCGAATGGCCACACGGTCCAGCACACCGGCCCGCTGCGCCGCCAGTGCAATCAGGTAGACCGCATCGTAGGCGGAATCGATGAAGGGCTGGGGCGGCAGTTCGCCATAGGCAGCCTCATAGGCTTCACGGAAGTACTCTGCGGCCTCCGAGCCTTCCATCGCGCGCGGCGCGGAACCGATGGTACCGTCCATGTGCTCTGCGCCGATGGCGGAGATCATCTCCGGCGAGCGCAGGCCGTCGGTAAACACGAAGCGCTCAAAGAAGCCACCTTCCAGCGCCTGCCGGATGATGGTCTGACCGTTCTCGGGATAGCCGATGAGCACCAGTGCCTCCGGGTTGCCGCCGCGGGCGACGCGGCGCAATTCGCCACGGTAGGAAGCCTGGCCCGGCTCATAGGCGGCCATGCCGGTGACATTGAGGCCCAGGTCTTCGAAACCGGCCTCGAAAGCCTCCGCCAGACCGAGACCGTAATCGTTGTTGATGTACAACACGGCCAGGTTCTCGTAACCCTCGTCCTTGGCGATTTGCGCCAGGGCCACGCCCTGGAAGGCGTCGGAGGGCGTTGTCCGGAACAGGAAGTCGTCGTCATCCAGATCGGTGATCACCGGAGACGTGGAGGCATTGCTGATCTGGGGGATCCCTTCCACACGGCTGACGCTTTGTGCCACCGGGATAGTCACACCACTGGACAGAGCACCCACGAAGGCATGCACACCCTCCACTGTTGCGAGGCGCTGGGCAGCGTCCACGCCGGCCTGCGGGCTGGTCTGGGTATCGCCGCTGCGCAGCCGGATGTCGTTGCCCAGCACACCCCCTTGTTCGTTGATTTCCTCCACGGCCAGGCGGATTCCGTTATAGGACGTTTCGCCATAGACCTGCAAATCGCCAGTCGTGGGCACCAGCGCTCCGATGCGAAGTTCTTCGGCCTGCGCGCCGACAGCAACCGCCGCCGAGAGCGCACCCGCGACACCGATTTTCCACACGCCTCTTATCATTGCGTTCTCCTTCAGCGTTGATGCGTAGGTGGACTGTCGAGAATACGCAGGCCGGCACGGAACTGTAAACTGCCCCCGGGTAGCCCATGCGACGCGTGGGCCTCCCCGTTAAGAAGCCCGTCGCTGAGCAACCAGCATGGCTTGATCCCGCCAGCCCGTCGCGTGTTCTCCACAGTCATGCTCTTCACGATAGACCAGAACCCGCAACCCTGCGAAAAGCTGCAGCAATTCGTTGCTTTCCAACAGGAAAGCGGGGTTTCGCGGGCCCAGGCCTTGGACCTTGAGACGGGTAAACGTCTGGTAAAACAATAATCCACCAGGTCGCAGCGCGGAAACCAGAGCCGGGCAAAGGCTGCGTTCCAGGAAACGGCTGACCACAATGACATCAAACGATGCCGGCTCGGGGGGTTGCTCCACCGCGTCACGGACAACGCCCTTTAGAGCAAGACCGGCTCGGTCGGCTTGGGCCTTCAAATTCTCGATAGCCGGCTCCGCGTAGTCCCACCCTTCGGCATCCAGACCTGCGGCAGCCAGCAACAGGGCATTTCCACCACGGCCGCAGGCCAGGTCAAGTGCTAGCCCTTCGGGAGGGAGAAGATGCGCATTCTCCGCGAGCACCCGCGCCGCCTCCGGCCGGCCCTCCTCCGTTAGCCGGTATTTCCGCTCCCATTCCTGTTGCCGCTGATCCTGCATCCCTCTCTGCTCCGTTGTCAGCTGCTGCCGCCGCGTTCACCGGCCGCCAGTGGCAGCCGGTTCTCTGAAGCAAGCAGACTCCGGAATGCCTCCTGCGTCAGCGGCTTGCTGAAATAATAGCCCTGACCGAGCTCACACCCCATATCCAGCAACGCATCCCTCTCGTCCTGGGTTTCCACGCCTTCGGCCACCACCAGAGCATCAATCACGCGAGCCATATTGATCACTGTACGAACAATCTCTCGGCTATACCGGTCTTCCAGCATCCCGTTCACGAACTCCCGGTCGATCTTGAGCTCATCGAAGGGATACCGCTTCAGGTACAGCAAGGAAGAATACCCGGTGCCGAAGTCATCCAGCGACAAGTGCAGGCCGAGGCTCTGCAGCGCATGCATGTCCGCGATCAGGCGCTCCCCTTCCGATTCGAAGACCGATTCCGTGATCTCCAGGCTGAGGAAACCCGGTGCAAGCCCGTTTGCCCGCAAGGCATTGCTCACCATGTCGGTGTAATCACCCAGACGGAACTCCAGCACCGAGACATTGATTGCCACCGGCACGGTACACAACCCGGCCCGCTGCCACTCACCGAGGCATTTGCAGGCGTTTTCCAGCACCCACTGACCCAGCTGGCCGATCAGTTGTCCTTGTTCCGCAAGGGGGATGAACCATGCAGGGGGAATCATGCCGCGTTCGGGGTGAAACCACCGGAGCAGCGCCTCCGCACCGATGATCTCACCGCTGCGCAGATCCACCTTGGGTTGGAAATGAAGCTCCAGTTCATCCCGCTCCAAGGCCTTTCTCAATTGCCGGGTCAGCGTGATCCGTTCCCGCGTGACAGCATCCAACTCAGACGTGTAACGGGCCCAGTGACACCCTTCCAGAGGCTCTGTTCCCTGGAACAGGGCCAGCTCCGCCTCACGCAGCAGATTCTCCACCGGGCGTCGATTGGCGCCAAACGCGGTGAAACCGAAACGCGGCGTGATGTCGATGACAAAGCCATTAAGCTGAAACGGCAGGTCAAAAACCTCGGCCAATCGGCGCTGAACCGCCGAAGCACCTCCGGCCTGCATGGGCAGATACACCACGAATTCATCGCCGCCCACACGCCCCACGAGACCTGCTTCTCCCACCACGGCCCGCAGCCGGGTTGCCACCGCCCGGAGCAGCCGGTCACCTGCGGCGAAGCCATGCGCGTCATTGACGCTGCGCAGGCTGATAAGATCCAGCATCACCACACAGGCAGCCACATCCCATTCGAGCTGTTCGAGACGGGATGCCAGTTCGCGGGAGAAGCCGTTACGCGTGAGTACGCCCGTCAGAGGATCATCGAAAGCAAGCCGGTTCAGGCGCTCTTCCGCGAGCTTCCGCTCGGTGATGTCCATGTGCATGACGACGGCGCCGGGGCCGGTCTGGTCGTTCTCCTGGCGTTTCAACCGGTTCACGGTTACCCGGAACCAGCGCGGACGTTCATCGGTGCCGCAGAAATACTCCTGGCTGAAGCTCGCCCGCCGGCCTTCCAGCACCCCCCTCATGCCGTCCACGAACGCGCTTTGCTGGCCTGCGCCATAGGCATCCGCGCTCTTCTCACACGCGGTGAGATAGTTCACGCCCACACCATGGTTATCCGCCAGATACCCGTTCTCCTCCGCATACTGGCGCCAGTTCGCGTTCACATCGAGAATGACACCGCTGGGGTCCAGCAAGGCGATGTGTGCGGGCAGGGAGTTGATCAAGGCCTGACGTGCATCCAGCAACGATCGCAGATCCACTTCCTGACGCCGAAGACGCGCGGTATCTGCCCGTTGTTCGGTGACATCCTGCAGGGTGCCGACCAGGTATTCCGGCTCGCCCCCGGCGTTGCGCTCCAACTCGGCGCGCTGGTGGATCACGCGGAGACTGCCGTCAGGCCGCACGATGCGATAGACCGCGTCCAGTGATTGCTCGCCGCGCAGGGCGCGGGCACGCTTTTCCAGAAACGGGTCAATATCCTCACCGTGAATGCGTGAGAGAAAGTCATCCACAGCTCCGGTGAACTCGTCCGGTGCCAGGCCGAATATCCGGCAACTCTCGTCCGACCATTTCAGCCGTTGCGTTGGAATGTGCAGCCGCATACTGCCCACTCGGGCAATGCGCTGCGACTCGGCGAGCATACGCGCCCGCTCTTCCAGTTCCCGCTCATAGCGGGTCAATTCGGCCTGGGACTGATCCTGCGCCTCCAACAAGGCGTTGAAGCTACGCCCAAGTTCCGCGATTTCATCGCGACCCCTTACCCGAACACGGGCCGCCAGATCACCGGCTGACACGCTCCGGACGACGCTGTACAGCTCCGTGATAGGTCCGCGGACCCGCGCATGAATCAGGCCGAATGCCACCACACAAAGCGCCGCAAAAAGCAGCGCTGCCAACGCGAACGTGGTAACGGTCCAGACCGTCTGGCGCGCGATTTCCTGTTGGCGCTCATGTAGCAGCTCGGTGACGGCTCCCTCCATGGCGATGCCGTGTCCGGAGAACTGTCCAAGGATGATGCGCCCCCGGCGAGAGAGCCCAAGTGGCCCCACGCCGGGACCGGTCGCTCCACTATCGGCGAAATTCTGGTGTTCGGCACCGATCATGGCATCCATCAGGCTGATGTACGCACCCACCCGTCCTGCGCCCGGGTGCTGAGCGTCCAGTTCCAGAAACGCCTGCCGGATGGATTCACTCTCATCGCGGAAATGACTGCGCAGCTCTTCGTCAGCGTAATAGAGCAGCAAGTGATGTCCTGCCGCCGTCAGGGCGCTTACCCGTTTTTCCAACGCCGACAGCACGCCGATCTGTTCCTGCTTGTCCTGGATATCGCGGAGCAGGTATCCGCTGATGACGAGCAGGGAAATGAACCCCAGAACACAGAACGTGATACTGGCGATGGACAGGGAGCGCAGCTTCATGAATCCGGATCCTGCAGCACGGTTCCAAGGAGGCTAATGGCAGCGGGCTGCACTGCGTTCAGCGGCCTGGGATCAACCAGGCGCAGCGGCCGGAACTGAACCTGTGGCGTTGCGTAGCCGGCATCCCGTGCCCACTCCGCCTGCTGCTGCAGAGCCGTGACCAGAGACCAGTTAAGGGACAGGCCATAAATGAAATTATGCCAACGCACCGCGACGTCCTCGGCCTCCACTCCGTGGTGGCGGGCATACAGGCTGATGGCATCCTCGGGATAGGCGTCGATGTGCCGGATTGCCTCGGCATAGGCCTGAAGGACTTGCTCTGCGGCTTGTGCTGATTGCTGCACAATTTCACGCCTGCCCACCAGCAACCAGCGGGCGGTGTAGACATTGCTGACCTCGAAACGCTGCTGTGGCTCCCCAAGACGCGCATCCAGGCGCGTGGCCCAGGGCTCCCAGAGGACCGCCGCATCAACCTCGTTCGCCGCAACAGCTTCGAACACCTCGGCAACGGGAAGATACACCAGCCTTACTTGGTCCACGGACAAGCCGTAGTATT
>SLCE01000056.1 GCA_007125985.1 Ectothiorhodospiraceae bacterium | reverse complement strand
TGCTCTGGCTTATCAGCGTGTTCGGGGGCAAGGCGCGGCTCGCAGGCAATGGCTAACCCTTGGCAAGAGCCGTAACGCAGAACCCGGACACGCTGCAAAGCCCCGTAGGGCGGGTCATTCGCGCACGCTGAGCGGCGTTGGCGTCCTTGACAAGGGCGACAGCCATTGCCTGCGAACGCCGCCTGGTCAGCGCACGCGAATGGCTCCGCAGAGCATCATGGGAATAGATCAGTGTTTCCTAAAGCACTTTCCGGCTGCCCGCCACTGACGGGTGATGCCACCACAACCCGATTACGGCCCGCCCGCTTCCCGGTGTAGAGGGCGGCATCTGCGCGCTGCAGGGCCTGCTGCGCAGTTTCACGGCTGGTTGCCACCTCCGCCACACCCAGGGTTGCGGTGAGACGCATTTCCTCGAGCGGTTTGGGAAAGCGGATCGCGGCAATTTCCGTACGTATGCGCTCCGCCACCTCCCTCGCTGCATCCTGGGCCGTGCCCGGCAAGGCCACAACAAACTCTTCGCCACCAAGCCGGGCGAGCACATCCTGGTCACGCACCACCTTTTGGCAGGCCGCCGCCACCGCGACAAGTGCCTCGTCACCGCCGGCATGGCCAAAACTGTCATTCACGGCCTTGAAATGGTCCAGATCGAAAATGCACAGGCTGAAGGGGATGCGTGTGGCGTGGCAGACACGCACCTCCCGGTCGGCAAGCTCGAAGAAGTGGCGGCGGTTGTTCAGCCCCGTGAGCTCGTCGATGCGCGCATTCCAGAGCAATTCCTGCTCCAGCCTTCGCCGACGGTCGATTTCCTTGGACAGGCGCTGATTGGTCTCGCGCTCATCCAGGAGCATGGCGAACTGTTCCCGCTGCAGATGGGACAGGCGCAGCAACGTCATAAGACCGATGGTGTTCACCAAGATCAATAGCAAGAAGAGCGACAGCATTTGGCCGGGAGGTAGCGGCGCCCACACAGCTGTTGCCACAAAAAAGCCCGAACTCAGGTACAGACTCTGGGCGAGGGCCCACGGCACCCGGTTGGGAACGAACAGGTACTGCGCCAGCACCGCAACGATGACTGCGGGTATCTGCGTGGCAATGGTCTCGGGTCGCAAGGGAACAATCAGGATGATGCCTGTCAGCCCTACAAAGATCGTGAGATTGACGGGCCACTGCCAATCAACGACCTCAGGCCGGCGCATCACGGCAAGCACCAGCACCGTACAGGCTGCCACCACCGTCAGGCGCAGGGTCAACAGGGCGTAGAACGCCCCCGTACTTCCCAGAAGGGCATAATCTGACAGGGCGAACAGCAGGAACATGACCGCCGCGACAATGGCAGCGGTCCGCGTTTGCCTCGCGGTACGGTGGCGGGCTGATTTCCGGTAACGCGCTTCCATGTCCGCGTCCCTGAATTCACCGCACCAAGGGGCCAATGATTGCGCGCTACCCGGTTCATCGTGCTCTGCGTTCACTCCTGAAACTTCCCTGCTAAGCGCCGCCGGCAGCGGCTCTGCCTGGTGTTGTCTTCCATTCCTTTCCCCGCTGCGGCTGCTCCGCTGGCGGCGCACAGACAACCCGGTCACGGCCGTCCGCCTTCGCCTGATAAAGCGCCGTATCAGCCGCCGCGATCACTGCCTCGCCCGTGGCGCGCAACGCGGCCACATCGGCCACACCCATGCTCACCGTGATAAAGCCGACCCCGGTGGAAGCGGCATGCGAAATCGCGGCGCTGTGGAATTCGGCGCGGATCCGTTCGCCGACTCGGGCCGCGCCCTGCATGTCGGTATCCGGCAGCAGGATTACGAATTCCTCGCCGCCGAACCGGTATGCCTGATCCACCGCCATCCGCCGCAGACCAGCACGGATGCAGTCAGCCACCTGGCGCAGGCAATCGTCACCCTGTGCGTGTCCGTAGTGATCGTTGTACGCCTTGAAATGATCCACATCCAGAAAGATCAGCGAGAACACATCCCCCCTGCGCTGGTACAAGGCGACCGCCCGCGCGAGCTCACGATGCAGGCCCAGGCGGTTGCCGAGGCCGGTGAGCGGATCGGTCACACTGAGCTGACGCAGTTCCTCAGCCTTCAGGGCATTCTCCCGGCGCTCACTCTCATAAGCCCGTTCGAATCTGGCGAGCATCACCGCCAGGAACCCCAGCACCAGGGGCACGTTGACCACCCAATCCAGGTACTGCTCGGTCGGTGTGAGCGTGGTGAATCGCCCAGGGTAGAAGTGAAACACGGAGATCAGGACCAGGACCAGCGCGATATACAGCATGTTGATGAGCGTACGTTCCAGGCCCGTGAGCAGGTAGTTGATCATCACGATGACCAGTACGGCATAGGTGATGGCAGGCGAAACCAGGCCGGCACTGGACATCCAGGCCACAGGAAAGATGGCGAATGCGGTGAGGTAGACACCCAGCCGGTGAATGCGTGAAACGTTGTTCGCATGCCGTGCCCAAAGCGCCAGGCCAAGGGCCGTTCCGGTTATCGCGATCCACTTGTAGTTGAGATAGAACGGCAGCCCCATGGCCAGGTTCGCAAGCACGGTAAACGCCGACACGGCCGCGAAAAACGCCATGAAATAGATGAAAAAACCGGCTTTGACCGGCGATTCGTAGTCAGACTGCGGACGATTGGACATGAGGGAAGATTACCCGCATTTATCCCCCGCCCCAACAGCTGCCGGATCACACCGCTGATGGCGTCGGCGGTCGGGCGATTCCCCGCAGCAACCGCCCCATGATATCCGTTCCGGTAACGATGCGTGGCTGCTCTCCCCACAGCAGAATCACATCATCATCCACGATGTCCTCCGCCCGACCAGGACGTACCCGGTAGCGCTGGATCAGGGCCCCCAGGGTGGTGGCGGCGTCGCGGGCAATGATGGGGCGATGGCAGTAGGCCTGCGGCTTGTGGCGCCCGGGCGCGAACAGTGAATCACGTATAAACCGGTCGGCGTTCAGCACCAGCCGGGGCTCGCCGCTTTCATCCACAATCACCACCCAGGTATGGGATGAATGGTTCACCGTCTGCAGGAACGGATCATCCGGCGTGGACTGGATGCCGGGAAACACAGGCCTGTTGTCCACGAAAGGCAACGTGATGACGCTGTGCGGATCCAGCGGCTCACCCTCGTCCGCAAGCCGTACATCGTCCAGCTCCAGAAAGTTCAGCGCTCCCTGGCCTTCCACCTGATCAATCTCGTTATCCGTGGCGTCCATGTGCAGATGAATGAGCTGGCGCAGATCCCGTTCGCGGAGAAAACGGATATCCTCCCCACCGAGCCAGCGGTCCAGCACCCAGGCTGTGGGCCGCGCCACCGGGTAGAGCAGTACACGGTAGATGGCCAACACCGGCGCCAGAAGGGACACAACGCGCAGTGCATGACGGGTGAAATAGGCCTGGGGAATGATTTCCGCGAACACGGTGATGATCACCGTGGAGAACAGGAATGCAACCACGCCACCCAATATCGAGCCGGACAGCAGGGCCAGAATCACGTTGACGCCAACATTGCCCCACAGGATGGTCACCAGCATCAGGTTGGCGTCCTCCCGCAGTTCCAGTACCCGCTTCGCCCGCTGATCGCCCTTGCGGGCTTGCACCGTGAGCTCCAGCTTGCTCAGAGAGAACAGTCCCAGGTTCAGGCCGGACAACATGGCGGACTGGGACAGACACAGGAAGATGCCGATCCAGATGAGCAGGGTCATATCCAACACTCCAGATACCGGGAGCTAAAGACCGGGGCCGCCCGCGTACTGGGCGATGATGCAAGCCTACAGCGTTCGGGTATGCCCTCCGTCCACATCCAGAATGGCCCCATTGCAGTAGGCGGCGTCCGGCGAGGCGAGAAAGGCCACGGCGCCGGCAATTTCCTCCGGCTTTCCGAATCGGGCCACGCCCATGGCCTGCGCCATGGAGGCTGCCGCATCCTCTTCGGAAACGCCGCGCTCGCGAGCGGCAACCGCAATCCGCCGGGTCAGCCGGTCGGTCCAGATCGCACCGGGGTTAATGGCATTCACCCGCACGCCATCCCCTACACCCCGATCCGCCAGCACTTTGGTCAGGTTCAGCACGGCGGCATTGACCGAACCGCCGATGGCGAACTCCGCCGATCCGGTGCGCCCGCCGATGCCGACAATGTTGATGATGCTGCCGGCCGATTCCACCAACTGAGGCCAGGCGGCGCGGGAACAGCGGACGGCACTAAAGAACTTGAGGGCAAAGCCGTCCGCCCAGTCCGCCTCGGTGAGTTCCAGAAAATCACCACGTTTGGTGGCACCAGCGTTGTTCACCAGAAGGTCAATGCGTCCGAACGTGCGTATGGCATGCGCGATCAGCCGGGCGGGTGCGTCCGGCTCACGCAGATCAGTGGCGAAGGCGGAGGCCTCCGTCACGCAGTTCGCCACCACCTCCCGTAACGCATCCTCCGAACGCGCTGCCAGCACCAGCCGCATGCCTTCCGCGGAGAGGCGCTCGGCGATGGCGCGGCCGATGCCGCGGCTGGCCCCCGTGACAATGGCAACACGATCCGACAAACCCTTGTTCAATTCCATTCCCAACGCTCCAACGGCCACATGGCCAAACCATGATTGGAACAGCATACGCGCACAGGTCATGTCCCCGCCAAGGCCAACCCGGCGAGCCCCCCGACTGGCACTCAGTGTGCAAAAATGGCATGGTTCACCAGCCTAATAAAACTGGAGGAAAACGATGTTCAGCAAGAATCATACAGCCCTGTTGCTGGCCCTTGCCCTGGCCGGCGGCATGACCCTGACCTCGGCCAACGCCGTGGCCAGCGACATCTATGAGAATGAAGCCGCCAGCAGCACCGAACTGACCAGCGCCGACATCAGCGATCGGCAGCTGGCTGCCTTCCTGGACGCGGCCGGCCATGTGCAGAGCATCCGCAACAGCTATGCGGAGATGGTGCGCGAATCTCCCCGGGAGGAATGGGCGGAACTGCGTGAAGCGGCCGTGGAAGACATGACCACCGCCATCAAGTTCACCGGCCTGGACGTGGAAACCTACCGCGCCATCGGCTACCTGTTCCGGAACGACGATGAGCTTCGCCAGCGCCTGAACGCGGTGGCTGCAGGGCGGTAAGCGACCACGTACCGAGGCCGATGCTGGCCTCCTGAAATGAAAACGCCGGGCACTGTTGCCCGGCGTTCTTGTTACCCAGCCATCTGCTCGGCCCCAACCCAATCAAACGGTTGATGCCGCCGCGACCGCTACCAGATCACCTCTCCGCTCTCTGCATCCACCACACCGATATGCGGGCGAACATATCCGGTTGCATCATCGTCGGAGCCGCCCCCCAGTTCATCGAAACGACCGGCAACAAAGACGGAACCATCCGACAGGGAAACAAGCGCCTTTACCCATCCATCAGCACCGACGTCCCAGCTGTTCAGCGTCCCTTCAGGCAGATTGATCAGAGCGAGGTTGTCGCGGTCCACACTCGCCCCGCCGGCACCCCCATCAAGGCTGCTAAAATTGCCACCGACATAGAGCCCGCCGTTGTGTTTCAGCAACGCAATTGGCGTACCGCCAGGCATTGCCCATGCCTGCTCCTCTCCAGACATAAGTGACGCAGGTTGCGAATGATAGGCCGTGACCCCGCCATGTTCGCCACGTGCGTACACAAACTCCTCGCTGGCGAGGACATCCCAGTTCGATGTAACACCTACGGTCAGCGTCTTCGCCCAGCCCGTATGCTCCACCCCATTGCTCATGGAGAAAACACGCAGATTGGCCTCCGTTCCCGTCCCTGCATCCATGTTTCCGGCCGCGTAGAGCAAGCCGTCGTGCGCTGCGAGGGCGTAGACGCGATCCCCAGACTCAAGGCTTGTACCCCAGTCCACTACCATGCCATTGGTTGCATCCAGGGCGGCCAGCACGTCGCGCGAACCGACACCGAAACTCCCGGATCCGCCCACGTAAACCCGACTATCAACATGGAGCAACGTTTGCGGAGTCGTGTCTGGACCCGGCGGTTGCCACTGCTCATCCAGGCTGCCGTCCTCCAGGCTGAACGCCGCCAGACGGTCCCTTGCCTGTGGCGCGTCCCCGTGGCCCGTTGCCTCATCAAAGTTACCCCCGACATAAAGGCGCGAGTCACTTTTCGTCATGGCACGAACGGTACCATCGACGCCGAGACCCAGATCAAGCAACTGGCCTGTGTCGGCATCAAGCACGGCCAGGTTCTCCCGGGGCTGCATCGCGGCGATTTGAAAACGCCCGCCCGCCATGACAATGCCGTTGCGGGAAACCATCGCACCTGGTCGATCGTCAAGCACGGGAACACGCCCTTCAATGAGCGCTCCTGATCGGCCGTCGACCGCAACCAGGTTTTCCCACGGTTGGCCGTTGATTTCCTCGAACCCACCGGCGACAAACAACACGCCATCGTGCCAGGCAAGCGCCTCCACATAGTCATCGACCTCAAACGACCAGTCGTCGAACCGATCACCGTTATCGGCCTGCACCACGCGAAGAGGCTCATCACGCCGATCAACCCCCACGTAGATCAGGCCGTCTGCTGCCAGCAGAGCCTCAACATCTTCGTCAATGTAGGGGGCCGACCAGCCTTCGAGCGGATTCCCTGTTTCCGGATCCAGCGCCATCACGTATTGACGGTTCCCATCATCATCGCGAAAGCCTTGGGGGGCGATGAACAGCGTTCCGTCCATGTAATCCAGGAAATCCACACTTCGATCAAGCTCGTCCCATTCCCAGGACGGGGAAACAGCCCCGCTCACACCATCGACGCGCACAATGCGTTCATAGCTCTCACCATTCACATCCCGCAAGGAGCCGCCAAGGTAGACGTCACCGTCCTTGGCAAAAATTGCACGCACATGCCCACCTCCCTTGGTGGGCAGCCATTCATCAATGAGTTCGCCACTTGCAAGGTCAATGGCGGCCATCCCATCCCGATCGATACCATCAACAGTCTCGAACCGCCCCCCGAGATAGACGCGCCCACCATCGACGGCCACCGCATCGGTGCGTCCACCAAGCACCTCGGGGGCCCAATCGGGCACAACCGTGCCATCCGGGCGCAGGCGTGCCAGGCCCTGGCGCGGATAGCCTCCCACAGAGGTGAATTCGCCGGCGATAATCCAACCGCCCTCGCCGTCCGCGGCAACAGCATGGACCCGATCGTTAACTTCTGGCAGCGCCCCACGCAGTTCCCCGGTCTGAGCATCAAAGGCCACCGCTGCCCCGGTCGCTGCGCCGATCCCATCAAAGTTCCCGCCAAGGTACAGGCGATCATCGTGCACAACGGCATGGGTGACGTTGCCTTCCGCACCCGGCGCCAGCGGCCTGGCCACCTGGGTATCCGAGCGCGCGCCCTCCGTTTCCACCACGAAATACCAGGGGCGGCGTGCATCCAGCCCTTCCTCCAGAGCCACTACAGTGGTAGACCCACCGGGGACATCCATGCGGATATCCCCGTCCTGACAGACGCTGTAATTGTCCCAGTCACAGTCGCGCTCTGTGCTGAACAGGACGTTCACGGAATCGGCGCCCGACCAGTCCAGGTGCACAGCCATGATGTCCGGCGTCGCTGCCAGCGTCAGCGCCGCAATACCATTGTTACCATTCGGGTCGGAATCCTCATCAGGGGACCCATTGCCGCCCGATGAACTGCCACCAAAACAGCCGCTCAGGCTGAAAGCCGCGATAAGCACACTGGCCAGCCCCAGAGGCCAACGCACTCTGTTCAACCGGCCCGAAAAGGCCGTCTGGTAGTCCGTGTTCTGATAGTGTTGCGGCACGACAGATCTCCCCACTTATGGCTGATTAGCCCATGGTGGAGGAACCACACGGCACATAATATGCCCCAAACGGGCTAGCCCGTTTGGGTTAGTCGTTCTGCAAATGCGGAAAAACGCCGGACGGCTGGTCAACCGGCGGTATTTCCGCCGTATTCTCTCAGCAGCGAAGCACCCAGCCGCTCGTTCATCATCTCGGTGCTGCCGTCGGTGTAGGCGGCGATTTTCGCGCAGGCCAGGTGACGGCCCAGCGGGTATTCCTGGCGCAGGCCGGCGGCGCCCATGGCCTGGATGCACGCGGTGATGGCGGGCACGGTGACCCGGCCGGCGAATTTCTTGGCATGGGCCGCGGCAAGCACCGCATCTTCCCCGCGCTCGATCAACTCCCCCGCCGGCCAGAGCAGGCCGCGCAACGCTTCCAGGTCATTGGCCACGTCACCCAGCGACCAGTTCACGCCCTGGTGGCGGATTACCGGTTGGCCAAAGGTTTTACGTTCGGCAACGTAATCCAGCGCGGTTTCCAGGCTGCCGGCCATCATGCCCACGCACATGCCCGCAACATACACACGGGCACCGTTCACCAGGCTGAGTGCGAGCTTGAAGCCTTCACCGGGCGCCGACAGCGCATCTTCATCCGGAAGGAAATAATCGTTGAGCCGGAAGCCACCTGCGCCGATGGCATGCCCACCCATGAGGGCATAGGGCTCACCCCGCTCGAACCCGTGGCGGCGGGCATCGACCAGAAAACCCGCGATGCCGCGCCAACCGGCGTCGGGATCCGTCTGCGCGTAAAGCATGAACAGATCAGCGATACCGGCATTGGTGATCCAGGCCTTCTCGCCGTTGAGCACCCAACCGCCATCCAC
>SLCE01000176.1 GCA_007125985.1 Ectothiorhodospiraceae bacterium | reverse complement strand
TCCCCCCATGTACTCGGCGCTGAAACACGAGGGGCAACGGCTCTACAAACTCGCCCGGGAAGGGCGTGAAGTGGAGCGGGCGCCCCGCGCGGTCACCATTCACCGGCTCGAACTCTTGCAGCAGTCAACCGATGAGCTGGAACTGCATGTGCACTGCTCCAAGGGTACCTATGTGCGCTCGTTAGTGGAGGATCTGGGCAACGCTCTGGGCTGCGGCGCACACGTGACCGCGCTGCGGCGTACCGCGTTGGGGCCGTTCGAGGCGCCGCGGATGCACGGACTGGATGCACTGTTGTCCTTGGAAAACGACCTGCCGGCGCTGGATGACCTGTTGCTGCCGGTGGATGCCGGACTCGCTCACTGGCCTGAGGTACAGCTGGACACCGACTCTGCCCACTACGTGGGTCAGGGGCAGCCCGTGTTCGTCCCGCGAGCCCCGTCAACGGGTTGGGTGCGGTTGCGCGGCCCGGAGCGCTTTCTGGGCATGGGGCAGATCCTGGATGACGGTCGCGTGGCCCCGAAACGCCTGATGAACCTCGACTAATCGCGGGCGGGCAAGGCGAAAAACGTTGCCTCTATCCGCATTTAGCTTGTTACACCTTGCGGCCGCAGATACAATATGCGGCCTTCGTATTGGCACGGAATACCAGGAGTTTGAACGCATGTCTCAGTCTGCAGAGCAGAAAAGCCAGATCGTCAAGGATTACCAGCGCTCCGCCGGTGATACCGGTTCCCCGGAGGTGCAGGTGGCGCTGCTGACCAACCGTATCGCCCACCTCACCGGCCACTTTGCCGAGCACAAGCAGGATCACCATTCCCGCCGTGGTCTGCTGAAGCTGGTCAACCAGCGTCGTAAGCTGCTGGATTACCTGAAGCGCAAGGACCAGGATCGTTACCAGAGCCTGATCGAGCGTCTGGGCCTGCGCCGGTAAGACAGGGCGGCACGCAAGGGCGTGCCCGGGCCCTGACATTGGAAAAGAGAGAGGAAGTCAGCTAGTGAATGCAGTAACCAAGTCGTTCAAGTACGGTGAGCACACCGTCATACTCGAGACCGGCGCCATCGCCCGTCAGGCTACCGGCGCGGTGCTGGTCAACATGTCCGATACCGTGGTCCTGGTGACCGTGGTCGGCAAAAAGGACGAGGCGGGCCAGCGCGACTTCCTCCCCCTGACCGTTAATTACCAGGAACGCACCTATGCTGCCGGCAAGATTCCCGGCGGCTTCTTCAAGCGGGAAGGCCGTCCTTCCGAAAAGGAAACGCTGACCTCCCGCCTGATCGATCGTCCCATCCGTCCGCTCTTCCCCGAAGGTTTCTACAATGAGGTCCAGGTGATCGCCACGGTGATCTCCATGAACCCGGACGTGGATCCCGACATTCCCGCGCTGATTGGCACCTCCGCTGCGTTGGCCATCTCTGGTATTCCGTTCGATGGCCCGATCGGTGCTGCCCGCGTGGGTTACAAGGATGGGGATTTCCTGCTGAATCCCGGCTTCTCCTCCCTGCAAGAGTCCCAGCTTGATCTGGTGGTGGCCGGCACCGAGGACGCCGTATTGATGGTGGAGTCGGAAGCCGCGGAACTGCCGGAGCAGGTGATGCTGGATGCGGTCCTTTTCGGCCACGAGCAGATGCAGACCGCCATCAACGCCATCCGGGATCTGGCCGCCGAGGCCGGGAAACCCCGTTGGGACTGGCAGCCGCCAGCCAAGGACGAAGCCCTGGCCAGCGAATTGGCTGCTGCCTTCGAACAGCCGCTGCGCGAGGCCTACAGCATCCGTGAGAAGCAGGAGCGCAATGACCGCGTCAATGCCTTGCGCGACCAGGCTGTGGAGCAGTTGGCGGACGAGGGCTCGGAAGTGCGCACCGCCCATCACGTGGTGGCGGCGTTCAAATCGCTGGAAAAGAAAATCGTCCGAGGCCGGATTCTGGCCGGCGAGCCGCGTATCGATGGTCGCGACAACAGCACGGTGCGCCCCATTGACATCAAGGTCAGCGCGCTGCCGCGCACCCATGGTTCCGCGATCTTCACCCGTGGTGAAACGCAGGCTGTGGTGGTGACCACCCTGGGCACCGGGCGTGATGCACAGATCATTGATGCCATCGAAGGTGAGCGCAAAGAGCCCTTCATGCTGCATTACAACTTCCCGCCCTATTGCGTCGGTGAAACCGGCTTCATGGGTGGCCCCAAGCGTCGCGAGATCGGTCACGGCCGGCTGGCGAAGCGTGGCGTGCAGGCGGTGATGCCGAAGCCGGAAGACTGCCCTTACGTGATCCGGGTGGTGTCCGAGATCACCGAGTCCAACGGCTCCAGTTCCATGGCCTCGGTCTGTGGTACCTCGCTGGCGCTGATGGACGCGGGTGTGCCCATCAAGGCGCCGGTATCCGGCATTGCCATGGGCCTGATCAAGGAAGGTGATGACTTCGCCGTGCTCAGCGACATTCTGGGTGACGAGGACCATCTGGGCGACATGGACTTCAAGGTCGCGGGCACGGGCAAGGGCGTGACCGCGCTGCAGATGGACATCAAGATCCAGGGCATTACCCGCGAGATCATGGCCAAGGCGCTGGAGCAGGCCAATGGCGGTCGCCTGCATATCCTGGGCGAAATGAACAAGGCGATCTCCGAGCCCCGGACGGACATGTCCGAGTATGCCCCGCGCATGATCACCATGCGGATCGATCCGGAGAAAATCCGTGACGTCATCGGCAAGGGCGGCGCCACAATCCGTCAGCTCACCGAGGAAACCGGTGCCACCATCGACATCAAGGACGATGGAACCGTGACCATCGCCTCGGTGGACAAGGCGGCCGGAGAAGAGGCGCGTCGACGGGTGGAGTTGATCACCGCCGAGATCGAGGTGGGCAAGATCTACGAAGGTCGCGTCGCCAAGCTGATGGACTTCGGCGCCTTCGTCAACATCCTGCCGGGCAAGGACGGGCTGGTGCACATTTCCCAGATCTCCAATGAGCGTGTGGAGAATGTGGCGGACAAGCTCTCCGAGGGTGACGTGGTCAAGGTCAAGGTGCTGGAAGTGGATCGCCAGGGCCGTGTGCGCCTCAGTATGAAGGCGGTTGACGAAGCCTGATACCCCGGCTCAGCGTCATGCGCGATAAAAGGGCCCCGCATCTCGCGGGGCCTTTTTGATTCCGGGAGCAGCGCTACCGTTCCTGGCGGGGCTTGCCTGCTCGGAACCCCGGGCGTAGCATCAAACATGCTTCGATGACAAAGACCGGCAGGGCAGTACCTCTCGACATTTCCCGTCAGTAGGCTCCGCTTCTCGTCCCGTGTTTGTCCCTCCGCTTCGCACCACGCGTGGTGCCTGTGGGTCGAGGCTTGAGGCGGCTATGGGCCGCAGGTGTTACCCCATCAGAGGTTTGTAGAATCATGGCAGAACGAGAACAGGGCACTGTGAAGTGGTTTGATGCGGCGAAGGGCTACGGTTTCATCGCCCGCGAAGGCGGCGATGACGTGTTTGTGCACTTCCGTGCCATTCGCGGTGAAGGCTTCCGCAGCCTGGAGGACGGTCAACGCGTTGAATTCAACGTGGTGCAGGGTCAGAAGGGCTTGCAAGCGGACGATGTCCAAGCGCTTTGATCCCTAACCGGATCCAGTGTTCTCAGGGCCTCCATTCGGAGGCCTTTGTTTTTCGGGTCGCGCAAAGTGAAACGGGCGGAATGATCCGCCCGCTCAACCTGTGAATGGCAACTGGGTTGCCCCAGGCCGGTTACTCCGCGTGGCGAAGCTGATCGACGGTCAGTGCGTTGCACCACTGGCCGCCGCCGAGCACGCCCGGCAGGAAGCCGTTGGCACGCGGCAGCAGGTGATCCGCGTAGAAACGCGCGCTGACGATCTTCGCCTGGTAGAACGGCGCCTCCTCGCTGCCAGCATCCATGGCGGCCTTCGCCTTTAGAGCAGCCCGGGCCATCAGCGCCCCGCCGGCCGCGTAGCCTGCCAGCATCAGGTAGGGCACTGAGGCGGCGTGGGTGTCTTCCGGCCGGTCGCCGTGACGCGTGGCCACGTATTCTGCAGCCTGCTCCAGCGCATCCAGGGCGCGGCCCAGCGGTTCGGCCATGGGAGCGAGGTCACCAGCCGCCTGTTCCAGTGCCTGCTGGTCCGCCCGGAACTCCTCCACCAGGGCCTTCATGGCGGCGCCCTGGTCCCGGAAGGTCTTGCGCCCGATCAGGTCGTTGGCCTGGATTGCCGTGGTTCCCTCGTAGATCGTGGTGATCTTCGCATCCCGGTAATGCTGGGCGGCGCCGGTCTCCTCCACGAAGCCCATACCGCCATGGACCTGTACACCAAGGGAGGTCAACTCGGTGCCGAACTCCGTGCACCATCCCTTGACGATAGGGATCAAGAGGTTTACACGGGCCTGGGCCTGCTGACGCTGCTCGGCGTCCGGGTGGTGGTGTGCGATGTCCATGGCGTAGGCCGCCGCGTAGGACAGCGCGCGCATGGCTTCGGCGCCGGTCTTCATGGTCATCAGCATGCGGCGCACATCCGGGTGACCAACGATGGATTTCTCATCGCCGTGACGCACCAGGGGCTTGCCCTGCACGCGATCGGTGGCGTACCACAGGGCCTGCTGGTAGGCCCGGTCAGCGATGGAAAGTCCCTGTAGACCAACCTTGTGGCGCGCCTCGTTCATCATCGTGAACATGTAGGCGAGCCCCATGCCTTCTTCGCCCACCAGGTAGCCTACGGCCCCATTGTTGTCACCGTAGGCCATGGTGCAGGTCGGGCTGCCGTGGATGCCGAGCTTATGCTCGATGGACACGCAGCGGACGTCGTTGCGCTCACCCAGGCTGCCGTCCGCGTTGACCAGGTATTTCGGCACGATAAACAGGGAAATCCCTTTCACGCCGGGTGGGGCGTCCGGCGTGCGCGCCAGTACCAGATGGATAATGTTTTCGGTGCAGTCATGCTCGCCCCAGGTGATGAAGATCTTCTGCCCTTCGAGCAGGTAGTGGTCGCCATTGGGCTGGGCCTTGCTGCGGACCTGAGCGAGATCGGAACCGGCCTGCGGCTCGGTCAGGTTCATGGTGCCGGACCACTCGCCGGTGATCAGCTTCGGCAGGTAGGTGGCCTTTTGTTCGTCGGAGCCGTGATTGTTGAGGGCCTCAATGGCGCCGGCGGTGAGCAGCGGCCCCAGGGCGAACGACATGTTGGAGGCCTGTAGCATCTCCTGCACGGCGGAGGCCAGCGAGGCGGGCAGGCCCTGGCCGCCGAATTCGGTGGGACAGGGCAGGGAGTTCCAGCCGCTTTCCACGTATTGGCCGTACGCATCGCGGAACCCTGCGGGGGTTGTGACCTCGCCATCCTTCCAGGTGCAGCCTTCCTGATCACCGCTCTTGTTCAGCGGAGCCAACACGTTACCGGTAAAACGCCCGGCTTCCTCGAGCACGGCCGCGACCAGGTCCTCGCTTACCTCACTGAAATCGGGCAGTTCGGTGATTGCCTGGAAATCAAACAGTTCGGTAAGCACAAAACGCATGTCGCGGGTCGGCGCACGGTAGTCCATGATGTCCTCCAACCTTCAATTCGGTAGCGTATGGTAACGGCTTCCATACATTACTTCCACAGGCCGGACAGTCAAGTTGGACAGCACGCATAACACTATTCGTTCAACGTCAATACGGGTTCATGGCTGGTGGCCTTCGTCCATTGGCTGGCAGCCGTGATAGTCGCCGGTGTGAAAAATCAGTGGTTCGCCGGGGCGATGATCCAATGCCAGCACAAGGCCCAGTAATATGACATGGTCTCCACCTTCGAGCCGACGCTCCATGCGGCATTGAAAGCGTGCCGTGTAGTCGTCCAGCAGCGGAAGCCCTTGGATGCCGGAACGGACGCTTATGCCGGTGAACTTGTCGTGAATACTGCGGGCGAAATGATCGGCTATACCCCGTTGCCCGGCGTGGAGTACGTGGACCGCGTAGTGATCGGCGCTGACGAATGCGTCGAACGGGCCGACGCCGCGGTGTGCGCTCCACAGCACCAACGGCGGTTCGAGGGAAACCGTGGTGAAACTGTTGACGGTCATGCCCACTGGCGAACCGTCGGCCGCCCGCGTGGTGACCACGGTCACCCCTGTGGCGAAGGCGCCCAGCGCCTCACGGAGTTGTCTGGAATCGAAGCGGGTTTCGGACATGCTTCCTGAAAGATCGATAGCGTGCATTTACCTGCAGACCGTTTCCGCCAACAACGTGTGCCCCCCTTGAAAGGGGTCTGCACGCGGCGGTGTGGGCCCCGTCAGATTTCGATTTGCTGGCCGTGGATATAGCGCATGAGGTCGGCGATGTCGTGATCCTTGTCGTCGAGCGCGAACCGCACCAGATCACCGATGGACAGCAACCCCAGTAACTCCCCGTCACCGATCACCGGCAAGTGTCGGATGCGCCGGTTCGTGCATTCGGCCAAGGCCTCTTCCACGGTCAACGACGGCTCCACGGTGAATACGTTCTTGGTCATAACATCGCCCACCGCGACGTCAGCCGGATTGATGCCTTTATCGACGATGCGCCGCAACACGTCACGCTCCGAGAGGATGCCGGTCAGGCGGGCGTTGTCGATCACCAGCACGCAGCCCACGTTCTGTTCACACATGGTGCGGATCGCCTCGGATGCGGGAATCTCCGGTCGGGTGGTGTACAGCGCACCGCCCCGCTCGGCGAGTAGCAGGGCCTTTGCTCCGAGGACGATCTTCAACGGCGTCTCCATGACACGTTCCTCCGTGTCGATCAGCACGTACTGACAAGAATAGCCCAGGTGTCAGGCAACGTCCGGACTGGTAAGGCCGGTCCCGTGAACCATACTTGTCTTTACGAATCTCCAGAGGTTCGTGATTCCGGGCGGTTCATCAGCTGGACTAGCTCGCCGGGAATAGCACCATGATCAAAATCAGACAGGGACTGGACATACCCATTGCGGGTATGCCGGTTCAGGAGATAGAGCGGGGTTCGAGGGTGCGCTCCGTTGCTCTGCTGGGAGCCGACTACCCCGGAATGAAGCCGACCATGCATGTCCGAGAGGGCGACCGGGTCCGGCTGGGGCAGGTGCTGTTCGAGGACAAGCAAACAGAAGGTGTCCGTTACACCGCGCCCGGAGCGGGGCGTGTCAGTGCCATCCATCGCGGTGACCGCCGTACGCTGCTGTCCGTGGTGATCGATCTCGCCGGCGACGACGAAGAGACCTTTTCCGGGCATCCCGCCGCGGGACTATCCCGGCTGTCCAGGGAACAGGTTCAGGAACAGTTGCTTGCTTCGGGCGAGTGGACGGCGATCCGGACCCGTCCGTTCGGCAAGGTGCCAACCCCCGGCACCGTGCCAGAGGCCGTTTTTGTCTCTCTCATGGATACCGCTCCCCTGGCCGCCAACCCCGAGATTGTGGTCGGGGAAGCGTTGTCCGCGTTCCGGGACGGGCTGACTGTGCTCATCCGGCTCACCGATGGACCGTTGTGGGTCTGCCGTGGTGCCGATTCGGTGCTGCCGTCTTTCGCAATGGATCGCATCCGTGAGGAAGCGTTTGTGGGCCCGCACCCGGCCGGCAATCCTGGAACCCATATCCATTTTCTGTATCCCGTGGACATGCAGCGCACGGTCTGGGTGGTGGGCTACCAGGATGTGATTGCGTTCGGCAGGCTATTCACCACCGGGCGGATCCACCATGAGCGGGTGGTGGCCTTGGCCGGGCCGCAGGTGCGCCGGCCGCGTTTGCTGCGCACCCGGCTGGGCGCCTCGGTGCAGGATCTGACCGCCGATGAGCTGGAGCCGGGGGATAACCGCATCGTGTCCGGTTCCGTCCTGCATGGTCACCATGCCCACGGCCCTGTGGCCTTTCTGGGACGGCTGTCCAACCAGATCAGCGTGCTCCGCGAAGGTCGCGAACGGCAGTTGCTCGGGTATCTGTCCCCGGGCGTCAACCGCCATTCGGTGATGAACATCTATCTTTCCCGTCTGATGCCGTGGAAGCGGTTCGGGCTGACCACCACGACCAATGGCAGCGAGCGTGCCATGGTGCCACTGGGTCAGTATGAGGAGGTAATGCCGCTAGACATTCTTCCCACCCAGTTGCTGCGGGCCCTGGTTGTGGGTGATACGGAAACGGCTCAGGCGCTGGGTGCGCTGGAACTGCTGGAAGAGGATCTGGCTCTGTGCACGTACGTCTGCGCCGGGAAGTACGAGTACGGTCCGATTCTGCGGGACAACCTTACACGCATTGAAGTGGAGGGTTGACGTGGGGCTGCGAAAGTTTATTGACAAGCGCATTGCCCCGCACTTTCACGAGGGTGGAAAGCTGCAGCGGTATTACGTCTTCTACGAGATGTTCGATACCATGCTGTACAGTCCCGCCGCCACCACCCGTGCCGGGCCCCACGTTCGCGACGGCATCGACCTGAAACGGGTCATGATCACAGTCTGGTTTGCCGCATTGCCGGCCCTATTGTTCGGCATGTACAACGTTGGCTATCAGGCGAACCTGCAGATCACCGAGTTCGGTTATGCCTCCATCCCCGGCTGGCGCACCGATCTGGTGGCGCAGTACACCGGCTTCGATCACACCAGCGCTGTCGCCAACGTCCTCCACGGTGCGGTGTACTACGTGCCCATTTTCGTGGTCACCTACCTGGCCGGCTTTCTCTGGGAAGGGCTGTTTGCTTGGAAGCGGGGGCATGAGGTCAACGAGGGCTTTTTCGTCACCGGCATCCTGTTCACGCTGATCCTGCCGCCCACCATCCCGCTGTGGATGGTCT
>SLCE01000164.1 GCA_007125985.1 Ectothiorhodospiraceae bacterium | reverse complement strand
GCCCCGGGTAAACAGGAAGCCGGTGCGGGCATTACGGGTTGGCATCACGCAATCGAACATGTCCACGCCGCGCAACACACCCTCCACCAGATCCTGCGGCCGCCCCACACCCATCAGGTAGCGCGGGCGATCGGCGGGCATCCGCGGGTCCAGGTGCTCCAGCATGGCATTGCGTTCATGCTCCGGTTCACCCACGGCCAGTCCACCGATGGCATAGCCGTCGAAGCCGATCCCGGCGAGACCGTCCAGCGAGGCCGTTCGCAGTTCCGGATACACGCCGCCCTGCACGATCCCGAACAACGCCGATGGGTTGTCGCCGTGCGCCTTTCGGCTGCGCTCCGCCCAACGCAGTGACAGCTCCATGGATTGCCGCGCCTCGGATTCCGTGGCCGGATACGGCGTGCACTCGTCGAAAATCATCACGATGTCCGAACCCAGCGCCCGCTGCACCGCCATGGACTCCTCCGGCCCCATGAACACCTTGCGCCCATCCACCGGCGAGCGGAACGTCACGCCCCGTTCCTCGATCTTGCGCAAAGCCCCCAGGCTGAACACCTGAAAGCCACCGGAGTCCGTCAGAATGGGACCATGCCACTGCATGAAATCATGCAGATCACCGTGCAGTTCAATGATCTCGGTCCCCGGCCGCAACATCAGATGAAAGGTGTTGCCAAGCACGATCTGTGCACCGATACCCTTAACATCCTCCGGCGTCATTGCCTTGACCGTGCCGTAGGTACCCACCGGCATGAAAGCCGGTGTGTTCACCACGCCCCGGGGGAACGTCAAACGTCCCAGCCGGGCCGAGCCATCACGGCCCAGCAGTTCAAAACTCATGTGCACCCTTATGTCTCCTCTGCCCGCGCCTGATCGGCTGCGGGGTGGATGAACATGGCATCGCCATAACTGAAGAAGCGGTAGCGTTCGCGCACGGCGTGGCGATAGGCGGCCATGGTTTGCGCATGACCCGCAAAGGCGCTGACCAGCATGATGAGGCTGGATTCCGGCAGGTGGAAATTCGTGATCAGGGCGTCAATGACGCGGAACCGGTATCCGGGATAGATGAAGATGCCCGTTTCACCATCGAAAGCCTGCAAGGTACCGCTTTGGGCCGCGGATTCCAGAGCCCGCACGACCGTGGTGCCGACCGCCACCACACGACCTCCACGGTGTCGGGTTTCCGCCACCGCATCACACACGCCGGCGGTCACCCGCAGCCATTCGCTGTGCATCCGGTGCTCGGTGATGTCCTCGGCGCGCACCGGCTGGAAGGTACCGGCGCCCACATGCAGCGTCACGGTGGCCAGGTTCACACCCTGGGTCCGGAGGCGGTCCAGCATGGGCTGATCAAAGTGCAGCCCTGCGGTGGGCGCCGCCACGGCACCCGGCTCACGGGCGATCACGGTCTGATAACGTTCCCGGTCCTCGGGCGCATCCTCACGCCGGATATAGGGCGGCAGGGGCATATGCCCATGTTGCTCCAGGTAGGCCAGCAGCCCGTCGGGCACGCGGAAGGCCAGCACAAAGCAGTCCCCTTCCCGCCCCAGCACCTCGGCGCGGCCACCGCCCTCCAAATCCAGAACAGCCCCCGCTTTCGGTGCCTTGCTCGCACGCAGATGCACCAGCGCGTGATCCTTTTCGCGCAAACGCTCCACCAGCACCTCGACGCGACCACCGGTCTGCTTTTGGCCGTACAAGCGCGCCGCAATCACCCGTGTATCGTTCATGATCAACAGATCCCCGGGCCGGAGCAGCTGCTCCAGATCAGCGAACCGCCGGTCAGTCACTCTGCCATCCCTGCCGTGCAGGCACAGCAGACGGCTGCCACCCCGCTCCGGCAAGGGGTGATGGGCAATCAATTCCGGTGGAAGATCAAAAGAGAAATCGTCTCGGCGCATCCACATGAACCCGCTGGAATCAGGGCACGGAATGGTAGCAGGAAGCCGACACAGCGGCGAGACACCCTGCCGGCGGAGCGGAACCGGCCGCAGCACTGGCAAAATGCCGAGGAAGGTTAGTATACTCCGCCCTCGACCTCCCGGGCCGGGATGGCGGAACTGGTAGACGCGCCGGACTCAAAATCCGGTTCTGGCGACAGAGTGTGGGTTCGAGTCCCACTCCCGGCACCATCTCTCCCCGATATCTCCATAATAGCCAGACCGGCTGAAACCTTAGTATGCTCCGGTAACGACCCCTTTCGGCAGCCGAATCACACTAATTTCAGCAGGCATGAACACGCCCGGACAACCACCGCCTGAGAGCCCGGAGCACCTGTGGCCGGCAGATGATGTATCCTGGTTTCAGCGCATCGCCTTATCCGAGTCACTGGACGACTTGCTGGCAGACCTCCGGGAGTATGCCCACCGGCGTTGGGACATGAACGTGATCGGTGTGCAGCTGGTGGATCATCAGCGCGGCGTGCTATTCGGCCTGCGTACTCACGGCCTCCGCCTCAACGCCGACCAGTTCCGCATTCTGCATCAACAGATCCCACTGGACCCGGCGCTGACCGCGGCGGTGCGGGTGGTGACAGAGCGCCGCCCCCTGCTCACACGTGTTGATGCGGACCGGTTGCGGGCAATGACCACGCTGGACCGGCAGGCCATTCTCACCATGGGTTTGCGGCGTAATTTCATGGTGCCCGTTTTCCACGCCGGGACCACAATCGCCGTCGTGCATTTCGGCAGCACGCACTCCACCGCTGATCTGGACCAGACTGTGCGCCAGCAGATTCAGCGCCTGGTGCTCGGCATGCGCGCGCCCATCCAACGGCTGCTCAACCTGGCAGAGTTGGAAGCCAATAATCGCGAGCAGCAGCATCTGATTGATCTGGCACGGCGCATCAACCGCACCATCGACCTGGATCGCTTACTGGATCTGCTTGACGAAGAACTCGCCCGGCAACAGCTGTTCCAGAGCTGGATCATTGCCCTGCCCTCCCATACAGACGGACAACTGATCTGTGAGCGGGTGTATCTGCATGGCAGGCTTCAGCCAATTGCGGTGAGCTACGAGGGGAGTCACGCCACCATCCTTGACGACGGCACGGTGGAACGGCTGATCGCAAACCGGAAGCCCTTGTTCGTGGAACGCGAGGATCTGGGGCGACATGGCCCCTCGCTGGCTGCCGCCTTTCGCCGCTGGAAGATCCGGTCCCTGGTCGCCCTGCCGCTGTTTCGTGACGATCACTTCGGCGGAATCCTGTTCGGCTTCTCCCACGATAGCGGCATTCCGCGGCTGCAGTTGGGACGACTGGAGCAACGCATCCCGCTTTTCCTGGATCAGATGCATCACGCACGACACCTGCACGGGGTGCTGCGCCAGGAGGCCGAGATTGCCGCCGCCAATGCCCAGCAGGAAAGGCTGATCGCCTTCATCAACCGCGTGAGCATGCTCACAAGCATGGACAGCATCCATCAGCTGCTCGCCGAAGCGCTTCTGGATTGGCTGCCCTTCGATCTCGCCGGGGTAGTCATCCACGAGGGCAATGCGCTACAGGTGAAGCATCTCCAGGTCCGGGATGAACGTTTCGCCTCGGTACGCGACGCCTGGCGCGCCTATTTCAGTACCCGCCCGTACGCGCTGGATGAGCGTGATGGCGCCACCTCCTACGTATTCCTGAACAACGAGCGACTCTACTTCTCTGACCTATTGCACATGCGCCACCTGCCGATGTCGGAAAAGGACCGGGGCGCCCTGGAACTGATGGGGACACCCCGTGCTTTTCTCTGTTTGCCGATCCGCCGGGAAGGCAAAGCCATCGGCGTCCTTTGGCTGTTCAGCATCCAGCGCCCGACGACTCTGACCGAGGCTGAGCTATCCACCGCGGCATCACTGTGTGACGTTATCGGCAACGCGGTGCGCAACGCGGAACTCTACAGTACGGTCGCCCGCCAGAAGCAGGAAATCGAACACACCCTGAAAGCACTGAAACTGGCCCAGGCAGAGCTTCGCCACGCAGAGCGTGAGCGCATGCGCGCCCTGGAACGCAGCAAAAACGTTGCTGAGGCCTCGGCCCGTGCGAAAAGCGCATTTGTCGCCAATACAAGCCACGAAATCCGCACCCCGTTGACAGCCATCATCGGTTTTGCGGAAAGCCTGATGGCGACAGCCAGCGACCGCAAGGACGTGAACCGCGCTGCGGGCATCATCCTGCGTAACGGCCGCCACCTGTTGGCCCTGCTCAACGATATTCTGGATCTGTCCAAGATCGAATCCGGACACCTGGCGCTGGAACGCACCCGGTACTCACCACTGGAACTGATCAAGGAAGTCGAGGGCAACAGCCGCCTGCTGGCGGCGGAGAAAGGCCTGAGCCTGCAGTTACACTACACCTTCCCGTTGCCCGCCCAGGTCCTGGGCGACCCGACGCGCACCCGGCAAGTACTGCTGAATCTATTGAACAATGCGGTGAAATTCACTGAATCCGGGCGGATCACTCTGGAATGCACCTACCAACCGGATCACGACCAACTGACCTTCCAGGTGGAGGACACCGGGATCGGCATGACCCGTGAACAGGTCGCCCGGGTGTTCGAACCGTTCACCCAGGCCGACTCCTCCACCAGTCGGCGTTATGGGGGCACCGGCCTCGGCCTGGCCATCGCCCGGGAACTCTCGGAGTTGATGGGCGGCCAGTTGGAACTGCACAGCGAACCCGGTCGCGGAAGCCGCTTCCGGCTTTGCTTGCCCGCCGGTCTGGCGCCGCATGACCGCAGGTTGATTTACCAGGCACCTGACACGCCTTCACGCAATCCCGCACCGGCTCTGCGCGGCACCGTGCTTATCGCCGAGGACAATGACGACACGCGGGCACTGGTGCGATTGCAAGTGGAACGCACCGGCGCCCGGGTTCTTGAGGCGAGCAACGGGCACGAGGCACTGGACCTGCTTGAACGGTCCTCCGTGGAATTGGTTCTCATGGATCTGCAGATGCCGGTCATGAACGGTATCGAGGCCATGCAGCATCTCCGCCGACGCGGCTTTCGTGCGCCGATCATCGCCATGACCGCGCACGTTATGGAACGCGATCGCGCCGACCTTCAGCAACAGGGTTTCGATGGTTTTGTCGGCAAGCCGCTGGATCAGGCCGCCTTTTTTGACACGCTGCGCTGCCATCTGCCCGGCGCGAATCCCGCGCGCAACAACGATTCCATGGCGGATACCGCATGGGATGGGCGGCTGCAGGCCCTGCAACAGCACTTCCTCAGCCACCTGCCGGACAGCCTGGACGCGCTGGAGCTGGCCTGGGACACGGGTAACCCCGACACGCTGGCTCGTGAAGCCCATCGATTCGCGGGAGCGGCCGGCTGTTTCGGCCATGAGCATCTGACACGGCTCGCGCTCCAACTGGAACGCGCCTGCCGTGACGACGCGGATCATCTGGTGCGAAAAGCCCTGTGGCAATCCTTGCGCGACGCCTGTCGGTCGCAGTGACCCGGCAGGCGGTCGCGCACCCGATCAGAACTGTTGCAACAACCAGTCAGCCGGCTCACCGTTGAGCAGGAGGCGCCCTTCATCCAGGTGTAATTCCATCCGATACCGGTCACCGTCCTGAACCAGCAGCCCCTGCATCAGCAACGGCTGGAGCTGTTCGGCAACAGACTGCTGCGCCATGGCCTCCAGATCCTCGTCGCTGGGCGTCACACCCGCCGCCTCGAATTCCTGGCGCAATTGCACGCGCAACAGTTTTTCGAGCAATGCACCGCCCACGTCGGCGCGTAGATCCAGCTCATTCCCCGGTTGAAGCAAACCCTGCGGGCCCATCATCATCAGGGCAAGCGGCTGGACACGTAACGTTAGCGCCATCTCACCGCTGGCGTCCCCCACCTCCAGCCGCACGGGGTCTGCCTGAAAGCGTGGCCTGTCACCCACCATGTCCATCGCCGCCTGACCGGCGGCAACGCTGAGCATGGGCGCCAGCGCCGGCTCTTCCAGCTGTATGCCGTCCAGCAACTCATAGAGCAACCGCCACAGCTCCTCATAACCCGAACGCCGCAATTCGCTCACGCTGAGTTGATAATCCACCCTGGCCGGCTCCTCCAGCAGGTCCAGCTGCAAGGTGTCGGCGGAAAAACCGGTTCTCAGTCGCAGGGTGTCATGGTTCACCGGCTCCAGCCGCAGCAGACTACGCAAGCCGCTGGCCTCCATGTCGGGAGAGACCGCGTCAGACGAAACCAGCGTGAGCGCATTCGCGGAAAACTCCACACCCCCAAACCACGCATGCGGCCCATGACGTTCGGCATCCAGGCCCAACGCCATACCGGTGGCGGACACGGTATGAAAGACCGTTTCGGAGTCGATGCGCTCGAGCCCATAGTGAAGGGCCAGGCTGTTCAAGCCACCGGCATCGTCGAAGCCCAGTTCCATCCGGGTTCGCTGATCTTCAATCCGTGTGGTGAACACCGAATCCTTGACCGTCTCCTCCAGAGTGGTGAGCGGCTCGTGGGTATCCACCCGCAATGCCCGCAGCCCGCCGGGGCCGAAACGGGCCAGGACGTCGGATTGTGAACCCTCTGACACCAGGTTTCCGGTGGGATCCTCCAGGCGCATGTGGGCAACCCGCATTGAACCCTGATATTCCCCACGGCGCAGGTCGTAACTAAATGCACCGCCCGCATGCTCCACGCTGTAGCGCGCATCCCAGTCCGCATCGGACAACATGGGGCCGCTGACCAGTTCGATGGAAGCAGGATGCCATTGGCCACGCACCACGCGATCGAAGCCGACCCGCGCATCATACCCCTGCTCCAGCGGCTGCCCTCCCGCGTCCAGCAGCCCTTCCACCAACCAACCGTCAATGCGGCTGTACCCTTCAACCGACGCCAGCGAAACACCAGCAGCCAGGGGCCCGTGCCGTATAGCGTCCCGCACTTCCACCCGCAGCGGCTCTCCGGACACTGGATCCAGGGGAAGTAGCTCTTCAACCACGGCACGCAAGCGGCCTTGCAGGATCAGTTCATACCGGGCGGAGGCACCGAGCCAGCCCCGCCGATAGGACATGTCGCGAACCTCAACGGACTCCATCCCGTCAAGTTGCCTTAGGTAATCCGTATATGCCCGCTCTGCCTGACGCCCGAGGTAATACGGACTTGCCAGCGCCACCGCGACCAGTATCACGATGACGATCAGCACCCCCCCGCCACGACTCCCCGTTTTCGAAGACACTGCCGTCACACTCCATTGTCATCTGTCATTATCAAAAAACTGGCCTGTACCGGAGTTCGGCACAGGCCATCATCTCACTCAGACCGGCTCAGGGCTCCGGAAATCAATCCACCGTGGCCTCCCAGCCACGACGAATACGCTCCCGGTCAGGTGTTTCGCCCTGGTAGCCGGGTATCGGATAACCGGCCTGCGCATGGAGCGCGCTGAGCGCTTGTCTCACCACGCTGGCAAGCGCCGCCTCGTAGGCATGCACATCCACGCCGCGGTCCTGACGGTAAAGGCCGCGGACCTCACCATACTCACTGACGGAGAGTTCCACCTCGAAATTCACCGCCGTGCCCTCACGGGGACCGTAGGGAATCAGGAACAGCGTCTCGGCCCGACGAATCATGTCGAATACCGGGGCGGAATCCGCATCGCGCAGGCGAACCTCGTAAACCTCCGCCCCGTCACGCAGCTCCCGTGTGTCCACAACAATCTGGCGAACATCCACCGGTAGCGGGCGCATGTCGGCAATGACACTCTGCATGGTGTTGTCGAGGGCCTGACTGGCACGTGGATCGGTCAGACCACTGCGGAACCGGGCTTCCATGACGAAGACGATCAGCAGCACGATCACCACAATACCGGCGACAATGCCGAGCCACATCTGCCGTCGGACCGGCGCCTCATAGGCACTGGCCTCGGCCAACGTCATGGGTTTCTGGTCTTTGCTCATGAATGATGCCTCGCTTGGCTAGAAAAGGGTTTCTGGTCAGCGCACGCGAATGGCTCCGCAGAGCACGGTGGGAATAGTTCAGCGCTTCCCTAGCGCGCCGGGTTCATCTCAGAGATGCGCACCACCGCCTCGGCGCCCAGATCGGCACCGTCCCAGGTTCCGACCCAGATGTTGTAGTTACCCGAGTGCGGATTGTGGAACACAACCATCGGATCCAACCCGATGAAGTCATCATTACAGTACCAGCGTCCATCCGGGCCGAAAATCACGAGCGTGGTATCCACCTTACTGGCCACCCGAATATACAGTGCAAGGTTACCCGCCTCGAAATTCAAATCCACATCCGGCCGGTCCGCGGCCACGTGGCCCGCGCACTCCGGGCCCAGCGAATGGTCCACCTGCAACGCGCCTCCGGCACGCACCATCACCTCATGGGGGTCCGGTGTAAACCCGCCCGCGAGTTCCACGGTTCCGTAGCGCGGATCCGACTCCCAAGCCGGCGCGTCGGCCATCGCTGCCCCGACAGCCATCGACAGGCTCAACACCGACGCAACCAATACATCCTTTGTCACGATATCCCTCTCAAAAAGATCCAGTGGCCGGGACGGCGAAGCTTACTAGGCTTTTGGCATTAATGGCCACATCGGAGGCGCCGCATGCAGCATGCTTCACTCCGACGAATGCACTGCAACCGTGCCGTCCCGCGGGGTAACAACGATCCTGCACCGCAGCAACGCAAATTATTGACGCTTACGTAAACGGGATCTAAAGTCAAAGGCAACAAAAGATATGGATAAGCCAGACAGTTAGAACAATTCGAAACCGAATGGGAAACGAAAAGACGTTTACGTAAGCGTCATTTTTCAGGGCCTCTCTCCAGGCCCTTTGGAGGAGCGGCTTCCTGCAACAGGATGCCGGAAAGCTATCAGAGCGAGAGGGACGAAACGTCATGGCAGACCAGCAGGCCGGTAGCGGCGGGCAGGTTCTTGTCTGCGATAACGTCAACCGCTGGTTCGGCGGTTTGCAGGCATTGAAAAGCATCAACGTCGCCATCAACCAGGGCGAGATCTTCGGCCTGGTGGGCCCGAACGGGTCCGGAAAAACCACGCTGGTGAATGCAATCACCGGCTTCTACCCTCCACAGCAAGGCACCATCCGTTTCAACGGCGCCGTCATCAATGGGCTCAAGCCCTACAAGGTGGCCATGCAGGGCATTGCCCGCACATTCCAGAACGTGGCGTTGTTCAAAGGCATGAGCGTGCTGGACAACATTCTGCTCGGGCGGCACATCTTCATGCGTCCCAGCGCCCTGGCCTCGTTGTTCTACTGGTGGTGGGCCCAGAAGGAAGAAATCGCACACCGCGTAAAAGCCGAGGAGATCATCGACCTGCTCCAACTGGAGAGCGTGCGCGATGAACCGGTGGACGTGATCCCGCTCGGCATGCAGAAGCGCGTGGAGTTGGCGCGCGCCTTGTGCGCTGAGCCCAAATTTCTGGTGCTTGATGAGCCCATGGCGGGCATGAACCAGGAAGAAAAGGAATACATGGTGCGCTTCATCCTGGATGCGCAGGAGGCGCTGGGCCTGACGGTCCTGTTGATTGAACACCACATGGATGTGGTCACGGCCATCTGCGACCGGATTGTGGTGCTCAATAACGGACAGAAAATTGCCGAAGGGCCCGCCCGCGAAGCCATCAATGACCCCGCCGTCGTGTCGGCCTACATCGGGAAGAGCCATGATGCAGCCTGAACAGCAGCCCATTGCCGAAACCGACTCCACCGCCCTGCACCCGGACTGGAAGGCGGACGACCATCTGCTGAACCTGCTTGCCCGCAATGCCCGCGACCATGGCGATCAGGTCGCCATGCGCGAACGGGACCGCGGCATCTGGCAGGAATACACCTGGAAGGATTATCTGGAGCAGGTACTCAGCTTCGCCGCCGGCCTGGAGGAACTGGGGGTAAAGGCCGAGGACAACATCCTCGTGATCGGGGACAACCGCCCTGCCCTGTACTTCGGCATGCTCGGCGCCATCGCGCTGCGGGCTGTGCCGTCGCCGGCCTATCCGGATACCACGCCGGAAGAAATCATGGGCCAGATGCAACGCGAAGACATCCGTTTCGCGCTCGCCGAGGATCAGGAGCAGGTGGACAAGCTGCTGGGCATCCGTGAATCCGGCTACGACGCGCTGCAGACCGTCGTCTATGACGACCCTCGCGGCCTGGCTGGAAAGGAGCCGGCCGGCGTTGTGGCATTTGATGCGATCGCCGAACGGGGCCGTGCCCGGCTGCGGGAAAACCCGTCCCTGGAGCAGGACCTGCTGTCCCGCTCCTCGGCGCATGATGTAGCGGTGCTGCTCCACTCATCCGGTACAACCGGTGCGCCCAAGGGCATCCCCCTGAAACACGGCCACATCCTCTCCGGCGTGCGCAACGCCGCTGCCGCGGGGTATTTCCGTGAAGGCGAGGTGCACATGGCCTACCTGCCCATGGCCTGGGTGGGTGACTTCATCTTCTCCATTGGTGCCGCCATCGTGCTGCGCTTCTCGGTCAACATTCCGGAGCGGCAGGAAACGGCCCTGCATGATCTGCGGGAGATTGCGCCAACGCTGTATTTCAGCTCGCCGCGGGCCTGGTCCAACATGCTTACCCGCATTCAGGTGGGCATCGGCGAGACCACACGGCTGAAGCGTTGGCTATACAACCGGTTCATGCCCTTTGCGGTGGAACTGGAGCGCAAGCGACTCGAGGGGCAGGAGCCGGGAGCAATGGATCGCCTATGGCGCGCGCTCGGCGAATTCCTGGTGTACGGGCCCATCAAGGATCAACTCGGCCTGGCCCGCGTGGAACGCCCCTATACCGCCGGCGAGGCCATCGGCGAGGACGTGTTCCTGTTTTTCCGCGCCCTGGGGCTCAATCTGCGCCAGTTCTACGGCCAGACGGAAAACTGCGCCCTGGCGGCGGCGCAGGATCCGGACTCGATCAAGCTGCACACCGTGGGCAAACCGTTCCCGGGCGTCGAGATCCGGCTGAGCGAGGAAGGCGAGATTCTGATGCGGGGCGACAACGTGTTCGACGGATACTACAAGAAGCCGGAATCCACCGCCGAGACACTGCAGGATGGTTGGCTGCACACCGGTGACGCCGGTCATATCGAGGACGACGGTCAGGTGGTGGTGCTGGGCCGCGTCTCCGAGGTGGTCTACACCGCTGCCGGCGAGCGCTTTATTCCCACCTACATTGAGAACCGCCTCAAGTTCAGTCAGTACATCAAGGATGTCTGCGTGCTGGGCATGGACCGGGACTACCTGGCCGCCCTGGTGGCCATCGACATCAGCGCAGTGGGGCACTGGGCCGAGGAAAACGGCGTGCCCTACACCTCTTTTGCCGATCTGTCGCAGAAGTCCGAGGTGTACGAGCTGATCAATGGCGTTATCACCCGCGTGAACGAGGTGCTGCCGGAAGGATTACGGATCCGGCGCTACGTGAACCTGCACAAGGAGTTCGACCCGGACGATGGCGAGGTGACGCGCACCCGCAAGCTGCGGCGCAATGTCATTGACGAGAACTACAAGCCCATTATCGACGCCATCTACAACGGTGACACATCAGTGGATTACGAGGCGCGCATCACCTACGAAACCGGCGAATCCGGCGTACTCAAGCGGCACCTGAAGGTGGCCGACGTGGCGAAGGAGAACTGATCCATGGATATCAGCTATTTCATTGAACTGCTGATAAACGGAGCGCTCACCGGGCTCATGTACAGCATGGTGGCGCTGGGCATCGTGCTGATCTACAAATCCGCCGGGGTGCCCAACCTGGCCCAGGGCGCCATGGTGATGATCAGCGCCTATCTGATCTGGATGTTCAGCAGCCTGGTGGGGCTCCCCATCTATGTGGCCATCGCCGTTGCCGTGGTGGGCATGTTCCTGTTCGGCCTGGTGGCAGAGCGCCTGTTGCTGCGCAAGATGGTGGGCCAGCCCATCATCATGATCGTGATGCTCACCCTGGGGCTGGAAATCTTCCTGCGCGGTGTCGGCCCCGGCTTTCTCGGCGCGGCGCCGAAGCAGTTCGACCTGGGGATCAACATGATGCCCATCATCATTGGCGATGTGTTCATCAACCGGGAATACCTGGTGGGGGGCATCGTGGCGTGCATTCTCATTGCACTGTCGCTGCTGTTCTTCCGGACCCGGCTCGGCACCAAGCTGCGAGCCGTTTCCGATGATCATGTCTCCAGCTGGTCCGTGGGCATTTCCGTGGAAAAGGCCATTGGCATCTCCTGGGGTATGGGCGGCATCGCTGCCGTGGCAGCCGGCGCGCTCTGGGGTTCGGTGCAGGGTGTGGACTGGACCCTGTCCATGCTGCTGTTCCCGGCGGTGGCCGTGGTGATTCTCGGCGGGCTGGACAGCATCTACGGCGTTCTCGTCGCCGGGCTGATCGTGGGCATTCTGGGTAGCGTGATCCCGGGTTATGTGGATCCGCTGGTCGGCGGCGGCACCCGTGATGTGGTGACCTCCCTGATCATCCTGCTGACCATCATCTTCCGCCCCCACGGCATGTTCGGCCGTGAAGATATCGAGAGGGTCTGAGCGCCATGTTCTATCGTCAATCCGGAGTGCATCACACCCGTTATCAGACCGCCCGCCGGCTGTGGCCGCTGCCCGCGGATCAGCGCCTGGTCTGGCTGTTGCTGGCCCTGGCCGTGGCCGCACCGCTGTATATGTCGGATCTCTACCTGAGCAGCTACATGCTGCCCTGGCTGATCTGGAGTGCTGCGGCCTTGTCGCTGACCTTGCTGATGGGGGTCGCCGGCCAGTTGCATTTCGGCTTCGCCGCCGTGATGGCCATCGGCGCCTACACCAGTATTCACCTGACCCGGGCCGGCGTGCCGTTTGAACTGGCGCTGATTGGCGCCGGCCTGATGTCGGCTGCGATCGGCTGCATCTTCGGGGCAGCGGCACTGCGGGTGAAAGGGCTTTACCTGGTCATGGCCACGCTGGCCATGCAGTACCTGGTGGACTGGACCATCATCAACGTGCCGGCTATCTCCGGCGGGGCGCAGGCCACGCTTAGCACGCCCGACGTGCGCTTTCTGTTCGTTCCATTGAAGGGCGACGCGATGCTGTATTACGGCGCCCTGCTCTGGGCGGTGATCGTCACCCTACTGGTACTGAACATCAAGCGCACCAGCTTCGGCCGGGCGCTGGTCGCCGTCCGGGATAAGGACTTTGCCGCCTCCGTCATCGGCGTGAACCCGTTCAAGTTCAAGCTGCTGGCCTTCTTTACCAGTTCGTTCCTGGGTGGTGTCAGCGGCGCCGTGCTGGCCTTCTGCTATTACCAGGCGGTGACGCCGGAGCAGTTCGGCTTCAACGTCTCCATTCAACTGGTTGCCATGGTTCTGGTGGGCGGTCTCGGCAGCGTGGTCGGCGCTTATCTGGGCGCGGGTTTCGTGCTGCTGGTGCCCATTATCCTCACCAACCTGGTGGCCGGCGCGGCTGTAGCCGGCTGGATCAGCGTCTCGTCCAATCTGCTGGCGCATATTCCGTTGATGGTCTACGGCGCGCTGATCATCGGTTTCATCCTGTTTGAGCCGCTGGGTCTGGCAAAGATCTACGACAACCTCAGGAAGTATTTTCTGGTTTGGCCGTTCCGGCACACGCAAAGCTAGGAACGGGCCGAGTTGCTCCCGCTTGCGGGTAGCGTTCTAGTGCGTAGGAGGAGAGAGACCATGAAAGGCTTCATGAAAGGCCTCGTCGGGGCAGCCACCATGGCAGCCGTCGGCTTCAGCGGGACAGCAAGCGCCGATGACAATGCCATCAAGTTTGGCCTGTTGCAGGACTTCACGGCGGTGTACACCTTCGTCACCGACGAATACAACCAGGGGCAACGCGATTATCTACGCCTGATCAACGAGGAAGGCGGCATCCACGACCACACCTTCGAGGCAATTGTCCGCGACACCGGTAACGAGCCGCAGCGCGGCATCGAAGCCTACAACCGGGCGCGCCGCGAAGGGGCCGTTCTGGTGGACTTCCTCAGCACACCGGTATCCCGTGCCGCGGTGAACCGGGTACTGGAAGATGAGGTGGTCATGATCACCGTGCTACATGGCCGCGGTGATGCCAGTGAAGGCCAGACCTTCCCGTTCGTGTTTCCCATGATGGCCACCTACTGGTCCCAGGCGGCCGTTCTTCTGGATTACATCGACCGGGAACGCGGCGGCTTGGAAGGCAAACGCATCGCCCACGTGTATATCGATTCGCCGTTCGGGCGGGAACCCGTTCCAGTGATGCGGGAAATCGCCGAGCGGAATAACTTCGAGGTGCGCACCTTCGCCTACCCGAGCCCGGGTAACGAACAGTCGGCCACCTGGTCGGATGTCCGCCGGTTCCGGCCGGACTTCGTAGTGCTCTGGGGTGCTGGCGGTGGCCAGGCGGTCTCCGTGCGCGAGGCAATCCGCAACGGCATCCCACAGGAAAACATCCTGTCCGTGGTGTGGATGGCGGAGACCGACGCCCGCACCATCGGCACCGAGATGGCAACCGGCATCAAACGCTTCGAGGCCGTTGCCACCGGAACCGATTACCCGGTGATGCAGCGCTTGATGGAAAAGGTCATTGAACCCGGACACGGCGCCGGCAGCAGCGACAACGTGGGCACCACCTACTACAACATCGGCGTGGCCAGCATGGCCGTGGCCGTGGAAGGGGCCCGCATCGCTCTGGAGGAATTCGGCCCACCGCTGACCGGCGACAAACTGCGCCAGGGCATGGAGATGATCGAGGGCTTTGACCTTGACGGCATGATGCCCCCCATCACCCTGACCCCGGAGGATCACCAAGGCGGTGGTTACGGCCGGGTTTCCACCTGGAACGGGGAAACCTGGGAACCGGTCACTGATTGGTTTACCGCCTATCAGGATGTGGTCTGGGAGGAAATCGAAAAGGATGCCGCCGGCTTCCGCGAAGGACGCTGAACGGCATGACGGCAGGCGTGCAGCGGATCGCGCTGCACGCCCTGACCGCAACGTTTTCCACAGCCCACGGCCGTGCCCGGGCTGCGGAAAGCGAACCGGACAACCATCAACCTCAGGGGATGGAGATGCAGAACCAGGCAGCAGAGACCCGGACCGCGCAGGAAAGCGCAACGCCCCTGCTCAGTCTCAGCAACGTGGAAGTCGTGTATGACAAGGTGTTTCTCGCCATCAAGGGCGTTTCACTTGAAGTGCAGAAGGGCGACATGGTGGCGCTGCTCGGAGCCAACGGCGCCGGCAAGAGCACCACACTGAAGACCATCAGCGGGCTGTTGGCGCCGGAGCGCGGCGAGGTAACCCGCGGCACTGTCCTATTCCAGAACCGCAACATCGTGCCTCTGGGCGCGCCGGCCCGGGTCGCCATGGGCCTGGTGCATGTGCTGGAGGGGCGGCGCATCTTCGAACACCTCACGCCGGAGGACAATCTGCTCGCTGCCTTCCCCACCGGCAGGAACCGCCAGCGGTATGCAGAACTCAAGGAGCAGGTGTTCACGTATTTCCCGCGCCTGAAGGAACGCGCCCGTACCAAAGCCGGCTACCTTTCCGGTGGTGAGCAACAGATGCTGGCCATCGGCCGGGCACTGATGACCGAACCCGAGTTGCTGATGCTCGATGAACCCAGCCTGGGGTTAGCCCCATTCCTGGTCCAGGAGATATTCAGCATCATCCGTGAGATCAATGAGCAGCAGGGGGTCAGCGTGCTGCTGGTGGAACAGAACGCGGCCGCCGCACTGGAGATCGTTAAGCACGCCTATCTCATCGAGAACGGCCACGTGGTTATGAGCGGCGAAGCGGCCGTCCTCAAGGAAAACCCCGATGTTCAGGAATTCTACCTGGGAGGTGCGGGCAAGGTGGACTACCACAACGTCAAACATTACCGCCGGCGCAAGCGCTGGCTGGCCTGATGCCATGCATTTCGGAGGACGGGCCTTAGGGTATCGGCACCACCGCCAACGTCACGGTGGCCTTGGCGCAGAGCTTGCGTGTATCGCCGGACAGCACCTCCACCCAAGACTCCGCCACGATCACGCTGCGGCCCGGGCGCAACACCTCAGCGCGGCACAGCAAGGTTTCACCCAAAGCAGGTCGCAGCAGGTTGACCTTGAACTCAATGGTCAGCACTGTCTGATCCGGCTTCACCAGGGTCAGCCCCGCACAGCCACTGGTATGATCCGCCATGGTGCCCTGCACCCCGGCATGCACGAAACCATCCTGCTGCAGGAGGGAATCTTCCACCGGAATGCGCGTCCGGCACCATCCAGGACCACAGTCGTCCAGCGTCATGCCGATGTGTCTGATGAAGCGGGTGCTCTCGATAATGGGTGCGACACGGTGCCTGTAATCCGGGTCCGACGGTTCCATGCCCTCACTCCTGGTCGGAATGCATCAGTTTATATGTTACGTTTACGTCAACGATAACATGCTCCACGGGGATGTCACGCGATGAACCAGGTCCGTCAGGCAAGCGACGAGAACGCACTGAAGGGCACCACCTATACCATCGGGGAACTGGCCCGGGAGTTCGACGTGACCACACGCTCCATCCGCTTCTGGGAAGACCAGGGCCTGCTGTCCCCGATCCGCATCGGTTCCAAGCGTCTCTACCGGCGCCGGGATCGTGCGCGGTTGAAGCTCATCCTCCGGGGCAAGCGCCTTGGCTTCACGCTCAGCGAAATCCGGGAAACGTTTGTGCTTTATGACCAGGCCCACGGTGAGTCCAGGCAGCTACGGTACTACCTGGGGGTGCTGGAAGAAAAGCGCCGACAGTTGATGCGCCAGCGACAGGATCTGGAAGACGCGCTGGATGAACTCAGCCAGTCCTATGAGCACTGCCGCCAACTGCTCCGCGAGCAGGAAGAACGCGAGACATCGACCAACGAGAGCGTTAGCAATGGCTAACGTTTACGTCAACTGAACAGATCATGCTTCAGCATTTGAATCAGCGAGGACTATCCCGATGATCCAGTTCCCTTCCCTGAACTTCGGCCTGGGTGAAGATATCGAGATGCTACGCGACAGCGTGGCCGGGTTTGCCGCCGAACACATCGCCCGTCGCGCCGCGGATATCGACCGCAACAACGAATTCCCAATGGATCTGTGGCAGAAATTCGGTGATATGGGGCTGCTGGGTATTACCGTGGGAGAGGAATACGGCGGCAGCGACATGGGCTACCTGGCCCATATCGTCGCCATGGAGGAGATATCCCGGGCCTCGGCCTCCGTGGGGCTGTCCTACGGGGCGCATTCCAATCTGTGCGTGAACCAGATCCGCCTGAACGGCACCGAGGCACAGCGCCGAAAATATCTGCCAAAGCTCATCTCCGGTGAACATGTGGGGGCCCTGGCCATGTCAGAGCCGGGCGCCGGCTCCGACGTGGTGAGCATGAAACTGCGCGCGGACAAAAAGGGCGACCGCTACGTGCTCAACGGTAACAAGATGTGGATCACCAACGGGCCGGACGCGGATACCCTGGTGGTCTATGCCAAAACCGACCCGGAGGCCGGCTCCCGCGGCATCACCGCCTTCCTGATCGAAAAGGGCATGCCGGGGTTCTCCACAGCGCAGAAGCTGGACAAGTTGGGAATGCGCGGCTCCAACACCTGCGAACTGGTCTTCCAGGACTGCGAGGTCCCCGAGGAGAACGTGCTCGGTGAAGTGGGCAAGGGCGTACGGGTGCTCATGTCCGGGCTGGATTACGAACGGGCGGTGCTCGCCGCCGGCCCCTTGGGCATCATGGCCGCCTGCATGGATGCCGTAATCCCCTATGTGCACGAGCGCAAGCAGTTCGGCCAGCCCATCGGCGAGTTCCAGCTGATGCAGGGCAAGGTGGCGGATATGTACACCACCATGAATGCCTGCCGCGCCTACGTGTACGCCGTGGGCCGCGCCTGTGACCGGGGAGAAACCACCCGCAAGGACGCCGCCGGCGCAATCCTGTATGCCGCCGAGAAGGCCACCTGGATGGCATTGGAGGCAATTCAGTCCCTGGGCGGTAACGGCTACATCAATGAATATCCCACCGGGCGGCTGCTGCGGGACGCCAAGTTGTACGAAATCGGCGCCGGCACCTCGGAAGTCCGCCGCATGCTGATCGGGCGCGAACTGTTCGCCGAAACCGCATAAGGCACACGCCATGTCAGTCATCAAAAGCAAGATCAACCCGCGGTCGGAAGACTTCGCAACCAACCGCGCCGCCATGCAGGCCCTGGTGGACGACCTCCGGGCCCGTGTGGAGCAGGTGAGTCTGGGTGGTGGCGAGAAGGCCCGCGAGCGCCACCTCTCCCGGGGCAAACTGCTGCCCCGGGACCGCATCCAGGTGCTGCTGGACGTCGGCTCACCGTTCCTGGAATTGTCGCAACTGGCCGCCGGCGGCATGTATGACGACGATGTGCCCTCGGCCGGCATCATCACCGGCATCGGCCGAGTGGCGGGCCGCGAGTGCATGATCGTCGCCAACGACGCGACGGTGAAGGGCGGGACGTACTACCCTATCACGGTGAAAAAGCACCTGCGTGCCCAGGAAGTGGCGCAGCAGAACCACCTGCCCTGCATCTACCTGGTGGATTCCGGCGGCGCCAATCTGCCCAACCAGGATGAGGTGTTCCCGGACCGGGATCATTTCGGCCGCATTTTCTTCAATCAGGCGAATATGTCGGCCATGGGTATCCCCCAGATTGCCGTGGTCATGGGCTCCTGCACGGCTGGCGGCGCCTATGTGCCGGCCATGGCAGAGGAAAGCATCATCGTCAAGGAACAGGGCACGATCTTCCTTGCCGGCCCGCCTCTGGTGAAGGCGGCCACCGGTGAGGTGGTGAGCGCGGAGGATCTGGGCGGCGCGGACGTCCATTCCCGCGTATCCGGCGTCACGGACCACTATGCACTGAACGATGCCCACGCGCTGGGTCTGGCAAGGCGCTCGGTGGCGAATCTCAACGGCAGCAAGCGGGTGGATCTGGATATCCGCCCTGCCCGTCCGCCGCTGTACGATCCACAGGAAATCTACGGTGTGGTGCCCAACGATGCGCGCACACCCTATGACGTGCGTGAAGTCATCGCCCGCATCGTCGACGGCTCGGAATTCGACGAGTTCAAGGCGCTTTACGGCACCACGCTGATCTGCGGTTTCGCGCACATCTATGGCTACCCGGTGGGCATCGTCGCCAATAACGGCGTGCTGTTCTCCGAATCCGCCCTGAAGGGCGCGCACTTCATCGAACTGTGCAGCCAACGCGGTATTCCGCTGATTTTCCTGCAGAACATCACTGGTTTCATGGTCGGGCAGAAGTACGAATCCGGCGGCATTGCCAAGGACGGGGCCAAGATGGTCACGGCCGTGGCCTGTGCCAAAGTGCCCAAATTCACGGTGATCCTGGGCGGCAGCTTCGGCGCTGGCAATTACGGGATGTGCGGCCGGGCCTATTCCCCGCGCTTTCTGTGGATGTGGCCCAACGCCCGCATCTCGGTCATGGGCGGAGAACAGGCCGCCAACGTTCTGGCCCAGGTGCGCCGCGACGGCCTGGAGCGCCAGGGCAAGGAATGGCCAACCGAGGAGGAAGAGGCCTTCAAGAAGCCGATCCGCGACCAATACGAACACCAGGGCCACCCCTACTACGCCACCGCGCGGCTGTGGGACGACGGGGTGATCGACCCCGCGGATACCCGTCGGGTCCTGGGCCTGGGAATCTCAGCCAGCTTGAACGCGCCCGGGGAAGAAACGCGTTTCGGCCTGTTCCGCATGTGAGGACACAATGCAGGAAGACACTTTCAAGACTGCCATCGACCAGGGCATTGCCACGCTGACCCTGAACCGGCCCGAGCGTCACAATGCGTTTGATGACGCACTCATTGCTGATCTGACCACCGAACTGAAGCGGCTGCAGGCGCTGGAGGAAATCCGGGTGGTGATTCTGGCCGGCGAAGGCAAGAGCTTTTCCGCCGGCGCCGACCTGAACTGGATGAAACGCATGGCGGGCTACAGTCGCGAGGATAACTATCGCGACGCCATGGCGCTGGCCGGGCTGATGGAAACCCTGGACGGCCTGGCCAAGCCCACCATCGCACGGGTTCAGGGCGCTGCCTTCGGCGGCGGCGTGGGGCTGGTGGCCTGCTGCGACATCGCCATCGCCTCGGACGCCGCTTCCTTTTGCTTGTCCGAGGTGAAGCTGGGACTGATCCCGGCGGCCATCTCCCCCTACGTCACCAAGTGCATGGGCGAGAAGCAGGCACGCCGCTACTTCGTCACCGCGGAGCGCTTCGATGCGGAGGAGGCGCGGCGCATCGGCCTGGTGCATGAGGTGGTCGCGGCCGACGCGCTGGATACGCGCATCGCCGAGCTCACCCGCCAGATGCGCGGCAACGGCCCGTTGGCCATGGCTGCGGCCAAGCAACTGGCGCGGGACGTGAGCCGCGGCGAGTTGGATCAGACCATGATGGACGACACCTCCCGCCGCATCGCGGACATCCGGGTAAGCCCAGAAGGCCAGGAAGGCATCGGCGCCTTTCTGGAGAAGCGGAAACCGGCCTGGACACAGTAGCCGGTCGGCGCTCGCAGAGGACACAACACCAATGTTTGACAAGATCCTGATCGCCAACCGCGGGGAAATTGCCTGCCGGGTCGCGCGTACCTGCCGTGAACTCGGCGTGAAAACGGTGGCCGTCTACTCCGAGGCCGATGTGGACGCCATGCATGTCCGGGCCTGCGACGAAGCCTGGCTGATCGGCCCGGCGGCCGCGCGGGAAAGCTATCTGAACATGGAACGCATCCTGGATGTGGCCCACCGAAGCGGCGCCCAGGCCATTCACCCGGGCTACGGCTTCCTATCCGAGAATGCCGAATTCGCCCGCGTCTGCGAAAAAGCCGGCATCGTCTTCATCGGCCCGCCCACCAGCGCCATCGAAGCCATGGGCTCAAAGAGCGCCGCCAAGGCCATCATGGAAAAAGCCGGCGTCCCGCTGGTGCCCGGCTACCACGGCGACGACCAATCCCCGGAACACCTGGCGGTGGTCGCCGACGAGATCGGCTACCCGGTATTGATCAAGGCCTCGGCAGGCGGTGGCGGCAAGGGGATGCGCCGTGTGGATTCCCACACGGAGTTCCGCGACGCCCTGGACGCGGCAAAACGCGAGGCGGCCTCCGCCTTCGGGGATGACCAGGTTCTGATCGAGAAATACCTGCTACAGCCGCGACACGTGGAAGTTCAGGTGTTCGCGGACACGCACGGGAACACCGTGCACCTGTTCGAGCGTGATTGCTCCATCCAGCGTCGCCACCAGAAGGTGATCGAGGAAGCCCCCGCTCCGGGCCTGAGCCAGGAAACGCGCGACGCCATGGGCACCGCCGCGGTAGCCGCCGCCGAAGCCATCGGCTATGTGGGCGCCGGCACGGTGGAATTCATCATGGATGCCCGTGGGGAATTCTTCTTCATGGAGATGAACACCCGCCTGCAGGTGGAACACCCGGTCACGGAGTGCATCACCGGGCAGGACCTGGTGGCCTGGCAACTCCAGGTGGCCGGCGGCGGCACCCTCCCGCTCGCCCAGGATCAACTCCGCATCACCGGCCACGCTTTCGAGGCCCGCATCTACGCCGAGGACGCCGAACGGGATTTCCTGCCCGCCACAGGCACCATCCACCACCTGCGTACGCCAGCCGAGAACCGTCATGTGCGCATCGACACCGGCGTGCGTCAGGGCGATGCCATCTCGGTGCATTATGACCCCATGATCGCGAAACTGGTGGTTTGGGACGCAGACCGTGGCACTGCGCTGAAACGGCTGAGGGACGCCCTGCATCAATTCATCATCGTGGGCACCACCACCAACGCCGCATTCCTGGCCCGCGTTGCCGGCCACCCGGCCTTTGTTGAAGGCGGCGTGGACACCGGCTTCATCGACACCTATCGCGATGCGCTTTTCCCGGAAGCCACGGCGCCCAGTGACCGCGTGCTCGCCGCAGCCGCCCTGTACGAGCTCCTTACCGTGGACAAGGACGCCGAGCAGCGCGCCACCGCATCGGGCGACCCCTGGTCGCCCTGGCATCTCACCGACGGTTGGCGCCCCAACAGCGACAACTTCCACACCCTGCACTTCCTGGACGACAACACCGACCTCCAGGTCGTGGCGCACTACCGGGATGACTGCTACCTGTTGGAACTCCCCGGCGGCCAGCAGCGGGTCAGTGGCGAACTCCGGCCGGATGGTCATCTGCACCTGGTCCTCGACGGCACACACCTGGACGGCTGGGTGTTGCAGGATGGAAGCAGCCTGACCATCGTGATGGGGGAGGAAATACACCGATTGGTCGTCCACGACCCGCTGACCGCCGGCATGGAGGACGAATTGCGCGAGGGCAGCCTGACGGCTCCCATGCCGGGGATGATCCGCGCCGTGCACGTGAAGGCGGGTGATGCGGTGAAGGAAGGCGATGCGCTGCTGGTGCTGGAGGCGATGAAGATGGAGTACACCATCCGTGCCTTTGCCGATGGCGTGGTCGATCACGTGAATTACGCCGCCGGCGACCAGGTGACCGAGGGCGCCGAACTGCTGGCCATCGGCAGCGGTGAATAGGGACGGAACACGTCCGCGCGGCGGGCACCAAACCGCCGCGCGCTGACACACCGAACTGAGTGCAAACATCAGATAGAGGTCAGTCATGCATCTGCCCGGATCCGTGAAAATTGTTGAAGTGGGGGCCCGGGACGGGCTGCAGAACGAACCGAAGACCATCCCCAGCGAGGTCAAGCTGGAACTGATCCACCGCCTGGCGGACGCCGGCCTCCCCACCGTGGAGGCCACCGCATTCGTATCACCCAAATGGGTGCCACAGATGGCGGATCACGACACTGTGCTGCGCGGCATCCGGCGCAAGACCGGGGTGAATTACCCCGTGCTCACGCCCAACATCAAGGGTTACGAGAACGCCGTGGCGGCAGGAGCCGAGGAAGTGGCCATTTTTGGAGCGGCCTCAGAGAGCTTTTCAAAAAAAAACATCAACTGCAGCATCGACGAGAGCCTAGAACGCTTTGCGCCGATCACGGAAAAAGCCGCTGCCGACGGTGTGCGGGTGCGAGGCTATGTCTCCTGCGTGTTGGGCTGCCCTTATGAAGGTGACATCGCACCGGCCACCGTGGCCCATGTCGCGGAAACGCTGTATTCCATGGGCTGCTACGAGATCTCCCTTGGCGACACCATCGGCGTGGGCACGCCATTGAAGGCACAGCGCATGGTGGATGCTGTTGCGGAACGCGTCCCCATGGACAAACTGGCCGCGCATTTCCACGACACCTACGGCCAGGCCTTGGCCAACCTGCTGGCGGTGATGCAACTGGGCGTGGCCACAGTGGACAGCTCCGTTGCCGGTCTGGGCGGCTGCCCGTATGCGAAGGGCGCCTCCGGCAACGTGGCCACCGAGGATGTGGTCTACATGCTGAATGGCATGGGCATTAAGACCGGCGTTGATCTGGATGCGCTGGCTGCCACCGGCCGCTGGATCTGCGGGCAGCTAGGCAAGACCCCTGCCTCACGGGTGGCGCAGGCCCTGGCGGCAAAGGCAGCGGGCTGACAGTTCACCAGCCTGCGCAGGTGGAACCCATCAACCACCCCGGACGACCGAAACGCTGCTCACAGGTCCCGATCATGGTAGATGCTGGCTTCGATCCGGCCGGGGGCGGGGGGCGCATCTAAGCATTTCCAGGGTAGGCAACGAAGGCACCCGAAGAGGAAGACAGATGGACATCGGCTTCATCACCCGGCGCACCCAGTGGCCCTGTCATCGTTTGTCCGGCGGGCGCCCGGCCGTCTCCTTTGAGGACGGTGCCACTTGGACTTATGACACCCTGCATGATCAGGTGAACCGCTACGCCAATGCCCTGCTGGACCGCGGCGTGGGCAAGGGCGACCGGGTCGGCATCCTGCTCTACAACGCCCTGGAATACTGGGCAGTTTATCTGGCCGTCACCCGCATCGGCGCCATCGCCGTGCGTCTGAACTTCCGCCTCACCGCGGCGGAACTGCATTTCGCCATCGAGGATTCCGGCAGCAGCACACTGTGTTTCCACGCGAGCTTCGGGGAACGGCTGAGCAGCATCCGCAACCGTCTGCCGGTGCGACACTACATTGCGCTGGATGACGAGGAAGCAGGAATTCCCGATTGGGCCGACCCCTGGTCCGTTCTGGAAACCGCGCCGGACAGACATCCGGATTGCGAGCGCCCTGAGCCGACCGACCCGGCCATGCTCATGTACACATCCGGTACCACGGGGCGGCCCAAGGGCGCGCTCTGGAATCACGCCAACACGCTCTGGTTCACGGCAATGCAGGCTCTGCAATGGGGATTGGACGGACACTCCGTGGCGATGACCACCGGGCCCATGTACCACGTGGGCGCTGTGGAGGATCTCACCAGTGCCGCGCTGGCTGTGGGTGGCCACGCCGTGGTCCTGAGAAGCGGGGGCTTTTCCATCCGCCGCGTGCTGGAGATTGTGGAACACCGCCGGGTCACCGACCTATTCCTCTTCCCCTTCATGATTTACGAACTGGCCCAGCTGGATGAACCGGACGCGAAGCGTTATGACCTCGGCAGCCTGAAACGTATTCTCTCCGGCGGTGACCCACTGCTGCCGTGGGCCACGCAAACGCTACAAAAGCGGTACCCCTGGATCGAGGTGATCCAGGTCTACGGCCTCACGGAGGGTACTCCGATCGCGGCCTGCTCCACCGGCGAGGACACGCTCCGGTATCCGGACAGTGTCGGACGCCCCATGCCGTTCACCGAAATTTCGCTCCGCGACGACCAGGGGCGCAACGTTCCGGCCGGCCAGGAAGGCGAGATCTGGATCCGCAGCCCGGTGGTCTGTGACGGATACTGGCAGCGCCCGGAAGCCAACGCCGAAACCTTTGTCGACGGCTGGTGTCGTACCGGCGACTTGGGGCGGCTGAATGAGGCCGGACTTCTATGTATCTCCGGTCGCAAGAAGGACATGATCCGCAGCGGCGGAGAGAACGTGTACCCGGCGGAGGTGGAGGACGTGCTGATGCGGCTGGATGGTATCCGGGAAGCGGCCGTGATCGCCGTGCCCCACCCGCGGTTCATCGAGACGGTGTGCGCCGTGGTGGTGGCCAAGGATGGCGTGACGCTGAGTGCGGATGCCATCGTCGATCACTGCCGTCAGCACCTGGCCGCTTACAAATGTCCGAAGCATGTGGTGTTTGCGGACACCCTGCCGCGTACCCCGTCCGGCAAGCTGATGAAATACCGGCTGCGGGAGGCGCATCATCACCTGGGCAGTTCGCCAGGCTGAAGCCAGGGAGCCGTTAGCCCTCATAATGACCGAACAAGACAAGCGTTCGCGGCGGCCCTGGTGGCTGACCGGCCTCTATACGGTCGGCCTGACAGTCACCCTGCTCCTACTTGGCAGCGCGCTGCTGGTGGCGCCCATGCGCTGGGTGAACCCGCCCACCACAGCCTTCATACTGCAGCATGATTGGGCGGGCTGGCGCGCCGGCGAGGACATGCGCGCCGAGCAGGCCTGGGTTTCCTGGAACGCCATATCACCCCACGCCGCGCTGGCGGTGATTGCCGCCGAAGATCAGCGCTTCCCGGACCATCATGGCTTCGATTTTGACTCCATCCGGGATGCCATCGCCGACTACCGCACACGCGGCCGCATCCGCGGCGCCAGCACGATCAGCCAGCAGGTGGCTAAAAACCTGTTTCTGTGGCCGAAGCAAAGCCTGACACGCAAGGCGGTGGAAGCCTGGTTCACCGTGCTGATCGAGCTATTCTGGCCCAAGGAGCGGATTCTGGAGGTGTATCTGAACGTGGCCCAGTTCGGGCCCCATGTTTACGGCGTGGAAGCGGCGAGCAGGCACTATTTCGGCAAACCGGCGGCACAACTCACCGCCAGCGAGGCGGCCCTGCTGGCCGCCGTGTTGCCGAACCCGGTACGTCTTCGCGTTGACGCCCCCAGCATCCATGTGCGGGATCGCCAGCGCTGGATCGAACTGCAGATGCGCCGCCTCGGCGGCACCCGCTATCTAGAACGGCTGGCGGCGCCTTAGTGCGACGCCAGCTGATTCATGCCCGCGCGCCGG
>SLCE01000157.1 GCA_007125985.1 Ectothiorhodospiraceae bacterium | reverse complement strand
GCCCCTACTAGCCGCCCGTCGCTTTGCGCTGGGCAAGCCGATGGGCAAGCGACCACCACAGCGTTGCCAGGCCAACGATCACGATGAACGGCAGCATGGTCAGGTTGAGTGCGTCCCAGCCAAGTCGGTGCAGCAGTTGCCCAGACATCAGTGAGCCCACGGCAACCAGCGAGAAGATGATGAGATCATTCACCCCCTGGACCTTGCCCCGTTCCGTTTCCGAATGCACGGTGGACAACAGGGCGCTTCCTCCCACGAACAGGAAATTCCATCCGATGCCCAGTAATACCAGCGCTGCCCAGAAGTACGTGATGCTCTGACCCATGGTAGCAATCAGGACGGACGCCGCCATGATAGTCGCGCCGGAGAGCAGGATGCGGTCAACGCCAAAACGTGCGATCAGGCTTCCAGTGACGAATGAGGGTGCGAACATGCCGAGCACGTGCCATTGCATGATGAATGCGACCTGATCCATGTCGAACCCGCGGGCACGCATGGCGAGCGGTGTCGCTGTCATCACCAGCACCATAATCGCGTATCCAACGGCGCCAGCCAGCACAGCCACCAGAAACGCCGATTGGCCGGCGATTGTCTTCATGGGCCGGGAGATATCGCCGGGTTGTGGTTCGCCGCTGGCCGGGACGCGAAGCTGCGTGAGCAACCCGACCGCCACCAGCGCCAGAATGGCGATGACCAGATAGGGGCCGCCCGAGGGCACGGCGGCAACCCAGTCCAGCGCGATACTTGCATTCCACGGGCCGAGAAACGCCGCGACCACGCCGCCCGCCATGACCAGGGAAATCGCTCGGCTGCGAAAGGCGAGGCTGGCCACGTCTGCCGCAGCGAAGCGGTAATACATGGCGAAGCCCTGATACAAGCCAAGCAGAAGGTTGCCGGCGGCGAACACCCAGAATGCCTCCATGGCGATGCCTGCAAAGCTCAGCAGGCCGCCGCCGATGCCCCCCAGCGTCGCACCGGTGATGAAGCCCAGGCGCCGACCAACCCGCTTCATGAACAGCGATGCCGGCAGGGTGGAGGCTACCGTGCCTAACATCATCATGGCGATGGGGAGCGTGGCCAGTCCGGGGTCAGGGCTCAACTGGTGGCCGACCACGCCACTTAGGGTCATCACCGTGATCGCAGCCACCATGAACAGCGTCTGCGTGGTCACGAGAATGGCAACATTGGACTTTTCGCGGGGTACCGGTGCCATATCCGATTCCTTGATTCAGCGGAAGTGGGGAGCAATCAGAAGATCAGCACTTTGTCAGCCTGTTCAGTCGCCTCGGCCAAGGCGTCCATGGTGCTGCGTTCGGCGCCGTCCACGACCTCCTCGTCGGTGATGCCGCGGGCATCCATGCAGGTGCCACAGAGCAGAACATGTCCCTTGAGCGTCACGCGGCGCACCATCCGCTCGGTGTTGTAAAAGCCGTCCGGCGTCTTCTGTCCCAGTTTCGCCCCCGCGACGGCATCACCCATGAGGAAAACGGTGACCTCGTTTTCCCGCTTGATCAGTGTGTGGGCAAGCCGCAAACCATTATAGAGGCGTTCAGTGCCGTAGGGCGGGTCGTTGATGATGATCAGGGTGTTCATTATTTCTTCCTGCCCACATTCAATGGAGTGATAGAATGTTGCTTTGAGATGCTCCCGAGTGTCAAGTGGAATAAAGTGGCAAGAGTGTCGTGAGGGCTGAACGATGACATCACAGCAGGATCTACTCGATACCCTGGCACAGGTCGCCCGAGCCTTGGGGAGCGGCCACCGCCTGGCCTTGCTTGAACGATTGGCGCAGGCACCGGCTTCGGTGGAGACTCTGGCTGGCAGCACGAGGCTGTCGGTGGGTAATGCCTCTCAGCATCTGCAGCAGCTGCGGCGTGCCGGGCTGGTGACGGCCAACCGCTCCGGTAAGCAGATGATCTACCGGTTGACCGACGAGCGGATTGTCAGTCTGATCGGCCTGTTACGGCAGGTGGCGGAAACCAATCTTGCCGAGATGGAGCGTCTGGTGGGGCAGTTCTTTGCCGACGGTGATTCCGGCGGTGCGTTGGAGGCGGTTTCGCGAAGCGACTTACTGGCCGGCTTGAAACGTGGGGACGTGGCCCTGCTGGATGTTCGGCCTGCCGAGGAATTCGCTGCCGGCCACCTGCCGGCGGCTATCAACATTCCGGTGGAGCAACTGGAGCAGATGCTGGATTTACTGCCTGAGGACAAGGAAATTGTGGCCTATTGCCGTGGCCCCTATTGCGCCTTGTCCCATGAAGCCGTGCAACGCCTCCGGCAGCTGGGCTATCGGGTGCGGCGTTTTGAGGAGGGTTATCCGGAGTGGAAGGCAGCCGGTCTGCCCGTGACCTCGGCGTGATGCGGGTTGTGCGTACACTGACCCCTCGAATGATTGAGACAGAGGTTGGCTGAAGTGATACACGTGGTTGATGCGGATTTGAGCCGGCCGGAGCATGCGGCCGCAGTTATCCAGCTGATGGATGAATACGCCCGTGATCCCATGGGGGGTGGACAGCCGCTGCCCGATTTTGTGAAAGACAACCTGGTTGATGCGTTGTCCAAGCGACCAAATGTGCATCAGTTTCTCGCCCTGGATGATGACGTGCCTGCTGGGCTTATCAACTGTTTCGAGGGCTTCAGCACCTTTGCCTGCCGGCCGCTGCTGAACATTCATGATGTGATTGTTTCAGCGGACTATCGGGGGAAGGGCGTGGGTACCCGCTTGCTGCAGGCCGCGGAAACCCGTGCCCGGGAACTCGGTTGCTGCAAACTGACTCTGGAAGTGCTGGAGGGCAATACCGTGGCCCAGGCCGCCTACAAATCCTTTGGCTTCTCCGGCTATGCGCTGACCCCGACGACCGGTAAGGCCCTGTTCTGGGAGAAAAAACTGCCTACTCCACCTTGAGCTGATACACGATGAAGTCGCTGGGGCCGTCCGTGTACTTGTCGTAGAAGCCACGGCCGCGTTCATTGAAGTGCTGCGTGATCCATCGGATGGATTTCCATCCGCGCTGTGCTGCAAGCGCCTGCAATTCCGCGAAGAGCGCATCCGCGGCACCGGAGCCCCGGGCGTCGGGGTGCACAAACATGTCGTCCAGGAAGCCGATTTCCTCCCCGCTCAGCGAACGCGGGCAGGCCCGCACATGGGCGATGCCCACCGCGTCACCGTTCCCGTCCCGCACCAACAGGCCTTCCAGCACGTGGCCAGGGTCGCGCAGCCAGGCCCACACCCGGTCTGCGACGGCATCGTTCATGGGCGCCTTGTAGAACTCCGCGTAGCCTTGGAACAGGGGGCGCCATTCCGCCTTGTCCTCCGCGCTGAGAAATCGGACCTGGAAGTCAGTCATGGAATCAATCGTCCTATGGCGGTTGTCTGTTTAGCGACGGATGAGCATGGGATGTGTCCCGACCATTACGATCCTGTGAACACCGGCTTGCGTTTCTCCACGAAGGCAACGGCGGCTTCCTTGTGGTCGTTCGTCAGCGCGCACAGGACGTGGTTGAGGGCTTCCTGGTCAAAGCACTCCGCAAGGCTGCCGCCACCTTCTGCCAGTGCCAGGTTTTGCTTGATCCGGCCAAGAGTGACGGTGGGGCCAGCGGCCAGTTCGGTGGCGAGTGCGGTGGCTTCCTGTATTACCTCACCGGCCTCAACCGTGCGGGTGACCAGGCCGATCTCTGCGGCCTGAATGCCGCTCAGTAGCGGGGAGAGCAGGTAGAGTTCACGGGCCTTGGCGGAACCGAGGATCTGCGACAAGAAATAGGTGCCGCCGAAGTCGCCGGAGAGGCCCACCTTGGCGAAGGCCGTGATCAGCTTGGCATCTGTGGCGCAGATGCGGAAGTCGCAGGCCAAGGCCAGGGAGAGGCCGGCGCCGGCGGCGGAGCCTTCGATAGCCGCAATGGTGGGTTTGGGCATTTCGTGCAGGTGGCGCGAGGCGCTCATGTGGTCGCGCAGGTTCTGGATGCGCTCGCCCACGGACATGGTCCGTCCCTGGCCTTCGTTCATGCCTTTGACGTCTCCGCCGACACAGAAATGGCCACCGGCGCCGGTAAGCAGCACCGCGCGCACCTTGGGGTCGTGCGCTGCCTCTGCGGTGGCGTCGCGCAAGGCGTCGATCATCTCCGGGGTCAGGGCGTTGCGGCGTTCCGGGCGGTTCAGGGTGAGTATAAGCAGGCCGTCCCGCATCTCGCGTTTCAACAGCTCGGTCATCGTGATGTCTCCGTTAACTCATGTGCTGTCCGCGGTGATGTTCACTACCACGTGTCCACGAACGGGCGCTTGCGCCCGGACAGCGGCGGGCGAATCTGGGCCGTTCGCAGGCCGCCCAGAATCCAGATGCGGGTGTCCACCGGGTCGATCACGGCATCGATTTCCAGCGTCGATGCCGCCGAGATGGCTTTGCCCTGTTCGTAGTATTCGGCCAGCAGTTTTTCGTACAGCGCCTGGCGTTCCGCCGGGTCCTCCAATGCGTCCAGTTCACGGCGGAAGCCGAGCTTCACCGCGCCCTCCAGCCCCATGGGGCCGAATTCCCCGGTGGGCCAGGAGATGGTGAAGAAATCGTCGTAGGCGCCGCCGCCCAGCATGGCCTGGGCACCCAGGCCGTAGCATTTGCGCAGCACCACACCGAACAGCGGCACGGTGATGGAGCGGGCGGTGACGAACATGCGGCTCACATGGCGCACCAGCGCCGTCTTCTCCGCTTCCGGGCCCACCATGAAACCCGGCGTGTCGCACAACGATAGCAGGGGGATGTCGAAGGCGTCGCAGAGCTGCATGAAACGCGCGGCTTTGTCCGCCGCCGGCGCGTCGATGGCGCCGCCCAAGTGTTTCGGGTTATTCGCCAGCAGCCCGAACGGCCTGCCCTCGATGCGGATGAACGCGGTGACAATGCCGATGCCGAACTCCCGGCGCAGTTCCAGTACCGAGCCTTCGTCGGCCAGGGTGTGAATCACGTTGTGGACGTCGTAAACCCGCAACCGGTTCTCCGGCACCGCATGGCGAAGATGGCGCTGGTCCGGGGCGGTCCAGTCGCTGACCGGGCCCTGGAAGTAGGAAATATACTGCTTCGCGACGGCGCAGCCCTCGGCCTCATCGCGCACGCGGATGTCCACTACGCCGTTGCGGCTTTGCTCGTCGATGGGGCCAATGGCCTCGGGTGGATACACGCCCAGCCCGCCGCCTTCGATCATGGCCGGGCCGGCCATGCCCAGATTGGTGCTTTCATCGGCGATGATGACGTCGCAGCAACCCAGCAGTGCGGCGTTGCCGGCGAAGCAGCGGCCGGATACCACGCCCACCAGCGGCACCTGTCCGCTCAGGTCGGCGAACTTGCTGAACGTGCTGTTGGAAATACCGGCATAGGTGATGCGCTCGGTGTCGCCGGGGCGTCCGCCGCCGCCTTCCGGCAGCAGAATCACCGGCAGATTCCACTCGCCCGCCAGGCTGAACAGCCGGTCTAGTTTGCGGTGGTGGCGCTGACCCTGGGTGCCGGCCAGCACCATGTAGTCATAGACGGCGAAAGCGCAGCGTGCCTTGCTTTCCTCGAAGTGTGCGCCGTTCACGGTGCCGAAGCCGGTGACCACGCCGTCGCCACTGGTGTTGCGCACCAGATCGTCCAGTGCGCGACGCTGGCGTTGCGCGGCGACGGCCAAGTCGCCGTACTCCAGGAAGGTGCCTTCATCGCACAATTGGGCAAGGTTTTCACGTGCGGTCCGGTGGCCGCGCGCATGGCGCTTGGCCACCGCTTCCGGGCGGTTTTCGTCCAGACCGAAGGCGCGGCGTTCCCGCACGTCGCGCAGATCCTCGCGGATGTGGTCCAGATCCACCGTTTCGCTCTCCGCCGCGCGCCCGCCGGTGTACTCGCGCGGCTCGATGGCGAATATGACACCGCCTTCCATCACTGTTGCTCCGGCCGTTGTCAGCACGGCCTGTACGGTGCCGGCACAGGGTGCGGTTATCACGTGTTCCATTTTCATGGCTTCCAGCACGGCCAGTTGCTGGCCGGCGTGCACGGCTTCGCCTTCTTCGACACCCAGTTCCAGCACCGTGGCCTGCATGGGGGCAGTGATGCCCTGCGTACCGTTCGGAAGGTTGGTAGCCGTATGCTGCGGTTCCGATACGGCCGGTTCGATGTCGAAGAAAGAGGGCGGTTCCATTGCTGCCGCCGCTTCGGCCAGCGCCTCGGCATGCTGCTCAATGAAGCGGGTGGTGACCTGATTATGCTGCACTTCTTCACGTGCGAGCAGGGCGCGCAGCCACGGCAGATTGGTGTCCAGGCCCAGAATGCGGAATTCGCTCAGCGCCCGTTCGCCCTTTTTCACGGCGGCGGCGAAATCCGGTGTGGTTGCGTGGATGATCAGCTTGGCCAGCAGGCTGTCGAAGCGGGCGGAGCTGCGATAGCCGGCATAGGCGAAACCATCCACACGTATGCCGGCGCCGGTGGGCGGTTCGTAGACGTTGACGGTGCCGCTGGTGGGGGTGGCGGCGCCCGTAGCATCCATGCGCTCCATATTCACGCGGAACTGGATGGCATGGCCTCGGGGTGCGGGAACGGTGTCCTGACTCAGGCCGAGTTCCGCCAGAGTTTGCCCTTGGGCGACCTCGAGCTGCAGCCGCACCAGATCCAGGCCGTAGATTTCCTCGGTGACCGTGTGCTCCACCTGAATGCGGGGGTTGGCCTCGATGAAGAACAGGCGTTCGCCGTCCAGGGCGTCAACATCCATCAGGAACTCGAAGGTGCCCAGGGAGCGGTAGTGTTCACTCTGCGCCAGGCGAAGGGCATGCGATGTCAGCCTTTCGCGGTCGGCCTCGGTTAGCGATGGGCTGGGTGCGATCTCGATCACCTTCTGGTGGCGCCGCTGCAAGGAGCATTCCCGTTCGCCGAAGTGCACACAGGCGCCGTGACCGTCGCCTAGAATCTGGACTTCCAGGTGCCGTGCGGCGGGCAGGTAACGCTCCACGTAAACGTCCGGGTTGCCGAAAGCGGCTTCCGCTTCTGAGCGGCACCGGGTCCAGGCCTGTTCCAGTTCATCGCGCTTGTGCACCAGCCGCATTCCCCGACCGCCGCCGCCGGCCACGGCCTTGATCAGCATGGCCGCGCCGTCCGGCAAGCCGTCGAAGAAATCGCTGGCCGCTTGCAGACTGGTTGGGCCGCTGGTGCCGGGCAGCGCGGGGATACCCAGTTCCTCAGCCCGTGCCTTGGCGGCGATCTTGTCGCCCAGTAGGGCCAGGGATTGTGGCGTCGGACCGATGAAGCGCAAGCCGGCGGCTTCTACCATCCCCGCGAATTCAGCGTTCTCGGACAAAAAGCCGTACCCGGGGTGGATGGCGTCCGCCCCGGTGGACTGCGCGGCGGCCAGCACCGCCTCCATGTCCAGGTAGGCGCGGGCGCCCTGCCCAGGCAGCTGATGCGCGTCGTCCGCCCGATGCGCGTGCAGGCTGTTTTCGTCGTCACCGGAATAAACAGCGACGGTGGAAATGCCCATTTCGTTCGCCGTTCGTGCGATGCGAAGGGCGATTTCACCCCGATTGGCAATGAGCAGCCGGTTGATCGGCTGTCTGGACATGGTGAAGCCTGACGACCCGCTCGGCATCCGATGAATCCCCGTTTTTATGGATCTGGCCGCAGATCCTGGTGGCCGTTGCCGCGCTGGCCCTTGTCTGCGGCTGTTCTTGTGAGGCTGACAATTGTCAGGCTAAGATAGGGTTTGGCCTTGGTCAAGCAGATCGAATGCTTGTGAAGTCGGTGTGGTTTATTTGCCGGGCGGTTTCTTTCTCCGGCCTGTGGGTTGAGCCAGCTTCGCCGTCAATGCACTACAGTGGTGGTAAAGCGATTGAACAAAAAGGGAAAAAAGGACGATAAGCAGCCGGCTGGGGACGAACAGCTGGTGGAAGCGGACGTCCATGGCGTTCAGGACTCGGCTCTGATCGAGATGCGCCGGGAGCAGATCTGCGAGGCCGCGCTGGAACTCTTTCTGCAAAAGGGGTTCGCCTCCACGACTATTCGCGACATCTGCGCGAAGTCGGGGGTTAACCAGGCCAGCATTTATGACTACATCGCCAATAAGAACGATATTCTTCGACGCCTTCTGAACAAGCTGTGGTTCGGTCGGGACGTGCCGACGCTGGCAGAGCGGCTGGAGCAGGATGACGGCGCATCCCTCGAGGATCATGTGGCCGACTATCTGAGGGATGTCTGGAGCAAGAAGCGCAAGGGCACGGTGCTTGTTTACCGTTCCGTGCCGTATCTGCAGGCTGATGACCTCAAAGCCATGCGGGCCAGGGACCGTGCGGTGATCGAGCGGCTGGGCAAGCAGCTGCGAGCGCTGACTCATCTACCGGAAGACGACCCTCGTGCGGAGGTCATGGCCAACCTGATCGGCTTCCTGGCCGCGTTCGCACCCATGCGCGACTGGCTCAACCGGGACGTCGACGACGAGGTCATCCTGCGCACGGTTGCCGCTGGGGTCGCCGCAATGGTTGAGCGGCTGGCCGACGAGGCAGGGAGTACACCCCCGAAGAAGGACGGATGAATTCCGGTTCATCGTCCTCTTCAGTGCTTCCCTAAAGATCCCGAAAGGCCGGCGGACGGCGTTCGACGAAGCTCTGTACCCCTTCCTTGAAGTCGAAGGCGGAAAAACTCCCGGTCATCTCCTCGTCGGCGATCGCAAGCGATTGCGCAAAGCTCTGGTTATAGGCGGCGCGCACCTGGCGTTTCATGATTGCAACGGATCGGGGCGAAACATCGTTGGCCAGCGTGCTGGTCACCGCTCCCACGTGATCCATCAGCGTATCACCGGCCATTGCCTTGTTGACCAGACCGATCCTTTCCGCCTCGGCGCCGGTGAACTTGCGGGCGGTGAACAGCAGGTCCAACGCATGGGCTTCGCCGACCAGTCGCGGCAGCAGCCAGGCGATGCCGTGTTCGGCGATCAGGCCGCGCGCGGCGAACGCGGTGGTGAATTTCGCGGCGTCGTCGGCGAAGCGCAGGTCGGCATAAAGAGCCATGATCAGGCCGATGCCGGCGCAGGGGCCATTGATGGCCGCGATGATCGGCTTGGGGCAATGATAGAAATAACCGAACCGGCCCGGGTAGGTAGCACCCAGATCCGGGCCGGGGGCGTCCGGGAAGCGAACGTCGGCAGGGTCCAGTGTGGCCCCGCTGCCGGCGTTGCCCCTGCCGGCCGTGCTCTGAAGGCCTTCCATGTCCGCGCCGGCGCAGAACCCCCGGCCGGCACCGGTGATGACGATACAGCGGCAGTCCGGGTCGGTTCCGGCTCGTCCCACGGCGCTGCGCAACTCGTCCGCCATGACGCTGGTCCACGCGTTCAGTCGATCAGGGCGGTTCAACGTAATGGTGGTGACGCGGTCCTGCGTCTGCACGCTGATCTGTTCGTAGTCGCTCATCCGGTTTCTCCTCGCGGTTCAGGACGGCTTCCGCGCTGGCGGGCGGCGTCCGGGTGTGCGGGTTTTCATGGGGCCCGCTGTGCGTGGCTGACGCTTGTCAGGTTGTTCGAATAGTAGGATCGATCTGTGGCTCCGGTCAATGCGCCATCGCCCGGGATAGGTGCATGGCAATTGCCGGTTGACAGCGGCTCGCCATCCGCCGTAGCGTTGTCCTGACAAACGTCAGCCTGGCATTGATCAGGGCTGCAAAAAACCTGCGACAAGACAGGGCGGATGAACGGAGGAGGCAGCCGAATGCTGTGTTTGGCAGTGCCAGTCGTGATGACTGTTCCGGACGGTGGATCTCCATGACACCGGACGAGGCGGCGGCACATCTGGTTCGCACCGATCCCCGGTTCGAGGTCACCGAAACGGTAATCCGGGGCGTGCGGTATCGGGTTTTCCGGAATGCGCCGCCGCATCTCCGTGGCCTCCTGCAGCAAGCGAGGTCGGTCTACGACGGCGGTGATGTGCTGGTCTACCGGGATGAGCGCTGGAGTTATTCGCGGTTCTGCAGCGAGGTGTGCCGCGTCGCCAACGCTTTGGCGCGCGATCAGGGTGTGCGCCAAGGCGACCGTGTTGCCATCGCGATGCGGAACTTCCCCGAACTTCCGATTCTGATCCTCGCAGTTAACGCGCTGGGCGCGGTAGCCGTACCGATGAACGCCTGGTGGTCGGAGAGCGAACTGACCTACGCCATTGAGGATTGCGGCGCCAGGATTGTGTTCGCCGACGGACCCCGTCACGTCCTTATTGCCCCGTATGCTGCCCGGCAGGGGCTGCAGTTATTCGCGGTGCGCGACGCCGAGGGCGAGTGCAGCTACGCTGAGCTGCGCGACGGCGATGCCGGCGAGCAGTGGCCGGAAGCCGCCATCGACCCGGATGCCGATTTCGCGGTGCTATATTCTTCCGGCTCCACCGATCGTCCAAAGGGCGTGGTGCTGACCCATCGCGGCGCGATTTCCACCGTCTACTCCTGGTTGCTGATGCGGGCGATGACGCCGCTGGTGGATGGCGCGGTACCGCCGTCTGGAAGACCTCTGTCCTGGCTGATCGCCACTCCCTTGTTCCACGTGACAGCGCTGCACGCGGTGTTCCTGCAGGGGTTGGTCAATGGTGCGAAGCTGTCGCTGCTTTACAAATGGGATGCGGAGGAGGCCATCCGCGTCATCAAGGCGGAGCAGGTAACTCGCTTCGTCGGTGTGCCCACCCAGTCGATGGATCTGCTGGAGGCCGCCGCGCGGCTCGGCGAAAGGCTGGAGACGCTGGAGTCCATCGGTGCCGGCGGTGCCAAGCGGCCAGCGGTCCAGGTCGCCCAACTGGCGAAAGCGTTCCCGCAGGCCGCCGTCTCCACCGGCTGGGGCATGACGGAAACCAACTCGTTGGGGATCACCCTTGGCGGCCCTGAATACCTGAGCAACCCCGGGACGGCCGGCCGTTTGCAGCCGCCACTGCAAGACATGCGCATCGTCGATCCGGACGGTAACCCGCTGCCTCCCGGTGAAGTGGGGGAGTTGCTCGTGAAAAGCCCCGCCAACATGCGCTGCTATCTAAATCAACCGGAGGCGACCGCGGCCACGCTACAGGACGGTTGGTTGCATACAGGCGACCTGGCGCGAGTGGAGGAGAACGGGCTGATCACCATCGTTGATCGGATGAAGAGCATCATTATCCGTGGTGGCGAAAACATAGCCTGCCTGGATGTGGAGGATGCCCTGCATCAGCACCCGGCGGTGGCCGAGGCCTGTGCGTTTCCGGTGCCGGACGAGCGGCTGGGCGAGATCGTCGGTGCCGCGGTGCAGCCGAAAGCGGATAGTCTGCTGACCGGGCGGGAATTGGTGGATTTTCTGTCCGAACGCGTCGCTCGCTTCAAGATTCCGGAACGGATCTGGTTTCGCGACCAGCCCTTGCCGCGGGGCGGTACCGATAAGCTGGACCGTCGCGCCGTGCGCACAGAATGCCTTGAGCGCAAACCCATGTGGAAGGCCCGGTGAGCGGCATTTCCCCAAGCGAGGACACTTGAGATGGCCATTCATCTGCGACAAATCTGCCTGGTGGCGGATAGCCTGGGGCCTGCGGTGGAGGATTTGCAGGCCGTGTTTTCCATTCCGGTGTGCCATGTTGATCCGGAGGTGGGCAAGTTCGGCTTGGAGAATGCGCTGCTGGCAGTGGGCACCCAGTTTCTGGAGGTGGTTGCACCGTTGCGTGAAGGCACAGCCGCCGGACGCTTCCTGCAGCGCCGCGGCGGAAACGGCGGTTACATGGTGATCTGCCAGGTGCCGACCCGCGAGGAACAGGCGGGGGTTCGTGCCCGGGCCGGTGACAACGGTATCCGTGTTGCTTACGAGTCTGATCGTGGCACCTGGAACCTGATGCAGCTGCATCCCGGCGACATGGGCGCCTCCTTTTTCGAGGTGGACTGGGACGAACAATCCGACCCGGCCGGCAATTGGGAGCCTGCCGGTGGCAAGGAGTGGATGGAGTCGGTGAACACCGACGTGGTTTCCGCGATTGTCGGCGTGGAACTCCAGAGCAATGACCCCCAGGCGCTGGCAGACCGCTGGGCGGCAGTGGCCGGCGTGCCGCTGGAAACCCGGGATACCGGACCGGTATTGCCACTGGCCGATGCAGACCTGCGCTTCGTGCGCGGCGATGGCGGGCTTGCGGCCCTGGATCTGCGGGCCGCAGACCGCGATCGCCTGCTCCAGCAGGCGGAGTCGCTTGGCGCCCGAGTTTCCGACAGCCAGGTTCTGATCTGCGGAACCCGATTCAATATCCTGCGCTGAGCCTGAGGTGGCTTGTCGCATCATTAACCGGAGGACACCCTGTGAATCACGAACAACCTCATGACGACATCAACAACCTGGTCATGTCCGAGAAAGTCCGCCCGTTGCTGGAGAAGGTGATCCAGCACATCAGGGAAAACGTGGACCCGATTACGGAGGAATTCTTCCGTCTGGGTGAGGACCGTGCAGAGCGCTTCAGTTATGCCCCCGGGCAGCTGGAATTGCTGGAGGACGCCAAGGCAAAGGCCAAGGCCTCGGGCTTGTGGAATTTCTTCCTGCCGAATTCCGAAACGGGGGAGGGGCTGTCCAACCTCGATTACGCCTACATCGCCGTTGAACTGGGCAAGAATCCGCTGGCCTCGGAAACACTGAACTGCTCAGCCCCGGATACGGGCAACATGGAAGTGCTGGAGCGCGTGGGAACGCCCGAGCAGAAGGAAAAATGGCTCAAGCCCCTGCTGGAAGGCCGGATCCGCTCCTGCTTTGGCATGACTGAACCCCACGTGGCGTCATCCGACGCGCGCAACATCGGTACCCGCGCGGTGCTGGAGGGCGACGAATGGGTGATCAACGGAGAGAAGTACTACATCTCCGGCGCCGGCGACCCTCGCTGCAAGATCATGATCTGCATGGTGAAGACCAGCCCGGACGCAGAGCCTTTCCGCCAGCAGTCGCAGATCCTCGTCCCCATGGACACTCCGGGAGTGCACGTCCTCGGCCCCATGCGCGTGTTCGGTCACGACGACGCACCTCACGGCCATATGCACATCAAGCTGGATAACGTCCGCGTGCCCAAGGAGAACATTCTCTGGGGCGAAGGCCGCGGCTTCGAGATCTCACAGCTTCGCCTGGGCCCCGGCCGTATTCATCACTGCATGCGCTCCATTGGCGCCGCCGAAAAGGCACTGAACCTGATGCTGGAGCGTGGCAGCAGCCGCGAGGCCTTCGGCAAGCGCATTATCGACCTTGGCAAGAACATGGAAACCGTCTCCCGGGCCCGTATCGAGATCGAGGCCATGCGCCTGATGGTGCTAAAGGCGGCCAAGGCCATGGACATGCTGGGGAACAAGGAGGCGCGCATCTGGGTTTCGATGGTCAAGGCCATGGTGCCCGAGCGGTGCTGCAGGATCATCGACGAGGCCATGCAGGTCCACGGCGCCACCGGGGTCAGCCAGTGGTCGCCGTTGCCGGATATGTACATCAAACAGCGCTCCCTGCGCCTGGCAGACGGCCCTGACGAGGTACACCACAATGTGGTGGCGCGGGCCGAAGTGAAGTCCTTTCACGCGCTGAATTCCTAAGGAGGCGGGCAGATCATGGTGGAAACGAAACTGTTCGATCTCACTGGCAAGGTGGCGCTGCTGACCGGCGCCTCCAAGGGCATGGGACGGGTCATGGCGGAAGCTCTGGCCACCCATGGCGCCACGGTGGTCATCTCGGCCCGCAAGCAGGATCAGCTGGATGCCGCTGCGGATGAGATCAACTCGGCCTGCGGGGCCAGCCGCGCCCATGCGGTGGCTGCCAATGCCGGGCGCAAGGAGGAGTTGCAGGCGTTGGTGGATAAAACCCACGACCTGGCCGGCCCGGTGGACATCCTGGTGGGCAACGCGGGCGTGAACGTGCACTACGGCAACATCTCGGAAATCCCGGACGAGGCCTACGAAAAAACCATGAAGACCAACGTCCAGGCCAATCTGTGGCTGGCCCGCATGGTGGTGCCGGACATGACCGCCAAGGGCTCGGGATCGATGATGTTCACCTCCAGCGTAGGCGCGTTCAAACCGTCGGCGACGCTGGGTCTGTACGGCACGTCGAAGCTGGCCCTGATCGGCCTGGTGCGTAATCTGGCCTTGGAATATGGGCCTCAGGGTGTGCGCGCCAATGCCATCTGTCCCGGGCTGATCCGCACCGATTTTTCCAAGGCCCTTTGGACCAACCCTGATGCCGAGGAACGGGTAAATTCGCAGATCCCGCTGCGCCGTCTGGGCGAGCCGGAGGATTTTGGCGGCCTGGCGGTGTTCCTGGCTTCCGACGCCAGCGGCTACATGACGGGGCAGGCGCTGACCGTCTGCGGCGGCAGCAATATGTGGACCTGAGCCTGGGAGGCAGCAGCATGGATATCAAGAACCGCATTGTTGTTATTACCGGGGCGGCCAGCGGTATTGGCCGGGCGCTCGCCCACCGTTTCGCCCAGGCGGGGGCGAAGCATGTGATCTGCGCCGACATCGACAAGGAAGGGGCGGAGCGCACTGCCGGCGAGGTTGGTGGCACCGGCAGAAAGGTCAACGTCGCCTCGGAGGATGAAGTAAAAGCCCTGATCGAGGAGACGGAATCGCAGGTGGGCCCCATCGACCTGTTCTGCTCCAACGCCGGCATTCTGATGCGCGGCGGGGCCGAGGTACCGAACGAGGACTGGCAGCGGATCTGGGAAATCAACGTCATGGCGCACATCTATGCGGCCCGGCATTTGATACCCCGCATGACCGCCCGTGGTGGCGGCTATCTGCTGAATACCGCCTCCGCGGCGGGGCTGCTGTCACAGGTGGGCTCGGCGCCGTATGCGGTCACCAAACACGCCGCCGTGGCCATGGCGGAATGGCTGGCGCTGACCCATGGCGACGATGGCATCAAGGTGTCCGTGCTCTGCCCGCAGGCGGTACGCACCGAAATGACACGGGGTCACGAAGACGGTGTTGCCAGCATCAACGGCATGCTGGATCCGGAACCCGTGGCGGAAGCCTGCCTGGAGGCAATCCGGGAGGAAACCTTCCTGGTGCTGCCGCACCCCGAAGTGTTGGATTACATGCGCCGCAAAACCGAGAACTATGACCGCTGGATTGGTGGTATGCGGAAGCTGAACCGGCGCTTCAATCAAACCGGTTCCGAATGAGGTGTGTTTTCGTAGCGCCTGACGCGGTCTTTGTTTCATAGAGCGAAACAGTATTTTATAAATTGACTTTGTTTCGCGTCGGGCCTAGCTTCGGAGAAAAGCCGGAACAGGTTTCAACGGAATCGACCACGAGGTCGTTTTCGATAATAACGGTGCCGCAGTGGTGCCTGATCATTATGGAGGAGAGCAACATGGCTTTGGGTCTATGGCGTGGATCGGCGGCTGCCTGTCTGGTCGCTGCATTTGGACTGTCCGCAGGGTTTTCAACAACCGTGCAGGCGGATGATTTCGACTGGCCGCGCATGCTGCGTATTGCAACACCGGGCACGGCCAGTGGCAGCTTCGCATCAACCAATGGTTGGGCGCCGGTGCTGCAGAATCAGACTGGAATGACCGTGCGCGTGGTGCCGGAGGACAGTGAACCCACCCGTTACACGCGTCTCACTCAACGCAACGAGTTCGAGGTGGCGTCAGTTTCCTCCGCGGAAGTACGCTTCCAGATGGAGGGTATCGACGGCTATGCGGCGATGCCGCCGGCTCCGCTGCGTATTATCTGGCACCACAATGACACGCCCTGGGGGTTCGTGGTCCGTGGGGATTCCGACATCGAGTCCATCTACGATCTCAAGCGCGAAGGCGTGCGGGTGTCGCTGTCGTCCCAGTCGCCGCCCATGATGCGCACTGTGCGTGAGGCCCTGCCGAAATTCCTTGGTATGACCGAAGAAGAGGCGGCCGAGAAGTGGACCTTCGTGCCTGCAGGCAGCTATGTGGAGAACTGCCGTTCGGTGACCGACGGCCGGGCCGATGTGGCTTGGTGCGCGCCGATCAGCGCCGTACTCTCGGAAATGGAAGGCCACCCGCGCGGCATCCGCTGGCTGGATCAGCCCCTGGATGATACCGAGGGCTGGGAAGGCTGGCTGAGTGTCCGCCCGGCCCACGTGCCCGCAGAAATCACCATGGGCGTGGAAACGGCCCTGGGTACCCACGGCCTGGTGTCTAACTTCCTCTACTGGACCACCCCGGACCAGGATGAAGACCTGATCTACAACCTCGCCAAGTGGTTCAACGAGCAGCATGATTCCTACAAGGGCACCCACGCTCTGGCAGCCCGCATGTCTCTGGAGCATTTCCGGAACTACCTGGATGGCAGCCCGCTTCCCGTCCATGCCGGCACCGTGCGCTACCTGCGTGAGATCGGTGCCTGGACCGAGGAGGATGATGAATGGAATGAGGCCGCCAAGGAAAACGTGGATGCCTGGATGGAGGCCCGCCGTCAGGGGCTGGAGGCCGCGCGTGCGGCCGGGGTGCGCCCGCACTGGGAAGACCCGGACTTCCAAGCCATCATGCGTGAGCACACGGAAGGTCTCCCGATCTTCCGGACCAGGCTCTGATACCTGGAGTAGTAGCCTGATGCGGGGGTCGCTGCGGCGATCCCCGCCTTCCGCACGCCGGCGAGGCGTGCCGGCAAATCTGCCATCGACCGTGATCCACGCGGTCGGGTGCCCAGTGGAGGTCCCATGGTAGACACTGCAGTGCGTGACGACGCACAGGGGGGGGTAGATCCGCAAGCCGACATCACCCGCCTGGGCAATCTGTTCAGCTGGCAAAGCATCCTTTTCGTTATTCTTTGCTGTGTGGGGCTGGGGATGGGGATCTTCTACATCTTCGGTTTCACCTTCCAGGGGCAGCGCCTGGTAGAGGCGCAATACTACTGGATATTCATCGGCATCTTTTCTGCCGCCGCCTTCATCGCACTACCGGCCACCAGCCGCGGGCGATCAAAGGTGCCGATCTATGACATGATTCTGGCCGCCACGGCCCTGGGCATCTGCGTCTATTTCTTCATGAACGCCTGGGACATGGTGATCATCGGCTGGACCCATGTGCCCCTGGGTGTCGTCCTCTGGGCGTTGATGCTGGAGGTGTCCCGCCGCAGTGGGGGCATGCCGTTCTTCCTGGTGTGTTTCCTGCTGGGGCTCTACCCGGTGGTAGCACACCTGTTCCCCGGATTCTTCGAAGGCATTCCCTACGCCTTCCCGAATACCATCGAAGCGCATATCTTCCGATCCGAAGGGATGATGGGCATTACCACCAAGATCGTGGCCGAGATCATACTCGGCTTCCTGGTCTTCGCCGGTATCCTCATCGCCACGGGCGCAGGGGATTTCTTCATTGATCTGGCCAACTCCACCTTTGGTCGCTATCGTGGCGGCCCCGCCAAGGTGGCTATTGTGGCCAGCGGCTTCTTCGGCAGCCTGAGCGGCAGCATCTTCTCGAACATCGCCGGCACCGGGTCCATCACCATTCGCACCATGAAAAAGGTGGGATACCCGCCGCACTATGCGGGCGCCATCGAGGCCTGCGCCTCCACCGGTGGGGTGCTCATGCCGCCGGTCATGGGGGCGATTGCCTTTGTGATGGCGGTAACCATCGGTGTGGACTACCGAGTGGTGGTGCTGGCCGCGATTATCCCCTCGTTCCTGTTCTATCTGGGCCTGATGTTGCAGGTGGATGCCTATGCCGCCCGCACCGGAATGGTGGGTATGCCGCGGGATCAGATTCCGGAGTTCCGCCAGGTCATCAAAAAAGGCTGGCCCTATCTCTCCGTGCTGGTTTTCCTGATCTGGGGCCTGCTGGTGATGCGCTGGGAGTTCTACGCGCCCTGGTACGCATGTCTGCTGATGATCGGCTTGTCGTTCCTGCAACGCCACACCTGGCTCACGCCGCGGCGCATCGTTGAGACCTTGCGGCAGATCGGGGTGCTGGTCACGCAGACCGCGGCGATCATTCTGCCGATTGCGTTTGTGGTCAGTGCGCTGACCATCACGGGTGTGACCGGCTCCGTGACCTCCGGGCTGGTGAATCTGGGTGGCGGGAACCTGTTCCTGGTGATCCTGTTCGGCATGGTGGCTTGCTTCATCATGGGGATGGCGGGGCTGGCCATCGTCGCCTACATCTTCCTGGCAGTCACTCTGGCGCCAGCGATCATCGATCTCGGCGGGCTTAACACCATCGCGGTGCATTTCTTCATCGTTTACTACGCCATGCTTTCGGTGATCACGCCGCCGGTAGGGGCGGCCGCCTTCCTGGCGGCGACGATTGCCGGGGCCAAGCCCATGCAGACCTCGTTCACCGCCATGCGGCTGGGCATCGTGATCTACTTTGTGCCGTTGTTCTTCCTGTTCCAGCCGGCGCTGGTGCTGCAGGGGAATCTGTGGCCGCTGATCTACCTGCTGCCGTCCATCATCATTGGTATCGGTTTGATCTCTGCCGGACTGGAGGGGTATCTGCTCAAGGCGGGCCGGGTAAATCGCTGGCTGCGCCTGCCTCTGGTTGCAGCCGGTTTCATCCTCGGCTTCCCCGCAGTGACCACCACGCTGATCGGCATTGTGCTCTCCGTCATTATTATTGCGCTGGTGTGGATGGAGAACCGCAGGCCGGTGACGGCGGGGCAGGGGTAGTAAACGGAGCGGGCGCGACCGGAAATCCGGCCGCGCCCGTTTTAGTCAGGCCTGCGATGCAACTCAGGCGATGTCGAAGCGGTCCGCGTTCATGACCTTGGCCCAGGCCTTGACGAAGTCCCGAACGAATTTCCCCTGATTGTCGTCCTGGGCGTACACCTCGGCGTAGCTGCGCAGGATGGAATTGGAGCCGAACACCAGGTCGACACGGGTCGCAGTGAACTTGGTCTTGCCGCTCTTGCGATCCACAATGTCGTAGAGGTTCTGGCCCTTGGGTTCCCAGCGGTTCGCCATGTCGGTCAGATTGACGAAGAAGTCGTTGGTCAACTGGCCTTCACGGTCGGTGAACACGCCATGCTTGGTACCGCCGTGATTGGTACCCAGCACCCGCATGCCGCCGAGTAGCACGGTCATCTCCGGAGCTGTCAGCCCCATCAATTGCGCACGGTCCAGCAGCATTTCTTCCGGCTTGACCACGTATTCCTTCTTCTGCCAGTTACGGAACCCGTCGGCCAGCGGTTCCAGCGGCTCGAAGGATTCGGCGTCGGTCATCTCATCGGTGGCATCGCCACGACCCTTCAGGAACGGAACGTGTACGTGGTGGCCGGCAGCCTTCGCGGCCTGCTCGATGCCCACGCTGCCACCCAGCACGATCACGTCCGCAATGCTGGCACCGGTCTCGGCGGAGATCTGCTCGTAGACTTTCAGCACCTTGGCCAGGCGTTGCGGTTCGTTGCCTTCCCAGTTCTTCTGCGGTGCCAAGCGGATGCGGGCGCCGTTAGCGCCGCCACGCATATCGGAGCCGCGGAAGGTGCGGGCGCTGTCCCAGGCGGTGCAGACCAACTCATTGATGGGGAGGCCGGCTGCGGCGATTTTCTGCTTGACGGCCTCTTCGGTGTAGTTGGTTTCACCCTGCGGTACCGGATCCTGCCAGATCAGATCTTCCGCCGGCACGTCCGGGCCGATGTATCGGGCCTTGGGCCCCATGTCACGATGGGTCAGCTTGAACCAGGCGCGGGCAAAGGCGTCCCTGAAGTAATCGGGGTCCGCCATGAACTTCTCGCAGATCGCCCGGTACTTCGGATCCATCTTCATCGCCATATCCGCGTCGGTCATGATGGGATTGTGGCGGATGGAGGGGTCGGTCGCGTCGACCGGTTTGTGTTCCTCCTTGATGTCCACCGGCTCCCATTGCCAAGCGCCGGCGGGGCTCTTCTTCAGTTCCCACTCGTAACCGAACAGGAGATCGAAGTAGCCCATGTCAAACTCGGTGGGCTTGGTGGTCCAGGCCCCTTCAATGCCCGAGGTGACGGCATTGGCGGCCTTGCCCTGCATGTTCGGGTTCCGCCAGCCGAGGCCCTGTTCCTCGACGTCGGCACCTTCAGGCTCCGGCCCAAGCGCTTCGGCATCGCCGTTGCCGTGGGTCTTGCCCACCGTGTGCCCGCCAGCGGTAAGGGCGGCGGTTTCCTCATCGTCCATCGCCATGCGCGCAAAGGTCTCGCGCACCTGCTCGGCGGTTTTCAGCGGATCCGGCTTACCGTTGACGCCTTCCGGGTTCACGTAGATCAAGCCCATCTGCACGGCAGCCAGCGGATTCTCCATGGTGCTGGGTTTGTCGAGGTCTTCGTAGCGGCTGTCGGACGGGGCCAGCCACTCCTTCTCCGCGCCCCAGTAGATATCCTTCTCCGGGTGCCAGATGTCTTCCCGACCATAGGAGAAGCCGAAGGTTTTCAAGCCCATGGATTCATAGGCGATGTTGCCGGCCAGGATGAACAGATCGGCCCAGCTGATCTTGTTGCCGTATTTTTTCTTGATCGGCCACAGCAGGCGACGTGCTTTGTCCAGGTTGCCGTTATCAGGCCAACTGTTGATTGGAGCAAATCGCTGATTGCCGGTGCCACCGCCGCCGCGGCCGTCGGCGATACGGTAGGTGCCCGCGGCGTGCCAGGCCATGCGGATCATCAGGCCACCGTAGTGGCCCCAGTCGGCAGGCCACCACTCCTGACTGTCAGTCATCAGCGCACGCATGTCAGTTTCGAGCGCCTTGTAATCGAGCTTCTTGACCTCTTCGCGATAGTCGAAATCCTCGCCCATCGGATTGGTCTTGCTGTCATGCTGGTGGAGGATGTCCAGGTTCAGGGCTTCCGGCCACCAATCCATGTTGGAATTGCCGGATGCGGTGTTCCCACCATGCATGACCGGGCATTCGCCTGCGTTGTCGGTATTCGCGCTCATCGTGTCTACTCCGTCTCCTCGTTGCGTCGAAAAAGCCACTCCACGGCCTCAGTGCTGCGAAAGCGGTTCTGTAATGGCCCGCTTGAACCGCCTCGAATCCGCTTTGCTCGCCCTTTCAAGTAGTAGTCCATCCATGGCCTGGCGGCGAATGATTCTTTTCTATAAGCCTCATACCCACAGACGATCAATGAGCATCGGGAGTGCCTCGTCGAGTTCAACCATAGCAGGTGGAAGCCCATCGTGCGCTGTCATTTACTACCGGTGTGTCAGGAGACTCTCCAGTTCGTTGGCCAGCCAGGTCACCACAGGCCCGCCGGTGGCCTGCTCCGACTCGAGGGCGATGAAGGTTCTCCACCAACGGGCTTCCGGGTGCCGGATGATGCGTAGTTGTCCGCCTTCCAGTGCATCGGCGATCAGCGGCTGCGGCAGATCGGCCCAGCCGGTACCTTCCAGAACCACGTCGCGGATGATTTCGTACTGCGTGAAGGCCAGGTAATTGGCGGTTTCCGGCGCCTCTGCGATCAGTGCATGGTCGTCCAGGTAGGCCAGCGTCACCTCGGTGTGCATGACCAGATCATCCTGCGTGACCCGTTACAGCCGTGCCAGGGGATGATCGCTGGCGGCCACGGTGTACATGGGGATGTCGGCCAATTCCCGCAGGCGTTGGTAGCCGGTGGTCGGCTGCTCCGGCATGAGCCCGTAGGCCACATCCACGGCATGGCGGTGAACCAGCAGCGGCAACTCTCGCGGCGGTGCCAGGTAGACGGAAACACTGGTCTGCGGGAAGCGGGCTTTCAATTGCCGGAGCAGGTCGCGCCACACCACTTCCGGCAGGCAGTCATCCCGGGCGATGCGGAGGGTGGATTCAGCCCCGGTGAGGTGGTGCAGGCAACGGGAGCGGATCTGCGTCGCCACCTGTTCCAGGCGTCGGCAGTCGGTCACGATCGCCCCGCCAATAGGGGTGAGCGTCAGGCGGTTTCCGCTGCGCTCGAACAGATCAACGCCTAATTCATCTTCCAGAGCCGAGAGCGCCGTGCTCACTGTGGTGCGGCTAAGCCCCAGTTCCCGTGCTGCGGAGGCGATGGCGCCCTGTCTGACGATGGCCAGAAAAATCCCGATTTGTGTAATTCGCATGTCATCCGCCGGAAAAACCGTCGCTGAGCGACTCACTGTAGCAAATTCACGGCGTCTAGAATGGCTCCACAAAGCGCCATGCGAATAGATCGGCGCTTCCTTAGTTCAGACGGAGACATCATGCGTCGGTTCTGGTTGTTGGAAAATACGTCGCTGCTGGTATCGGCGGTATTCGCTGGCCTGTTCGCGGTGGCAGGTATCGCCTGGGGGCTGTGGATGGGGTCGTTGATGATCCTGTTCGACGGCGGCTACTCGCTCCTGAGCCTGCTGCTGTCCTTGATGGCCTTGTATGTCGCGCGCCTGATCCGCCGCCCGGGCAATGCCCGGTTCCCATTCGGTTACGCGGCCCTGCAGCCGCTGGTGATTGCGGTGAAGGGTATTGCCATCACGCTGGTCTGCGTGTTGTCCCTTGCATCTGCGGTCAGGGCGCTGTTGGACGGTGGTCAGCCGGTGGCCACCGAACTCGCCCTGCTGTTCACGCTGGTCAACCTGATCGGCTGTGCCGTGTGCATGCTCTATCTTGGCTGGGTGGCTGCGCGCAATACGTCCGATCTTGTGCGCGCGGAATACCAGCAGTGGGTGATGGATACGGTACTCAGTGCCGCTGTGCTGGGTGGTTTCGCGGCCGCCTTCCTGCTGGAGCAGACGCCTTGGGCCGCGTTCGCCGTCTACGCGGACCCGGTGATGGTGGTGCTCGTGTCGGGCTATTTCGCATGGATTCCATTGCGAATGACGGCAGGCGCAGTTCGGGAATTGGTACTTGCTGCGCCGCCCGAGCAAATGCGGAATCAGGTTTTCGAAGCCCTGAATCAGGAGGGGCTGGACCAGGTGCAGGCACGCATGACCAAGGTCGGCCCTTATCTGCTCCTCGAGTTGGCCGTCGACGCAGAGCAGGAGTCTGCCGCGAATGCGCTGCGCTTCCGCTTGTACCGACGTCTTGTCGGGCTTGCCGTGAGGCCGGTGGTGCTGATTCGTACCGCATCCGAGCAAGGCGCGGACTGGCCTTCGCTGGAGTCGCCGGGGAAGCGCGGTTAGCGTTGGCTACGCACCGAAGTTCGAGATCAAGGGATAAGAGTTGCAAAGAGACGATTACACGATTGCTGGAATGGAATCATTCGCGGGTAGGTCGACCCGCGGCTTAGGCCAACGGACCGGATGCGGCCGTTCGACGGCGTCAGCCTGGGCGTGATCTACGGGGATGGCGTCAAAGACATCGGTCGTGCAGGGCTAAGAAGTCGGGGGCACGATGTGCCCCCTTGGCTTATGGGTTGGATCAGTTACGATCATACTCGGGCGCGTTCTTCAGCGTGTCTTCGTCCATGTCGGTGTAGAACACGGATTCGTCGTCACCAATGGTGTGCTCCAATTGATTCCAGCCCAGGCCAACTTCCTGTCCGCCCAGTCCCAGGAAGCCACCAGTGGTGACCACAACGCCGACAATGCGGCCGTCTTCGCCAATGACCAGGTCCTTGATCTCGCCGACGTCATCGCCTGTTGCGCGGTGCTTTACGGTCTTGCCGATCACGTCGTCGGCGTAGAGTGCGCCCGCGGGCTTACGGTCGATGTACTGCTGGTCGGCTAGGTGCTCGCCGGAACGCTGCTCACCGGAAGCCTGCTGGTCGGCACGTTGCTCACCGGAAGCCTGCTGGTCGGCACGTTGCTCGCCGGAACGCTGCTGATCGGCACGCTGGTCGCCAGAATACTGCTCACCATCACGCTCATCATCACCGGCACGCTCCATGCCTGCAGCGTCCTGCGCAAATGTGGCGGTGCTCAGTGCCAATGCCGGGGCAATGGTGGCGGCAAGCATCAATGAGGTTAATTTATTCATGATTAGCACATCCTTAGATTTCGGCAGTCTGCCGGATACTATTGGGTCTTGAGTGCAGTTCCCGAGTAGCGGAAACGCCATTGCATAATGCGGATAAGCGAAAGCCTTGTCCGTGCGGTGGCGAACTGTCGCCGTTCTGTGACCAGTCCCCATAAGCTTTCACAACGCTCCTGTAGGATTGAAGAGCCTGCCTCGCCGATCCTTCTCATCGCCACCGACTTGACCCCCCAAGCCGCCTATTTCCCTCCCTCCCCAGACGAGGGAGGGATTCAACGCCGGAAACGATGTTCGGGCGTGTTCTGCTTGCCGGAGAATTGTCTCGAAAATGACTCCGCGTAAGTTAGATACCGCACCGACTAGGCTCCGCGCTTAAGCTACCGTGAACTCTCACCTCGCATCTACATGGGTTAAGGGTGAGAGAAATTAGTCAAGCGGAACAGTCATTTGGAGTGCATGAAATGAAAGAATATAATGACGAAAGAAATGTGAATAAAAGGAATGTCGAAGACGCTGCAAAAAAGGCAAAAGGCGATAAAGATAATGAGCAAAGTAGTAAATCAGAGAAGCATGAAAAACAGTCTGGATCGGTGTTGAAAGATATCAATCGTGACGCGAAAAAGGAAAAAGAATAAAAGACTCAAGTATAAGACATTATGCCCGGTGGCGTCCTGAAGTTTCGCGCCGCGCGGGCGTCTGTACAACGAATCCATTAACTGGCGATAAAGCGAAGGGCTAGAAAGATGAACAAAGACATCATTGAAGGTAACTAGAAGGAACTTAAGGGAAAAGTGAAAGAACAGTGGGGCAAGTTGACCGATGATCGGCTTGACGAGATTGCCGGAAGACGAGACCAGCTGGCGGGCGAAATTCAAAAGGCCTACGGTGTTTCGGGAGACGAAGCCGAAAAGCAGGTCAAAGACTTCGAGAAAGCCACCAAGCGCTGACACTCGATAGCCCTGATAGTTTTTGCGGACTGCCTGCAATGCTGTGTTGCAGGCAGTCCGGGAATGAATTACCGATCAAACCCTCCCAGTCAGAAGCAAGACCAACAGCACCAGTACAATAACGCCTATGATCCCGCCGGGGATATAGCCCCAGTTGCGGCTGTGTGGCCAGGCGGGAATGACTCCCACCAAGACAAGAATCAGAATGATTAACAGAATCGTTACAACGTTCATGTCAGGCATGCCCCAGCGGTTTTGCAGACGGAAACCAGCCGTAAGAAATTCTGCCAACGCGACAGAATACGGATTGCGGCAGGTTGTACAGCGCTTAGTGGATCAAGTTCTTGTTCCAAAGATCAGCAAAATCACACCGCCTATGGCTGCGGCGATGCCGAACACGAAGTACCAGGTTGTCGAGTCGGTAAATCGGCCCGTGAACGTTTCATGAATCTGTTCACCGACACTCTGCGATGCGGCGTAGCCGAAGTACAGGAGCGCTGCGGCTGCGACGAGAAGGATGATTCCCAAAATCTGGTTGATTTGCATGGTGGATCCTCCGGTAGCCAATGATCCCTCCGCATCATGACAATACTTCTTGGCGGATTCGTCTGTGCGGTGGCGCACCTAATTTTTCAGATGCAGCATAAGCCTGCAAACGGATGCGATAGCGCCACCCAATCACCCTCACCTGGCCGGTCTTGATCAACTGGGTGGTGGATGGTGTCCCGTGTTTTCTTGCTTCGGGCTGGACTGCGCATCCTGGCGCATGGTGCGGGACGCGTCGTCCAGCAGAGTCCGCACGGCAAGGCGCGTCTCCGGAAATGCCAGCCGACGGGCTAGGCGTTGGAGCACGAGGAGAAGGGCTCCCGCACAGGTCACGTTAACCAGTGACGCGCCGGCAATGCTCAGCGTCACGCCCAGGCGGGTGTATTCATAAAGCCCGGTGGCGACAATAAGCGTGATGGAGAGCCAGATTCCTACCATCATGAGCGCGAGCACCAGACCGAACCCCACCATCATGATGATGGTCTTGACCACAAGACGCGTCTCCAGACCCAGAAGCCGCGCGGTATCCCGGACTGATGCCCCGATCAGGGCAGACAGGGTGGCGACGTCGGCGAACATGCCGCCACCTTCTCTTTCCCGATCGCTGCAGGCGGCGGTTTCCGGTTCGCGCGCCTGCCAGTCGCCTCGCGCCGCGTCGTCTGTTTCTGGGCCTTGCATGCCGTCTGTTACCGGCGACGTGTCAGCGATGAGTACAGCGCGCCAGCGACAAAGGCGATGCCAATGGACATCAGCGGGTTGTCGCGGACGTAGCCGTTCATGCGCTCGAGCAGGTCATCGGCCCGCTCGCGCCCATGGGCTGCCGCCTCGCGAACGCGCTCATCGGCCT
>SLCE01000037.1 GCA_007125985.1 Ectothiorhodospiraceae bacterium | reverse complement strand
TGCCAGTTTCCGGTCCATGGCCCGTCCAAATCTATTCAAGGGGCCAGCTCCAGGGAAGTCTGCGGACATTCATGAAATCCAAGACGCTCACCGACAAGTCTCCGGCCGATACGCTGAAGCTGGTAGCCTCCGCTCTATTGCTGGCAGCCGGCATACTGGCGTTTTACATCTATGAAGACCAGCCGCAGCTCTATCGCGTGCTGGGCATTCTGGCGGTTGTGGCCGTCTCCGTGGCGATCGCCGTGACCTCCGCGCCCGGTCGCGCCCTGTGGGGGTTCTTACAGGATGCGCGGACGGAGACGCGCAAGGTTGTCTGGCCCACCGGTCAGGAGACGCGACAGACGACGATCATCGTGCTGATAGTGGTGATGATCGTTGCCATCTTCCTCTGGCTGCTGGATATGCTCCTGCGCTGGGGTGTCGGCATCATCATCGGCGCAGGAGGCTGACATGGCAAAGCGTTGGTACGTTGTTCACGCCTACTCAGGCTTCGAGAACAAGGTCAAGCAGTCCCTGGAAGAGCGCATCAAGCGCGCCGGGATGGAAGACAAGTTCGGCGAGATCCTGGTGCCCACCGAAGAAGTGGTGGAAATCCGCGGTGGCCAGAAGCGGCGCAGTGAGCGGAAGTTCTTTCCCGGTTACGTGCTGGTTCGCATGGAGCTTGATGATGAAACCTGGCACCTGGTGAAGGATGTGCCCCGGGTCATGGGTTTCATCGGTGGCTCCAGCGACCGCCCTGCGCCGATCTCCGACCGGGAGGCAGAGCAGATCCTGAACCGTGTGCGGGAAGGCGTCGAGAAGCCGCGCCCGAAGGTGCTGTTCGAGGTTGGCGAGGTGGTGCGTGTCACCGATGGGCCGTTCACTGATTTCAACGGCGCGGTTGAGGAAGTGAACTACGAAAAGAACCGTCTGCGTGTGGCGGTGTCCATTTTCGGTCGGTCCACGCCCGTCGAGCTCAGCTTCGATCAGGTTGAGAAGGTTTGAAGTAGCGACGTCGGTTGCGCCCGCCCTTGTGGCGGGGCGCCGTCGTCGTCTGTTCCACCGGGGAGCCGAGAGGCGCTAGCACCCGATCAGGAGGTCACATGGCCAAAAAAGTTCAGGCTTATATCAAGCTGCAGGTGAAGGCCGGTCAGGCCAATCCGTCGCCACCCGTTGGCCCGGCTCTGGGTCAGCACGGCGTCAATATCATGGAGTTCTGTAAGGCGTTCAATGCCCAGACCCAGGAGATGGAGGCTGGTCTGCCCACACCGGTCGTGATCACGGTCTACAACGATCGAAGCTTCACGTTCGTCACCAAAACCCCGCCCGCGGCCATTCTGCTCAAGAAGGCTGCCGGCATTCAGTCCGGCTCCGGTCGTCCCAACACCGAGAAGGTGGGCAAGGTGACCCGCGAGCAGTTGGAAGAGATCGCCAAGCTCAAGGAGCCGGATCTCTCCGCTGCGGATATGGATGCAGCGGTGCGCACCATTGCCGGTAGCGCCCGCAGCATGGGCCTCGACGTGGAGGGCGTGTGACCATGGCGAAGCTGACCAAGCGCCAGAAGGTGATTGCCGAGAAGCTGGAGCCGGGGAAGCTGTACCCGGTGGATGAAGCGTTCACGCTGCTGAAGTCACTGCCTCAGGCGAAGTTCCCGGAGTCGGTGGAGGTGTCGGTAAACCTGGGTGTGGATCCCCGGAAATCCGATCAAGTGGTGCGCGGCGCCACCGTGCTGCCGAACGGGACCGGCAAGAGCGTGCGCGTCGCTGTGTTCACCCAGGGTGCCAATGCCGACGCGGCCAAAGAGGCTGGTGCTGACCTGGTGGGCATGGACGATCTGGCTGAGCAGGTCAAGGCCGGCGAGCTGAATTTCGACGTGGTTGTTGCCAGCCCCGACGCCATGGCGGTTGTGGGCAAGCTTGGAACCATTCTCGGTCCCCGCGGTCTCATGCCGAACCCGAAAGTCGGCACAGTGACTCCGAACGTGGCCGAGGCCGTCCGGAATGCCAAGGCGGGTCAGGTGCGCTACCGCACGGACAAGGCCGGCATTATTCACTGCGCCATTGGCAAGGTGAGCTTCGAGCCCGAACAGCTCAAGCAGAACCTGGATGCGCTGCTGGCGGATCTGAACAAATTGAAGCCGGCGGCAGCCAAGGGGCATTACGTGAAAAAGATCACCGTGGCCTCCACTATGGGCCCCGGTGTGGCGGTTGATCCGGCTTCGCTGGGTTAGTACGGAAGTAACCGTCGCCTGCCTTGGCGGGCGACGGCGTCTTGAAGGCTGTCGGAGATATGGCAGCCGTCAAAGACCGTCTGGTGCGGTTCGCCGCTTAATCGGCTTCACGGCCAGCCAGCGATAGACGGTGCAGCCCCGGCAGGAGTTTCCTGCGGCAGGCGACCGTTTCGCCCCGTGTAGGGGCAGCCATCCGAGGCGTAAGCCGAGGGTGGTCTCCGTTCCCCGGTCGGTTGATCGGGGGTCATGGCCAAGTTCCAGGAGGAAAGCATGGCAATTAGTCTGGAACAGAAAAAGGCGATGACTGCGGAAGTCAACGCGATTGCCCAGGCCGCCTATGCGGCCGTCGCCGCGGAGTACCGCGGCATCAAGGCAACCGAAATGGACAGCCTCCGTAGCGAGGCGCGCAAGCAGGGTGTCTACCTCCGGGTGGTGAAGAACTCGATTGCGCGTCGGGCTGTTCAGGGTACCGACTTCGAGTGCATGACCGAAGGTTTCAATGGTCCGCTGCTGTTGGCGTTCTCCCAGGAAGATCCGGGTGCCGCAGCGCGGGTGTTGAAGGATTTCGGCAAGCAGAACGACAAGCTCGTTCCGAAGATGGTGTCTCTCGGGGGCAAGCTGTATCCGGCGAGTGAAATTGATCGCCTGGCCAGCCTGCCGACCCGTGAGGAAGCCCTGAGCATCCTGCTGGCTACCATGCGTGCTCCGGTCCAGAAGCTCGCCACCACCCTCAACGAGGTGCCTGGCAAGCTGGTCCGTACGCTGGCAGCCGTTCGCGATGCAAAAGAGGCGGCCTGATCCGATTTCCCGGTTCGCTGTTCTGAATGCAGGAAACCCCAACGGGTTCTATTAACGACACGCTTTTTCAGGAGTTCTATAATGGCTGTTTCCAAAGAGGATATCCTCGAAACGATCGGCAACATGACCGTGCTGGAAGTGGTTGAGCTGATCGAGGCGATGGAAGAGAAGTTTGGCGTGACCGCCGCCGCCGCTGTTGCTGCCGCACCGGCTGCTGCTGGTGGCGACGCTGGTGCCGCCGCTGAAGAAAAGACCGAGTTCGACGTCGTGTTGGCCAGCTTCGGCTCCAACAAGGTGTCCGTCATCAAGGCGGTCCGCGGCATCACCGGTCTGGGCCTGAAGGAAGCCAAGGAACTGGTGGAAGGTGCGCCTTCTCCGGTGAAGGAAGGTGCTTCCAAGGACGAGGCCGAAGACATCAAGGCCAAGCTGGAAGAAGCCGGCGCTACTGTCGAAGTCAAGTAAGTCTTGGCAGCAGACGCTTGCTGAAAGCAGTTGGCGGGGAATGGCTGGTGGCCAGGTGCCACCGGCCTTTTCCCGTTTGTAGGACGGCAGCGGCTTAAGGCACGGAAGGCCGGCCACTGCCCATTGGAAAAGACGTAGGGAACACGTACACCCGCAGGTTGCGGGTTCCGCCGTGACCGGCGGGACGCAGGACGCCGCACCTGAGACCTGGTTTGATCGTTTGGTGAGGAACCTCGATGGCCTACTCGTTCACCGAAAAGAAGCGCATCCGCAAGGACTTCGGCAAGATTCCCAATATTCTGGAAGTCCCCTACCTGCTTGCCATCCAGCTGGATTCCTACCGGCATTTCTTGCAGGCAGACAAGGCACCGGACGCCCGGGATGATGCCGGGCTGCATGCCGCCTTCAAGTCCGTGTTCCCCATCAGCAGCTACTCCGGTACGGCCGCGCTGGAGTACGTGAACTATCGTATCGGCCACCCTGCCTTTGACGTCAAGGAGTGCCAGCTGCGCGGAATGACCTACGCGGCGCCGCTCCGTGCCCTGGTGCGCCTGGTCATTTATGACAAGGACGGCAAGACCGTCAAGGACATCAAGGAGCAGGAAGTCTACATGGGCGAAATGCCGCTCATGACCGAAAACGGGACGTTCGTGGTGAACGGCACCGAACGCGTCATCGTGTCGCAGCTGCACCGCTCTCCCGGGGTGTTTTTCGATCATGACAAGGGCAAGACCCATTCCTCCGGCAAGCTGCTGTTCACGGCGCGGGTTATCCCGTATCGCGGCTCCTGGCTGGATTTCGAATTCGACCCGAAGGACAACATCTTCGTCCGCATCGACCGTCGGCGTAAGCTGCCGGCCAGTATTCTGCTCCGCGCGCTCGGTTACGGCCCCGAGCAGATCCTGGACATGTTCTTCGACAAGATCACGTTCCACCTGAAGAAGAATCAGGTGGTAATGGACCTGGTTCCCGAGCGCATGCGTGGCGAAACCGCCACCTTCCCCATCGAGTTGGGCGGGGAAGTGCTGGTCGAACCGGGCCGCCGCGTGACCGCACGCCATATTCGCCAGATGGAGAAGGCGGGTATGGACAAGCTGGTGGTGCCCGAGGAGTACCTGGAAGGGAAGGTGATCGCGCATGATGTGGTGGACAAATCCACCGGCGAGATTCTGGCCGAGGCCAACACCGAGCTGACGCCCGAGCTGATCCAGCAGCTCAAGGATGCCGAGGTCAAACAGTTCGACACCCTGTACGTGAACGACCTGGATCACGGTCCGTACATGTCGAACACGCTGCGCATCGATACCACCCGCACCCAGTTGGAGGCGCTGGTGGAAATCTACCGGATGATGCGCCCCGGCGAGCCGCCCACCAAGGAAGCCGCGGAGAACCTGTTCCAGAACCTGTTCTTCAGCGAAGACCGTTATGACCTCTCGTCCGTGGGCCGGATGAAGTTCAACCTGCGTGTGGGGCGTGACGAGGTCACCGGCTCTGGTACGTTGGACAACGACGACATCATTGCCGTGATGAAGACGCTGATCGACATCCGTAACGGCAACGGCACGGTGGACGATATCGACCACCTGGGGAACCGCCGTATCCGTTCCGTGGGTGAGATGGCGGAGAACGTGTTCCGCGTCGGCCTTGTGCGTGTTGAGCGTGCCGTGCGCGAACGCCTGAGTCTGGCCGAGAGCGAAGGGCTGATGCCACAGGAACTGATCAACGCCAAGCCGGTGGCGGCGGCGATCAAGGAGTTCTTCGGATCATCGCAGCTGTCGCAGTTCATGGATCAGAACAACCCCCTCTCCGAGGTGACCCACAAACGGCGGGTTTCCGCGCTGGGGCCGGGTGGTCTGACCCGCGAGCGGGCCGGCTTCGAGGTGCGGGACGTGCATCCGACCCATTACGGGCGGGTGTGTCCCATCGAAACGCCGGAAGGTCCGAACATCGGTCTGATCAACTCTTTGGCCTGTTATGCGCGCACCAACCGGTACGGTTTCCTGGAAACCCCGTATCGCCGGGTGGTGGACGGCAAGGTGACGGATCAGGTGGATTACCTGTCGGCCATCGAGGAGTCGCGCTTCATCATCGCCCAGGCCAACGCCCGGGTGGGGGAAGATGGCGCCCTGGTGGATGACCTGATCTCCATTCGGCACCAGAACGAATTCGGCATGTCCACGCCAGACAAGATCCAGTACATGGACGTGTCGCCGAAGCAGACCGTGTCTGTGGCGGCCGCGCTGGTCCCGTTCCTGGAACACGATGACGCCAACCGTGCCCTGATGGGTTCGAACATGCAGCGTCAGGCTGTGCCGACTCTGCGTGCGGAGAAGCCGCTGGTGGGTACCGGCATGGAGCGTGCTGTCGCCATCGACTCCGGCGTGGCTGTGGTGGCGCGCCGCGGCGGTGCGGTGGAATCAGTGGATGCCGCGCGGGTGGTGATCCGGGTGAATGATGAGGAGACCGCCCCGGGCGAGCCGGGTGTGGATATCTATAACCTCACCAAGTACACCCGTTCCAACCAGAACACCTGCATCAATAACAAGGCGCTGGTTAACGTGGGCGACCACGTGGCGCGAGGCGACGTGCTGGCCGACGGGCCGAGCACCGACATGGGCGAACTGGCGCTGGGCCAGAACATGCTCGTGGCCTTCATGCCCTGGAATGGCTACAACTTCGAGGATTCCATCCTCATTTCCGAGCGCGTGGTACAGGAAGACCGTTACACCACGATCCACATCGAGGAACTGACCGCGGTTGCCCGGGATACGAAGCTCGGCCCGGAGGAAATCACGGCCGATATCCCCAACGTGGGCGAGTCCGCCCTGTCCAAGCTGGATGAGGCCGGTATTGTCTATATTGGCGCCGAGGTGAAGTCCGGTGACATTCTGGTGGGCAAGGTCACGCCGAAGGGCGAAAGCCAGCTCACCCCGGAAGAGAAGCTGCTGCGCGCCATCTTCGGTGAGAAAGCCTCTGATGTGAAGGACACCTCGCTGCGGGTGCCTTCCGGCATGGACGGCACTGTCATCGACGTGCAGGTGTTCACCCGCGACGGCGTGGAGAAGGACTCCCGCGCACTGTCCATCGAACGAGAGGCGCTGGCCAAGATCCGGAAGGATCTGGACGATCAATACCGTATCTTCCAGGACGATGCATTTGGCCGTGTTCGCAACGCGATCGTCGGTGAAGTCGCGGAAGGCGGCCCCAGTGGTCTCAAGTCCGGCACGAAGGTCTCCGAGAAGTATCTGGAGACCCTGGATCGGGACAAATGGTTCGAGATCCGGATGCGCGACGAAGCAGCGAACGAGTTGCTGGAACGCACTCAACGCCAGCTCAAGGAGCAGCGTGAGGAGTTCGAGCGCCTGTTCGAGGAGAAGCGCGGCAAGATTACCCAGGGCGATGACCTGGCCCCTGGGGTGCTGAAGATGGTCAAGGTCTACCTGGCCGTGAAGCGGCGCATCCAGGCCGGCGACAAAATGGCCGGCCGTCACGGCAACAAGGGCGTGATCTCCATGATCGTGCCGCAGGAAGACATGCCGTTCACGGCTGATGGCCGTCCCGTGGATGTGGTGTTGAACCCGCTCGGCGTGCCGTCACGCATGAACGTGGGGCAGGTGCTGGAGACCCACATGGGTTGGGCCGCCAAGGAGCTGGGGCGCAAGCTCGGCGAAATGGTTGAGGCCAAGGCCAAGGTCGATTCCATGCGGGAGAAGCTCGATGCCATCTATAACCGGAGCGGTGGGCAGGAAGTCGACCTGAACAGCTTCAGCGATGAAGAGGTTGTGCGCTTGTGCAGCAACCTCAAGGGCGGTGTCCCGATCGCCACGCCGGTGTTCGATGGCGCCAACGAGGAAGAGATCAAGTACATGCTCAAGCTGGCAGGGCTGCCGGAATCAGGGCAGGCCACGCTCTATGACGGGCGGACCGGCAATGCCTTCGATCGCCCGGTGACCATCGGCTACATGTATATGCTGAAGCTGAACCACCTGGTGGACGACAAGATGCACGCCCGTTCCACCGGGCCGTACAGCCTGGTCACCCAGCAGCCGCTGGGCGGTAAGGCGCAGTTCGGTGGTCAGCGATTCGGTGAGATGGAAGTGTGGGCGCTGGAAGCCTACGGGGCGGCCTACACCTTGCAGGAAATGCTCACCGTGAAGTCCGATGACGTGAACGGCCGTACCCAGATGTACAAGAACATCGTGGATGGCAACCACCAGATGAAGGCCGGCATGCCGGAATCCTTTAACGTACTGGTCAAGGAAATTCGCTCCCTCGGCATCAACATCGAGCTGGAGCAGGACTGAACCCGGTGGACGTCATCGTGACGAACCGATTACTCACCAACTAGGTGGCGGACGAACGGCTATGAAAGACTTGCTGAACCTGTTCAAGCAGCCCGGCGCACAGCTGGATGATTTCGATGCCCTGCGCATCGCACTGGCGTCGCCGGAGATGATCCGTTCCTGGTCTTACGGCGAAGTGAAAAAGCCCGAGACCATTAATTACCGGACCTTCAAGCCGGAGCGCGACGGCTTGTTCTGCGCCAAGATCTTTGGCCCGGTGAAGGACTACGAGTGCCTGTGCGGAAAATACAAGCGGTTGAAGCACCGCGGTGTGGTCTGCGAGAAGTGCGGTGTCGAGGTGACCTTGGCCAAGGTGCGCCGCGAGCGCATGGCGCACATCGATCTGGCCAGCCCGGTGGCCCATATCTGGTATCTGAAATCGCTGCCGTCGCGCATCGGTCTGCTGCTGGATATGACGTTGCGGGATATCGAGCGCATCCTGTATTTCGAGGCCTTCGTGGTCATCGATCCGGGTATGACGCCCATGGAGCGTGGCCAGCTGCTGACTGACGAAGGCTACCTTGACGCCGTTGAACAGTACGGTGACGAGTTCGATGCCCGCATGGGTGCGGAAGCCGTCATGGAACTGCTCAAGGGTGTGGAGCTGGAGGAAGAGCGGCAGCGACTGCGCGAAGAGCTTGCCGCCACCAATTCCGACACCAAGATCAAGCGGCTGTCCAAGCGGCTGAAGATCATCGAGGCCTTCCTGGAATCCGGCAACAAGCCGGAGTGGATGATCCTGACCGTGCTTCCCGTGCTGCCGCCGGACCTGCGTCCGCTGGTGCCGCTGGATGGTGGCCGGTTCGCCACGTCGGACCTGAACGACCTTTACCGCCGGGTCATCAATCGGAATAACCGCCTGAAGCGGCTGCTGGAGTTGTCCGCGCCTGACATCATCGTGCGCAACGAAAAGCGTATGCTGCAGGAGTCCGTGGACGCACTGCTGGACAATGGCCGGCGCGGCCGGGCCATCACCGGCACCAACAAGCGCCCGCTGAAATCCCTGGCGGACATGATCAAGGGCAAGCAGGGCCGCTTCCGGCAGAACC
>SLCE01000006.1 GCA_007125985.1 Ectothiorhodospiraceae bacterium | reverse complement strand
GCCACCGACCTGGCGGATTACCTGGTGCGCAAGGGTGTGCCGTTCCGCGACGCCCACGCCATCGTCGGCGCAGCGGTGCGCCATGGGGTGGAGCAGGGCAAGGACCTGGCGGACATGGACCTGGCGACGCTGCAGCAGTTCTCAGACACCATCGGGGATGACGTCTACGACGTGCTGACCCTCGAGGGCTCGCTGGCCGCCCGCGACCACCTGGGCGGCACGGCACCAAACCAGGTACGTATCCAGATCGCAGCAGCGCGGGAACGGCTCTCGGCGCTGCGGGGCTAACTGGCTGCGAGATCCCAACATTGCTCCACTGCCGGGGGCTTCGAACCGGCCGTTATCGGAAGGGTTGGCTCCGGACTGTCGGCGGCAGGAACGCCGCCGACAAGCTACAGGGATGTATTCATGCGTGTCCGCGACGATACCCCCCACACCACGGCCGATTCGAAGCCACCCAAACCAACCCCCCTCAGGCTCAGCAATCAATCCGCCAGCACCCGCTGCAGCCAGGTACTGATATCCGCGATTTCCTCCATGGACACCTGGTGGACCATCGGGTAGTCATGCCACTCCACCGAGTAACCCATGGCCTGGAGCCCGTCGCGGGAGCGTTCACCCATGGTCATGGGCACCACCGGATCCATACTGCCATGAGCCAGGAAAACCGGCGTTTGCGCGTTGGCGCTATGACGTTCCTCCTCCACGGTATCGCCAAGCGGCAGATAGGTGGACAACCCCATGATGCCGGCCAGGCGCTCCGGGTGGCGCAGGCCCAGATGCAGAGCGATAGCACCGCCCTGGGAAAAACCCGCCAGGACGATCCGGTTAGCCGGAACGCCCCGCTCGTATTCACGCTGGATCAGCGCCTCAACCTGACGTGCCGACTGCCGGATCCCGTCCTCGTCCTGCTGCGCGTTACCGCCAAGAGCGATGATGTCATACCAGGCGCGCATCGCCATGCCCGCATTCAACGTCACCGGACGCACCGGGGCATGCGGGAAAATGAACCTGACCCCCAGCTCCGCGGGTAAGCGTAATTCCGGCACGATGGGTTCGAAATCATGGCCGTCGGCCCCCAGGCCGTGCAGCCAGATCACACTGGCCCGGGCATCATCACCCGCACCAACCTGCACGCAGTCCAGCATTTCTTCGCTCATCACTCCCGCTCCTCCGGAAACCGAATGGACCGCAGCATACCCCGGCCCAGCGGCCAGGGTCACCCATCGCCCGCCGGCGCCATGGCCGGTATAATGCGCTGAATCCCGGCAAGGAGGGGGCTTCAAAATGGGCATGCGCATGATCGGCATCGGCCTGCTGGCCGTGGTCCTGCTGACCGCCTGCGGCCAGAAGGGCGACCTCTACCTGCCGGATTCCGCCGCCGCATGGGCCGTCACGCCGATCGCGGCCTGAACCGAACCCGTCTCTCAACCAACCGGAGCCAGCATGGAGCCGTTCCAGCCGCGCGGCGGCGAACTGTTTGCCGAAGACGTGCCCCTGAGCGCCATCGCGAAGGCGCACGGCACACCTGCCTATGTCTACAGCCGTGCCGCCATTGAAACCGCATGGAAGGCCTACGACGACGCCTTCGCTGGCGTGGACCACCTGGTCTGCTATGCGGTCAAGGCAAATTCCAACCTGGCGGTGCTGAACCTGCTGGCGCGCCTGGGTTCCGGTTTCGACATCGTTTCCGAGGGAGAGCTGGAGCGTGTATTGCGCGCCGGCGGGCGGCCGGATCGCATTGTCTTCTCCGGCGTGGGCAAGACCCGGCACGAGATCGCGCGCGCCCTGGATGCGGGCATCAGCTGCTTCAACGTGGAATCCGAAGGAGAGCTGGAACGCATCAATCACGTGGCCACACATATGAACGCCGTGGCGCAGGTATCGCTGCGCGTGAACCCGGACGTGGACGCCCAGACGCATCCCTACATCTCCACGGGGCTGAAGGAGAACAAGTTCGGCATTCCGCTGGAAGACGCCGAGCGCCTGTACCAACGTGCCGAGGCGTTTCCCGGCCTGCGCTTCGTCGGCGTGGACTTCCATATCGGTTCCCAGCTCACACGTACGGCGCCGTTCCGGGATGCACTGGAACGCGTGCTGGCCATGGTGGACCGCCTGGCTGCAAAGAGCCTCCGGCTGGAGCATATCGACATCGGGGGCGGCCTGGGCGTGCGCTACCAGGACGAGGAACCGCCGAGCCCCGGGGCCTATGCCGCGGAACTCCTGCCGCTGCTGCAGGACCGCGGACTCAAGATCCTGATGGAGCCGGGCCGGTCCATCGTCGCCAACGCCGGCATGCTGCTGACCCGCGTGGAATACCTGAAGCACACGCCGCACAAGAACTTTGCCATCATCGACGCAGCCATGAATGATCTGCTGCGGCCGGCGCTCTACGCCGCCTGGCAGGCCATTGAACCGGTACAACCCCGTAGCGGCCAGGCGCGGGTCTACGATCTGGTGGGGCCCGTGTGCGAAACCGGAGACTTCCTTGGCAAGGACCGGGAACTGGTGCTGGAGCAGGGGGATCTACTGGCGGTGCGTTCCGCCGGCGCCTACGGTTTCGTCATGGCGTCCAATTACAACACCCGGCCGCGACCACCGGAACTGCTGGTGGATGGCAACCAGGTTCACCTGATCCGTCAGCGTGAAACACTGGACGCACTGCTGGCTGGCGAGCGGCTACTGCCGGAGACATCCTGATGCGCTTCACCAAGATGCACGGCATCGGCAACGACTTCGTGGTGCTGGACGCGATTCGCCAGAGCGTGGACCTGAGCGCCAACCAGGTCCGCCGGCTGGCCGACCGCCGCTACGGCATCGGCTGCGACCAGGTACTGCTGGCGGCCCCCGCCACCGAGCCGGCCATGGACTTCCGCTATCGCATCTACAACGCCGATGGCAGCGAGGTGGAGCAGTGCGGCAACGGCGTGCGCTGTCTCGCCGTATTCCTGCAGGAACAAGGGCTCACCGACCAGCGTGAACTCACCATCCAGACCCTCGGCGGCCCCACCCGCGTCTACCTGCAGCCTGACGGTCAGGTCACGGTGGACATGGGCCCACCGCGGCTCGAGCCGGCGGAAGTCCCGTTCCTGGCCGACCGCCGTGCCATCACCTATCCGCTGGCGGTCAACGGCGATGAACTCACCATTGGTGCCGTGTCCATGGGCAACCCCCATGCCGTGTTGCAGGTCGCCGACGTCGCCAACGCCCCGGTTGCCTCGCTGGGCCCTCTGATCGAACGGCACGCGCAGTTTCCGCGCCGGGTGAACGCGGGCTTCATGGAGGTGGTGGACCGCAGCCACATCCGCCTGCGCGTCTACGAACGTGGCGCCGGCGAGACGCTGGCCTGTGGCACTGGCGCCTGTGCCGCGGTGGTGGCCGGACGGCTGCGGCAATTACTGGACGAGGAGGTCGCCGTTGACCTCCCCGGCGGGCGATTGCTGATCCGCTGGGCCGGCGAAGGGGAACCGGTCTGGATGACCGGCCCCGCCGTCACCGTGTTCCATGGCGAAATCGACCTCGAAGACTGAACACAAGGAAGTTGGTTTCGCGAGGTGACGCCTGCCACCACGAGGCAGAGGATGTCGGGATTGTATTGCGGACACGCGTGAATACATCCCTGTAGCTGGTCGGCGGCGTCCATGCCGCCGACAGTCCGCAATACAATCCCGACATCCTCTGCCGACTCGAAGCCACCAAATGAACCCAAACCGTGACGCCGCAACGATTTTTTCTATAGACTGTTGCCAAGACCCGGCACTGAACGTTCGGCTGCCGCCAGAGGTCACCAGGAGCACAGCATGAGCACGCAGCAAAAGGTCAGCCTGCAGGAACCACCCACGGACGAGACCGTGGTCGCCTTCCTGGAACAGGATCCAACGTTCTTCGAGCGGCACCCGGAACTGGTGGAACGGCTGCAGATTCCCCACGTCTGCGGCGATGCCATCTCGTTGGTGGAGCACCAGGTAGCCCGTCTGCAACAGCAGAACCGCCAGCTCAAGGCACGGTTGGATGAGTTACTGGAGGTGGCGCGAGACAACGACCGGCTGGCCGAGCGCATGCATCGCCTGGCCCTGGAGTTGCTCTGCCAGCAGGATCTGGACGGCACATTGCAGGCGCTCAAGGACGGTTTGCGAAACCAGTTCCAGGCGGATTTCGTGGCGCTACGCCTGATTGTGCCAGCCAACAGCAAGCGCCTCGGCGCGCAGGCCGATCTGGTGCCGGATGATGATCCGGCGCTGGGCCAGTTCCAGCGCTTTCTGACGGAAGGACGCCCGGTGTGCGGGCCATTGCCGGCCGAGCAGGCCGGGTTCCTGTTCGGACGCAGTGCCTCGCGGGTCAGGTCCGCGGCACTGGTGCGGCTGCGGCATCCCTCGCTGAACGGCATGCTTTCCATCGGCAGTCTGGACGCGGACCGCTTCCAGCCCACGCACGGCACCGTGTTCCTGCGCCAGCTGGCCGACCTGGCCGCCTACAGCCTGGCACCGCACCTGAGTCGTCAATGACGCCGGAAGCGCTGGCCTGGCTGCAGCGCTTCGACCAGCACCTGGCCGGTGAACGGCGCCTGTCCCCCCGAACCCGCGACAGTTACCGCCGGGACCTGGATGCCCTGGTGGAATGGTGCGACCGGACCGGGCTGGATGACTGGGCGGCGCTGGACGCCCATGCCGTCCGCCGCTTCGTCGCTCAGGGTCACCGCAAAGGTCTCTCCGGCCCCAGCCTGAAACGGCGCCTATCCGCCCTGCGGGGCTTCTTCAATTATCTTTTGCGCGAGGAACAACTGACCGCCAATCCGGCGGAGGACATCCCCGCACCACGTAGCGGCCGCCGCCTGCCACGCACGCTGGACGTGGACAGCATGCACCAGCTGCTGGATACGGCGGACGATTCAGGCGACCCGCGGCTACAGCGGCGCGATCTCGCGATCGCGGAACTGTTCTATTCCTCCGGCCTTCGGCTTTCGGAACTGGTCTCGCTGAACGAGGCGGATGTGGACCTGCGTGACCGGCAGTTGCAGGTCATCGGCAAGGGCGCAAAAAGCCGGATGGTTCCCGTGGGGCGCAAGGCACAGGAGCGGCTGCGGGATTGGCTGGGGATCCGCCCGGAACTGGCGCCAGCGGATAAACGGGCCTTGTTTATAAGCCGTCTGGGGCGCCGCCTGAGCGTGCGCAGCGTGCAGCAGCGCTTGCAGCGCCTGGCGGAACTGGCCGGGCTGCCCGGCCACGTGCACCCCCATATGTTGCGGCACGCCTTCGCCAGTCACCTGCTGGAGTCCAGTGGTGACCTGCGCGCGGTACAGGAACTGCTAGGCCATGCGGACATCAGTACGACCCAGGTCTATACCCATCTGGATTTCCAGCACCTGGCCCAGGTGTATGACGCGGCCCATCCGCGCGCGCGCAAGAGGCGGTGATCATTCAACAGCCCCAAACCCTTTAAAATCATCGGTTCACCCCCAAATCCCTGTTCTCGAGCAGCTAGAGCGCATCGGAGTACGCATGGAACAGTTCAGAGGCACGACCATACTGGCGGCGCGGCGCAATGGTCAGGTTGTAATCGGCGGCGATGGCCAGGTTTCCATGGGCAACACGGTCATGAAAGGGAACGCGCGTAAAGTGCGGCGCCTGTTCCATGACCGCGTGATCGCGGGTTTCGCCGGCGGCACCGCCGACGCCTTCACCCTGTTCGAACGCTTCGAGGGCCAGCTCGAGAAATACCAGGGGCATCTGGTGCGCGCCGCCGTTGAACTGGCCAAGGACTGGCGTTCCGACCGCGCCCTGCGCCGGCTGGAGGCACTGCTGCTGGTGGCGGACAAGGAGAGCACCCTGGTGATCTCCGGCAACGGTGATGTCATCGAGCCGGAACACGACGTCATCGCCATCGGCTCCGGCGGTCCCTTCGCGCAGGCCGCGGCGCTGGGCCTGCTCCGGCACAGCGAGCTGCCTGCCAAGCAACTGGTCGAGGAATCGCTGAGTATCGCCGCCGACATCTGCGTGTACACCAACCATCAGCTCACCATCGAGGAACTGGCCTAAGGCCGGTTCCCAGCGTCAGGAATCCGATCATGTCCGAAATGACTCCCCGGGAAATCGTTCAGGAACTGGACCGTCACATCATCGGCCAGGCCAAGGCTAAGCGCTCGGTGGCCATCGCACTGCGCAACCGCTGGCGCCGTATGCAGGTGGGCGAGGACCTGCGCAACGAGATCACACCGAAGAATATTCTGATGATCGGCCCCACCGGCGTGGGCAAGACCGAGATCGCCCGCCGCCTGGCCCGGCTGGCCAATGCCCCGTTCATCAAGGTGGAAGCCACCAAGTTCACCGAAGTGGGCTATGTGGGGCGCGATGTGGAATCCATCGTCCGCGACCTGGTGGACATGGCGGTGAAAATGACCCGGGAAGAAGCCATGGAAAAGGTCAAATACCGGGCCGAGGAAGCGGCGGAGGACCGCCTGCTGGACATTCTGCTGCCACGGGCGACCACCACCAGCTGGGAAGAGGACGAACAGCCCCAGGATCAGGCCACCCGCAACAAGTTCCGCAACAAGCTGCGTTTCGGGGACCTGGATGACAAGGAAGTGGATATCGAGGTGTCCGCCGCCCCCATGGGCGTGGAGATCATGGCGCCGCCCGGTATGGAGGAGATGACCAACCAGCTGCAGAGCCTGTTCCAGAACATGGGCGGTGGCAAGACCAAAAAGCGCCGCATGAAGATCAAGGACGCCATGAAGGTGCTGCGGGAGCAGGAGGCGGCACGCATGGTCAACGAGGAAGAGGTCAAGGCCCAGGCCGTGGAACGGGTGGAGCAGAACGGCATCGTCTTCCTGGACGAGATCGACAAGGTCGCGAAGCGTTCCGACAGCAGCGCCAGCGGCGGCGCCGATGTCTCCCGTGAGGGCGTGCAGCGTGACCTGCTTCCGCTGGTGGAAGGCTCCACCGTGTCCACCAAGTTCGGCATGGTCCGCACTGACCACATTCTGTTCATCGCCTCCGGCGCGTTCCACTTGTCCAAGCCGTCGGACCTGATACCGGAGCTGCAGGGCCGGCTGCCCATCCGCGTGGAACTGGATGCACTGTCGGTGGAGGATTTCGTGCGCATCCTCACGGAGCCCAGCGCCTCCCTGACCACCCAGTATGAGGCGCTGATGGACACCGAGGGGTGCACGCTGACCTTTACCGAGGACGGCATCGCACGCATCGCGCAGGTGGCCTGGGAGGTCAACGAACGCACCGAGAACATCGGCGCCCGACGCCTGCACACTGTGATGGAACGGCTGCTCGAGGAAATCAGCTACCAGGCCGCGGACCGCAGCGGTCAGACCACCAACGTGGACGCGGCCTATGTGGATGCACAGCTGGGCGATCTGGTGCAGGATCAGGACCTGAGCCGGTATATACTCTGACGGCGATCGGCCGGTGAGGCCGGAACCAGCGAACACGGCAAGTGAGGTGCCATGCCCATACCCACGGAGATCAAGCTGCATCGTCAGTCCCGCATGCTGGAGATCAGTTTCGACGACGGCGCGCGGTTCGAGCTGAGCTGTGAATACCTGCGGGTGCATTCCCCCTCTGCGGAGGTGCGCGGACACGGCCCCGGGCAGGAAGTGCTGCAGGTGAACAAGGAAGACGTCAACATCAGCCGCATCGAGCCCGTGGGCGAATATGCGGTACGCCTGGTATTCGACGACGGCCACGACAGCGGCCTCTACGCCTGGGACTACCTCTACGAGCTGGGTCGTGACCGGGAAGCGAACTGGGCACGCTACCTGGACAAGCTCGCCGCGGCCGGCTACCAGCGTGGCGACAGCGGGGAGGGAACGTCGTGAGCGGCGAGCAGGGCCCCGGGGATCGCATCGACTTCGGCTACCAGCAGGTGCCGGTGGCCGAAAAGGCGCAGCGGGTGGGGCAGGTATTCCGGTCGGTGGCGGACAAGTACGATCTGATGAACGATCTGATGTCCGTGGGCCTGCACCGGCTCTGGAAACGGCAGACCGTGGCCATGGCCCGTCTGCGGCCCGGCATGCGCGTGCTGGATCTGGCCGCCGGCACCGGTGACCTCAGTCGACTGATGGCGCGCCTGGTGGGCGGGCGTGGCCAGGTGGTGATGACCGACATCAACGATTCCATGTTGGCCGTCGGCCGCGACCGCATGCTGGATGCCGGAATCACCGGCAACCTGGATTACGCCCTGGTGAATGCGGAGGCACTGCCCTTCCCGTCCGGCAGCTTCGACCGGGTGACCATCGGTTTCGGGCTGCGCAACGTGACCGACAAGACCCGGGCACTGCGCGAAATGCACCGCGTGCTGAAGCCCGGCGGATTCGTGCTGGTACTGGAGTTCTCCCACTTGTACCTGAAGGCCCTGCAGCCAGCGTACGATGCCTATTCGTTTCAACTGCTGCCACGCATGGGCAAGCTGGTGGCCGGCGATGCGGACAGCTACCGTTACCTGGCCGAGTCCATTCGCATGCACCCGAACCAGGAAACCCTGCGCGACATGATGCAGGAAGCCGGCCTCGAGGATTGCGACTACACCAACCTCAGCGGCGGCGTGGTGGCCATCCACCGGGGCTTTCGCTACTGACCATGGCCTGGCTCGATCTTCCCCTGCAGGCCGTATCACGCACTCTCACGCAGCTGGTGCGTCTGGATCCGGAATCCCCACCCCGCATGCGCCGGCTGGCAGACCGCCAGGTGGTGCTGGAACTGGAGGGCACGGGGATCAGTCTGCTGCTCCGCTTCCAGGAGGACGGGCTCACGCTCTCGCAACTGGACGATCCGGCACTGGAAGCGGACGCCCGTATTCGCGGGCGTCCCGGCGATCTCCTGGCCCTGGCGCAGGATCCGGAAGGTGGTGGAAAGGCCGTGCACTTCTCCGGCGACCTGGGCCTGGTGCGCGATGTACGCACGCTGTTCGCCCGCCTGGACGTGGACTGGGAGGAGCAGCTGGCCCGCGTACTTGGCGATGTGCCCGCTCATCAACTCGGGCGCCTGGGGCGGGAAGCCTGGACACGTTTTCAGGAAAGCCGCCGCACCCTGGAGATGAATCTGGGCGAATACCTCACCGAAGAGCGCCGCATGCTGCCGACACGGGCCGAGGTGGACATCTACCTGTCCGCCATTGATCGCCTGCGGGAGGATGCTGATCGCCTGGAAGCGCGCGTACGACGCCTGGAACGCAAGCGGCGGGCGGATTCATGATCCGGCCGCGGCATCTGTTCCACCTCGCCCGCATCAACCTGGTGCTGCTGCGCCACGGGCTGGACGAGATCATTCTCGCCACCCGCCTTTTCCGCCCCTTCCGCTGGCTGGGCTACCTGATGCCGTGGCGCTGGGTGCGACGGCACCAGGGCAGCCGGGGCGAGCGCATCCGGCGGGCGCTGGAAGACCTGGGGCCGCTGTTCGTCAAATTTGGGCAGATTCTCTCCACCCGGCGTGACCTGCTGCCGACGGATATCGCTGATGAGCTGTCCTATCTGCAAGACCGGGTGCCGCCGTTCCCGGCCGCCGATGCCCGCCGCATCATCGAGCACGCCTACGGCGAACCCCTGGAGAATGTGTTCCAGCGATTTGATGACCACCCCATCGCCTCGGCATCCATCGCTCAGGTCCACGGCGCCCGTTTGCGGGACGGCCGTGAGGTGGTTGTCAAAGTGGTACGACCGGATATCGACCGGATCATCAACCGCGACCTGGATCTGATGCGCACTTTCGCCGCCCTGGCACAACGCTACTGGGATCTGGGACGCCGCCTGCGCCCCCTGGAAGTGGTGGCCGAGTTCGAGAAGAACCTGAACGACGAACTGGATCTGATGCGCGAGGCCTCCAACGCCTCGCAACTGCGGCGCAATTTCATCGACTCCCAGCAACTTTACGTGCCCGAGGTCTTCTTCCAGGAAACCCGCCGGGACGTCATGGTGATGGAGCGCATCAGCGGCGTGCCCGTCAGCAACATTGCCGAGCTGCATGCCCGGGGCGTGGACCTGCAACGGCTGGCGGAGACGGGCGTAGAGATCTTTTTCACCCAGGTGTTTCGCGACAGCTTCTTCCATGCCGACATGCATCCCGGGAACATCTTCGTGGATACCACCCAGCCCGATGATCCACGCTACATTGCCGTGGATTTCGGCATTATCGGCACGCTCAACCCGGTGGATCACCGCTACCTGGCGGAGAACTTCCTTGCCTTTTTCAACCGTGACTATCGCCGGGTCGCCGAATTGCATGTGGAATCCGGCTGGGTGCCGGAGGGCACACGGATCGATGAGTTCGAGGCCGCCATCCGCACGGTTTGTGAACCGATTTTCGAACGCCCGCTGAAGGACATCTCCTTCGGCGCCGTGCTCATGCGCCTGTTCCAGACCGGGCGGCGCTTCGACATGGAGATCCAGCCACAGCTGGTGCTATTACAGAAGACCCTGCTCAATATCGAGGGTCTAGGCCGCCAGCTGTACCCGGATCTTGATCTATGGCGCACCGCCAAACCTCATATGGAGCGCTGGATGCGGCGCCAGCTGGGCCCTGAGGCAGTCTGGGCCCGCATCCGCCAGCAGGCGCCCAACTGGGGTGAGCAGCTGCCGTTGCTGCCGGGCCGTACGCTGCGCGCCATGGATGATCTGGCCGCCGTGCGCAGCGCCTTGGAACGTCAACAGCGGCGGCTGCAGGAACTAGACCACCGGCTCCGCGCCGCCAGCCGCAGCCGCTCCGCCACACTGGCGGGGGCAACACTGCTCATCATGGCGACGCTGCTACACGCCGGTGACGGCATCGGCCCCCTGATGCCTGGTGGCATACCGCTGGCCAGTTGGCTGTTGGCCGTACCCGGTGTCGCCCTGCTACTCATCGGCCTTATCCGGAGCCGTTAGCGACACGCAGCAACTGAATCACGGAACCGCGGGAACGTCCGGTCGGAGGGCCGGGGGTCCCAGATACGAGGAACAAGGGGATGGATAACATGGTAGAGCGTCTGATGACGCTGCTGGACCTGGAACGACTGGAAGAGAACCTGTTCCGCGGCGAAAGCCGAAACATCGTCGGCCGGCGTGTGTTCGGCGGCCAGGTGCTCGGCCAGGCCCTGGTGGCAGCGGGCCGGACCGTGCCGGAGGAACGCAGCCCCCATTCGCTGCACGCCTACTTCCTGCGGGGCGGCGACACCGAAGCGCCCATCATCTACGAGGTGGAGCGGGCCCGGGACGGCGGCAGCTTCTCCACGCGGCGCGTGGTGGCCATCCAGCATGGCCGCCCCATCTTCAATCTGTCGGCCTCGTTCCAGGTGCAGGAAACGGGCCTGGATCACCAGATCAGCATGGCCGATGTGCCGGCGCCGGAAACCCTGGAGACGGAGCTGGAAGTGCTCGCCCGCTATGAGGACCGCATGCCGCCGCGTTCACGCAAGGCGCTGGAAGCCTTGAAACCGATTGAGATCCGCCCGGTGGACCCGGAGCACCCGCTGGAGCCGAAACGCAAGGACCCCGCCATCCGGCACGCCTGGTTCCGTACCGCAGGCACACTCCCGGACGACCCCTTGCTGCATATGGCCTTGCTGGCCTATGCCTCGGATTTCCGCCTGCTGGGCACGTCGCTGCTGCCGCATGCCCGCACCGTGTATCAGGGGGGCATTCAGATGGCCAGCCTGGACCATGCCATGTGGTTCCATCGGCCATTACGCATGGACGACTGGCTGCTCTACACCATGGAAAGCCCCAGTGCATCCAACGGCCGCGGATTCAATCTCGGGCATATCTATTCCCGCGAAGGGGTTCTGCTGTCGTCGGTGACGCAGGAAGGGCTGATCCGGCCGGTAGAAGAGGCGCGCAAGCCGGACCCTCAGGAGGAGAGCCTTCCCCAGGGTGGCTGAAGGCGGGCCGACGCGGTCAATCTTCCCCTATGGGACGGCCTTCGCTGGGCTCCAGCCGGTCATCCTCGGGCGGCAACTGAACATGGCAGCCCTGGGTCAACAGGGCCCGCATCAGGGTCACGGCGCGAACACGGGCCAGTTGCCGTTCCGGGGTCAATACCAGATCCATCACATGCTCCAGCGGTCCGAAGCGATCCAGCACCGGCTGGGGCACACCGCTGAAGTCATTCCTGCACGGGATAAACAAATAGTGGTCCGGGGCACCGGGCCCCTTGAAAATGGAACAATGCACAACCGACCTTCCTGAGTTCACGGGGGACGCATAGCGTAGGCAGATCACATCCGCGTGTCGAGACGGCGGCGCTCGACACCGCCGTAAGGACGTGCTCCGGGAATTGACCGACGCTTCCTCAAACCCCGCGAGCACGCCCCAGATGCCAGCACACTCGCCCCACTAGCTCGTGGGATCCGCCGGGCTGCAGCTCGTGCAGGGCCACCAACGTCCCGCCCTCGCTTTGCGCGTGATCGCGAACCAGACATACTCGGCCGACACCTGCCTGCCGCGCGCGGCGGACCACAGGCTCTCCATCCACGCGCACCAGCACCAGGGCGCCGTCCCGGGGGGGCAGCGGGCTGCCAAGTTCCACCAACAGCACGTCACCGGCCGCCACCGCCGGCTCCATGCTGCCATCGGCCATCACATGGACGCGCAGCGCATCAGCATCCAGTCGCTGCGCGTTCAGCCATTCCCGATTCAGCTGCAGCACGGGTTCGGCCCTGTCTGATCCGACCAGCGGTGGCGCGACGAAATCAGGTGCGGCCTTGGCCTCACCGTCCAGCAGCCATTCGGGAGCCACCTGTGCGATGCGACACAGCCGTTGCAGCAGCGCGGCGTCCGGCATCCGCTGACCCGCCTCATAGCGGGCCAGGGTGTTCTTGTGGATACCCAACTCCCCGGCGAAGCAGTCGCGGGAGCGGGACCCGCGCAGCGCACGAATGCGCTCACCCAGGCCTTCGCGTTTCCGTACTTTCCGTTCCCTCATGCACAGCTCCAGCGATTGCAAGGCACCCGAACGGGTGTTAATGTCGTGTTTCGCGACTTCAAACAACGTCTATAGTTTGCAAAGAGGCTGCACGGACTGTTGCCACTCGTCACTGCGCACCACTACGCCGAACTCCCACGGCAACCAGGACGCCCGGGTTTCGGCACAACCACGGCGATAATCCGGCCATGAACAGTATTGACACCAACAAGGTTCCCGAAGACCCGACCATTCGGAAGGAATGGATCAAGTTTCAGCTCGCGATTCGCGGCTATTCCCTAGCCGCACTCGCCCGAGAACACGGCGTCACGCGGCAACAGCCCCAGGCGGCGCTCACCCGGCCCTATCCAAAATGGGAACGCATCATCGCGGAACATTTGGACATGAAGCCGGAGCAGATCTGGCCGGAACGCTACACGCGGGCCGACTGAACCGGCACACGGCAGAATGAACTCCAATCGGGTTCATTCTGAGCTGCAGGTCGGACGGTGCTCAAGCTGTCAGAAGTGACAGGCAGGGCCGTCAGTCACCTCCGTCGGCCAGAGCGGTTGGGGTGGTTGCGGAATCGCCGCGCTCTGCAAGCAGCTCCCGCAGGGACACGAGGCGCAGGCCGTATGTGTCTCTCAGCCGGGGCAGTTCCTCTTCCAGTACGGCCAGGGTTTCCGGATAAGGGTGGCCAATGGCGACAGCCGAGCCATGACGGCGGGCCAGATCCACCAGTAACAGGAACTGACGGCGGATGCTGGCCACATCGGGCTCGTGATCCAGAAACACATCGCGTCGCAGCGCGGGGACATCCGCTTCCCGGGCCATCTGCTCCGCCACCGTACGCGGCGAGGTACGGCTATCCACAAACACCAGCTCGCGCTCATGGCGCCGCAGCACATCCATCAGCCAACCCATGTGGCCCGGATGCTGCGTGAGCAGACTGCCCATGTGGTTGTTCAGCGCGCTGACGTAGGGGAGGCTGGCGATATTGTCCTCCACCTGCCGCTTGAACTGCTCCTGATCCATGTCCAACGTGACACTCCCAAGCCCGCTGTCAGCGCCGTTCATGGCCTGCATCGGTTGATGGAGCATCACTTCCTTGCCGTCGGCATGGCACTCCCGGGCGAGACGCTCGGCATGAGGGCTGTGCGGCAGCAGCGCACACACCACGGGCCCCGGCAGATCCCGCACCCGCTGCCCGGCATGCAGGGCATCCCCCATGTCATCGATGATGATGACCACGGCGGGACGTTCATCCGCCAGGGCTGTCACCGGCAGTAACAGCCAGGCGATCAGCAGGGCGGCGAGTCGCCTGTTCACCGCTCGCCCTGGAGGATATGCAGGCCCTTCAGCAGATTCAGGGCCTCGAACAGGGCAAAATCTTCCCGCGCGAGGTCCTGCCGCTCCTGCCGTCGCGCCTCCTGTTCCCGTCGTTCATCCCGATCCAGATGGCGCCCCAGGTCACGTTCCGCCACGGCGCCGGTGCGTGGCTGCTCATCCTGACGCACGGTGAGCCGCTCCAGTTCGATATCCGGCGCGATACCCTCGGCCTGGATGGAGCGGCCGTTGGGCGTGTAATAGCGGGCGGTGGTGAGTTTGAGGGCGGCGCCGCTCTGCAGCGGCAGCACCGACTGCACGGAGCCCTTGCCGAAACTGCGGCTACCCATGATGACGGCGCGCCGGTGATCCTGCAGGGCGCCGGCAACAATCTCGGAGCCGGATGCCGAACCACTGTTGATCAGCACCACCATGGGGGCGCCATCCAGCATGTCCTCGCCATCAGCGGAGAAACGCATCTGCGCCTGCTCGAGCCGGCCCTGTGTGTAGACGATCTGGCCGTCACTGAGGAACGTGTCAGCGACAGCAACCGCAGCCTGCAAAACACCGCCGGGGTTATTCCGGAGATCGAGCACCAGGCCCCGCAGCCGCCCGTCCGATTCACGCTGGAGCTGCTCCACGGCATCCTGCACCGCCGGCCCTGTGCGGGATTGGAACTGGCTGATACGGATGTAGCCGTACCCGGGCTCCAGCAGGCGCGAGCGCACGCTGGCCACGCGGATGACGTCACGGGTCAGTGTGATGTCGAACGGCCCGTCCTCGCCTTCGCGCACAATGGTGAGCACGATGTCGGTTCCCGGCTCGCCGCGCATGCGGCTGACCGCTTCGTTCAAGCTCATGCCCCGCGTGGGTTCGCCATCCAGCCGGATGATCAGATCGCCGGCCTCGACGCCGGCCCGCTGGGCGGGTGTGTCGTCAATGGGGGCGATGACCTTGATGAAGCCGTTTTCGGTGCCCACCTCGATACCGAGGCCGCCGAACTGGCCGGTGGTCCCTTCCTGCAGTTCCCGGAACTCGTCCCTGCTCAGATAGGCGGAATGGGGGTCGAGACCCCGCAGCATGCCGCGGACGGCATCCTCCAGCAGCTGCCCGTCCTCCACCTCCTCCACGTAGTCGGCCTGGATGCGGGAGAACACCTCGCTCAAGGTGCGCAGTTCCTCCAGCGGCAGGCCGCCACGGGCCTGTTCCGCCAGTACCGGGCCCGTGGGCAACAACAGCAACGCCAGCAAGGCGGCAGTGACGGGTCGCATGATCGGGGGTTTGACTTGCATCGCGGTCTCCTGCGGGAGCGACGGCGGTGCGCCGCTCGAATATGTGGTGGGCTCGGCTAGCCCTGGCGTCGCAGCCAGGTCATCGGATTCTGCGGCCGACCGTCTGACCGCAACTCAAAGTACAGACCCGGCTGGTCGCGGCCGCCGCTGGCGCCGGCCGCCGCCACGATCTCACCGGCCTCCACCCAGTCACCCACGTCCCTGTAAAGGCTTTCGTTGTGGCCATATAGGGTCATATAGCCATCACCATGATCGATGATCAACAAAAGACCGTACCCGCGCAACCAGTCAGCGAAAACCACACGGCCGTGGGCGACCGCGCTCACGGTATCGCCCGCCACGGCGCCAAGCAGCAAGCCCTGCCAGGCACCGTCCCGCCGGCCCTCACTTGAACCGTAGCGGGCCAACACCTCCCCTTCCAGCGGCCAGCGCAAAACCCCGCGCTGTTCGGCGAAGGGCTTGCGCTCCAGTTCCCGTTCGGGAATATCCGCCAATGCCGCGCGCAGCTCGTCCAGCATGGTCTCGAGTTCGGCCTCATCCTCGGCCAGGCGGCGCAGTTCCTGGTCGGCGCCACGGATATCCTGCTGCAGCCGCGCCAACACCCGTTCCCGCTCTTCCCGTCGCTGATCCAGTGTCTGCTGCTGTTCCCGTTGCGCCTGTTCCAGCCGCGCCAGCTCGGACTGCTCGCGCTCCACTTCACGGCGCAGCTCGGCCAGTGCATCCAGTGCTTCCCTGGCTTCGACGATGCGGGCCCGCCTTGCCCGGGAGATATACTCCAGGTACCCCAGCATCCGGTCCAGCGCCGCGGGATCCTGTTGGCTCAACAGCAGCTGCAACAGCTCCTGACGGCCGTGCATGTACGCATGACGCACTTCCCGCCGCAGGTAGTCCGCATGCGCGTCGACTCGCTGCTCCTGCTCGGCCGCCTCCCGGCGAACCTCGTCCAGGCGCTCCCGCACCAGCCCCTGGTCCCGCTCCAGATCACGCAGACGCCGGTTCACCTGGCCCATGGCCCGTTCCACATCGGCCAGATCGCTGCCCACGCTGTCCGCCTCCCGCCGGCGCTCCTGCAACCGGGCTTCCAGTGCCTGGATGTCGCTGCGCAGCTGATCCAGCTCCTGGCTGCGCGTATCGTAGTCCGCCGCCACGGGCAGGGAGGACAACAGCAACAGGGCCGACAGCAACGTGCGCAAGGAGGTCATGAGGTTCGCCGGGATCTGAACGGATATGCGGATCGCCATTCACTCGGAAAGGGCCGCCTGTATAATACGGGGTTTGCCGCGCGGGGGGCCAGGTTCGGCACGCCCCGAAAAAACCGAGTCAGAGTGAAATCCTATGGAACGTCTGCCCGAATTCATCGCCAACAACTGGTACCTGTTTCTCGCCCTGGCGGCACTGCTGGCGTGGATGTTCGCCAGCGAGTTCTCGCGTCTGGCCTCCGGAGTGAAGCAGGTGAGCACCAGCGAAGCGGTCCGCCTGCGGGACAAGCAGGATGGTATCTTCGTGGATCTTCGCAGCGAAAAGGACTTCCGCAACGGGCACTTGCCAGGGGCGATCAATGTGCAGCCCACGGCCATCGCGCAGAAACACAAGAAACTGGAGCGGTACAAGCAGAAGCCGGTCATCCTCTATTGTCAAAACGGAATGACGTCCGGGAAATCCGGAAAACAGCTCCGTAACCAGGGTTTCGAGCAGGTTTACCATCTGAAGGGCGGCTTTACCACGTGGCAGGCCGAGAATCTGCCCACCAGCAAATAACCGCAGGAGTCAACGCTCATGGCAGAAGCACAGCAAGGCGGCGCCGCCGCAGGCCAGCAGCAGGCCGGTCAACAGTTCGCCATTCACAAGATCTATCTCAAGGACATGTCGTTCGAGGCCCCCAATGCGCCGGACATTTTCCGGGGCGAATGGAAGCCTAAGGTCAATCTGGATCTGCAGGTGGAGAACAGAAAGCTGGACGACAACACCTACGAGGTGATTCTGAAAACAACGGTCACCGCCGACCTGGACGACAAGACGGCGTACCTCTGCGAGGTGCATCAGGCCGGGGTGTTCGGCGTGCAGGGATTCGACGAGAACACGCTCGGCGCTCTGCTGGGGAGTTACTGCCCGGCCACATTGTTCCCCTATGCCCGTGAGGCGGTATCCGATCTGGTGGGCAAGGGTGGCTTCCCGCAACTGGCGCTGGCACCCGTGAATTTCGATGCGCTGTACATGCAGCAGCGCCAGCGTGCCCAGGCAGCAGCCAAGGGCGGCAACGGCGAGCAGGGCCAACAGCCCTGAACCGGGACCCGACATGAACGGCCGAAGTGAGCAGCACATCGCGGTTCTCGGCGCCGGCTCCTGGGGCACGGCGCTGGCGCTGGTTCTCGCCCGAAACGGGTTGCGAGTGCGCCTATGGGGCCATGACCCAGCGGAAGTGCAGCGGCTCCGACAGGACGGCGAGAACCAGCAATTCCTGCCAGGCTTTCCGTTTCCGGACGGCCTTACCGTCACCGATTCGCTGGCGGAGGCGGTCGCGGGGATGCATGATCTGCTGGTCGTTGTGCCCAGTCACGGGTTCCATGACACCATGCGTGCGCTGAAACCCCTGATACAGGCGGATACCCGGATTCTCTGGGCCACCAAGGGGCTCGAGGCGCGATCCGGTGGCCTGCTGCACACCGTGGTGGAACAGGAACTCCCCGGCCACGCCATGGGCGTGCTCTCCGGGCCAAGCTTCGCCCGCGAGGTGGCGCAGGCATTGCCCACCGCGGTGACCATTGCCTCATCGGATGACCACTTTGCCGGCGACATGGCAGAGGCGTTTCACAACGCCAGTTTCCGCCCCTATACCAGTCGGGACATTGTCGGTGTGCAGCTGGGCGGTGCAGTGAAAAACGTGTTGGCCGTCGCCACCGGAATCGCCGACGGGCTGGGCCTGGGCGCCAATACCCGGGCGGGCCTGATCACCCGCGGCCTGGCGGAGATCGTTCGTCTGGGCAATGCACTGGGCGCGGAGCAGCGGACCTTCATGGGATTATCCGGCGTGGGCGACCTAATCCTGACCTGCACCGATGATCAGTCCCGCAACCGGCGCTTTGGTCTGGCCTTGGGTCGGGGTCAGGCGCGGGATGCGGCAATCCGCGAGATCGGACAGGTGGTCGAGGGGGTTCGCACCGCCGAGGAAGTCCATGCGCTTGCCCGCCAGCAGGGGGTGGAGATGCCGATCTGCGAACAGGTCTACGCCGTGGTCAGCCAGAATGTGGACCCCAAGGATGCGCTGGGGCAGCTCATGGCTCGCTCGCGCAAGGATGAGTTCGGGCCGGAACCCGATTGATTCCAGTGGGCTGCCAAGCCCCAGCCCCGCCTTCACTCCCCGCCGGCAAACCCCAGCTGTCGCCAGGCCTCGTAGACGGTAACCGCCACAGCATTGGATAGATTCAGGCTGCGGCTGTGCCGCTGCATGGGCAGACGAAGTATTCGCTCCCGCGGCCAGTTGTTCAGCAACGCCGTGGGCAGACCGCGGGTCTCGGGGCCGAACAACACCGCGTCATTTTCCTCGAAACGCATGTCGAACACAGACTGGCGGCCGCGCGTACTCAGACAGAACACGCGACTGCCACGCAGTGAATCCAAGCACCTATCCAGCCCCTCATGGACCTGCACGCGGGCCCATTCATGGTAATCCAGCCCCGCGCGCCGCAGACGGGCATCGTCAAGCACAAACCCCAACGGTCGGATGAGGTGCAATGTGGCGCCGGTGTTGGCGCACAGCCGGATCACATTGCCGGTGTTAGGCGGTATTTCCGGTTGGTAGAGAATGACGTGCAGCATGGCTGCGCATTGTGGGCATTCCCGGGGCCGCCGTCTACGCTTGGAGGAGAAAGCACGACAACAGGAACCTCTGCCGGTTTGACACGTCGTATCGGATAACGGTGGATCGGAATTGCGTTCCATCGGGCAAGGGGATTCAATGGGCGGAAACCGTGATTGACAGCGGTTTGCAGAAATCAGGAAGAGGCACAGGATGTGCATGTCTCTTTCAAGGAAGACCATCAACAGGAGGAAATACACATGCGTCGTCTTGATAAGAAAGTCGCTCTGGTGACCGGCGGCTCCCGGGGTATTGGCCGCGCCATCGCGCTGGAAATGGCCGATCTGGGCGCCAACGTGGCCATCAACTACCGTGGCGGCAAGGAGGAGGCTGATAAAACCGCGGCCATGATCAAAGAGCGCGGCGTTGAGGCATTCGTCGCCCAGGCGGATGTGAGCGTGAAGGAAGAGGCCCGCGGTCTCGTGGACCAGGTGATCGAACACTTCGGTCGCCTTGATATTCTCGTCAACAACGCTGGCATCACCCGGGACAAGACACTGAAAAAACTCACCGATGACGACTGGGATGCGGTCATCCATACCAACCTGAACAGCGTCTACTACACCGTATCCGCTGTGCTGCCCTCCATGCTGCAGCAGGAGTTCGGCCGTATTATCAACATCAGCTCCTTCGTCGGTCAGGCGGGGAATTTCGGGCAGAGCAACTACTCGGCAAGTAAGGGCGGCATCATCGCCTTCACCAAGAGTGCGGCACAGGAGTTGGCGCGCAATAACATCACGGTGAACGCTATCGCCCCCGGCTTCACGCTGACCGAGATGCTGGCCCAGGTTCCCGAGAACATTCAGGAGAAGATCCTGGACCGCATCCCCATGCGCCGCTTTGGCAAGCCGGAGGAGATTGCCCGCACGGTGGCCTTCCTGGCCGCGGACGGGGATTACATCACCGGCCAGCAGATCAACGTCAACGGTGGCGTGTACATGTAAATGCCGGCTCCGGCCGGCGGCCGGTGCTGTGATAGGGTGAGGCTCATGATGCGTTCCGGTCTCACCCTGTTTTTTTGTCTGCTGCTTTGGCCATCGGTATCAGCGGGGCTGGATTTCAGTCGTGGGCACCAGGCCATGGGCGAGCAGGCCCACGCCGGATTCGGCACGATGAATGATCTGGCGGGCATCCATGTGGAGTTGGCCAACCCTATCGGCAGCATTTATCTCATGCTTGGCGGCCACCTCCGGGGGCTTGGTGTGGACAGCTGGGAGGACGGGCAGGCAGCTGGCTTCGTCGGCGGATTCCGCTTTTTTTCCGGCGGCAACGGCCTGCGCAGCAGCTGGTATGTGACCGGGTTCGGCGGCACCCTGGGAGTGGAACGCCAGCGGGAGTCGGGAAGCCGGATCGGCTACCAGCGACTGGGCTGGGGCGGCGGACTCGGCTATCAGCACCTGACCGGCCGGGCCCGACTGGGGTTTACCCTGGGGGTATCACGGCTGGAGCCCGTTGACACGCTGGACGGAGACCGCATCGACCGGGAGTACGTCCCCACGTTGGAGACCACGCTCGGTATCCGCTTCTGAACGTGCGCCGACGCCCGGTTCAGCAATCCAGCTTCAGTTCCTTGATCTTGCGGGTGAGCGTGTTGCGGCCCCAGCCGAGTAACCTGGCGGCATCCTGACGCCGCCCACCGGTGTTGCGGACAGCGGCCTCGATCATGATGCGCTCGAACGTGGGCAGAGCGCTCTCCAGCAAGCCCTGGCGGCCCTCCGCCAACGCCCGGTTCGCCCACTGGGCCAGAGCCTGCTCCCAGTCGTCACCCACCTGTTCCGGGCGCTCCCCCTGACGCAATTCCGGTGGCAGGTCGGCCAGATGAATCTCCTTGCCGTTGGCCATGACGGTAAGCCAGCGACAGGTGTTTTCCAACTGGCGGACGTTACCCGGCCAGTCCAGCCCCATAAGGAAGCGTTCCACATCCGGCCGCAGCACTTTTCGTTCCGCGCCCAGTTCGGTGGCGGCTTCGGCCAGGAAGTGGTGGGCCAGTCGCGGGATGTCCTCCCTCCGCTCTCGCAGGGCGGGCAGGTGGATACGGATCACATTGAGCCGGTGGAACAGGTCTTCACGGAACTTGCCCTGACTGACCCGGGTCTCCAGGTTCTGGTGGGTGGCGGCAATAATGCGCACATCCACCTGGATGGGTGTGTGGCCACCGACCCGGTAAAACTGGCCATCAGCCAGCACGCGCAGCAGGCGGGTCTGTAATTCGGCCGGCATATCACCGATCTCGTCGAGAAACAGGGTGCCGCCATTGGCCTGTTCAAAGCGACCCTGCCGACTGGCCTGGGCGCCGGTGAAGGCGCCCTTTTCATGACCGAACAGCTCTGACTCCATAAGATCCCTGGGGATGGCCGCCATATTCAGGGCAATGAAGGGCCTCTCCCGGCGCGGACTATGCCGGTGCAGGGCGCTGGCCACCAGCTCCTTGCCGGTGCCGGATTCACCGTTGATCAACACATTGATATTGGAGGTGGACAGACGGCCGATGGCGCGGAACACCTCCTGCATGGCCGGCGCTTCACCGATGATCTCCGGCACCTGTTCGGGTTCGCTGCGGCTGCTGGCCTTGATTTCCCGCCGATTGTCCAGGGCACGCCGGACGAGCCGCACCGCCTCGTCCACATCAAACGGTTTGGGGAGATACTCGAAGGCGCCACCCTGATAGGCGGAGACAGCGGAATCCAGATCGGAGTGCGCCGTGATCACGATCACCGGGAGTTCCGGCCAGCGTTCCTGCACTTCGCGCAACAATTCCAGTCCATCCAGGCCCGGCATTCGGATATCGGTGATCAGCACGGCGGGCTGGACACGTCCCAGGGCACTCAGCGCCGCATCACCCGTTTCGAAACTACGGACCGCCAGACCCTCCTGGTCCAGCGCCTTTTCCAGCACCCAGCGGATGGAGCGGTCGTCGTCCACCAGCCAGATCTGCTCGTTGTCAGTCATGCTCCGTCTCCAGGGGCAACCAGATGGTGAACACGGTGTTGCCCGGCTCACTCCAGCATTCGATAAGCCCGCCGTGCTGGTTCACCAGAGTCTGGGCAATGGACAGGCCCAGGCCTGTGCCTTCCGCCCGGGAAGTCACCATGGGGTAGAAGATACGATCCATCAGCTCCGGGGGAATGCCGGGACCGGTATCGATGATATCCACGCGCACCACCAGCTTGTGCGGGTTGTCGGCAATGGTGAACTGGCGCTGGGTACGCGTGCGCAGGGTGATGCGGCCCACCTCTCCCACGGACTGCAGCGCATTGCGGACAATGTTGAGTGTCGCCTGGATCAGCTGATTGGGCTCAGCGTGGACATCCGGGATTGAGGGGTCATAGTCGCGCACCAGCCGGACGCCTGGCGGCGCTTCGGCCTCGGCCAGGTGACGCACACGTTCAAGAACTTCATGGATGTTGGTGCGCCGTTTGTTGGGTCGGCTGTTGGGGCCCAGCAATCCATTGACCAGGGTCCGCAGGCGATCCGCCTCCTCGATAATCACCTGCGTGTACTCCTTCAACGCAGGTCTGTCGAGTTCCCGCTCAAGCAACTGTGCCGCGCCGCGCAGCCCGCCCAGCGGGTTCTTTATCTCATGCGCCAGGCCGCGCAGTAGCTGTCGGGTCGCCAGATTCTGACTGATCAGGTGCTGCTCCCGGGTAATGCGCAGGCGGCGGTCCAGATGCGCCAGTTCCAGGAGGACATCGCCGCCGCTCACCGGTGTCACCGCGATGTCCACAGTGATATAGCGCCCCATCGATAATTCCAGCCGACGCTCCCTATCGGTAAAGGGTTCTCCGGTTTCAAGCGCCTGAGCCGCAGCACGTTCCAGCAGGCGTCCGGCCGGGGACATGGTGGACAAGTGATGGCCTGTCACCTGCCGGGTACTGACGGCGAACAGGGATTGAGCCGCCGGGTTGATGAAACGGATGCGGTGGGCATCGTCCATCAACAGCACCGCCGTGCTCATATTGTCCGTCACGCACTGCGCGAGGGCATTATCGGTGGTATTGGTGGTCATAAGCTGAAGGAAGCAAATAACAGGCCAACCCCGTCCTGGTGCAGTTTCACCGATTCGGAGCACGGAAATGACGCCCACACGCCGTTGCGCGGGGACCACAGCAGGTCGGCAGGGTTAACAGCGCGCGTCGCTGGTGCAGAGTATGCACCAAAATAGTGCATACACGCCAGGGATAGCGACAGAACGATCCGCTCGCATTAGCCGGAGACAATAGCACCACGGCAGTGCAGGCTGGAGGGCCCGGGCCACGGGAACAGGGCTGGCTGGCGGCCGTCTGCTATTGCCGCTGTGGGAACAGGCGCGAGGCCTGATGCATATAGAAAGTACTGGGATCGGATTCCGCCACAACCTCGCCACGGCTGTCGCGCACCCTCACCCGCAATTGGTGTTCGCCACGGTGCACGTTTTCCAGCGAGAAACTCAGGCCCTGCCCGCGGGCCACCGGTTCACCGTCCAGCAATAGCTCGAGTTCGTGGCGCTCCCGGAGCTCTGGGCTGATGGCCACACGCACATTCACATTGCCCTCATTGTCGCGCACGGTTCCCTCGTGGGATGGAGATGCGATAGCCAGCTCCTCATACAGCGGGCCGCTCTCCTCGTCATCACCGCGCGGCGCACTGGTCTCCGGAGCCGGCCGGCGGGGCGCTTCATAGACAGACGGCGCGCGCAGTTCCACCTCTTCGGCATCCGCCTGAGGCCGATCGCTGTAGCTCACATTGCCGTCTGCATCCACATGGCGGTAGATCTGTGCGTTCAACGCCAGAGGCAGCGCCAGGAGCAAGGTCAGGAGAAGGTATCGGTACATGACTGGCAATGTAGGCCAGTGCGGGGCGGGTGACAATAGGGGGTAATCATATCGGGGGCCCGGTCGGGCCCCCGAAACATGGTGCGAGGCAAGCGCCTCAGACGCTGTAGTACATATCGAACTCCACCGGATGGGTGGTCATGCGCAGGCGCGTGACCTCGTCCATCTTGAGCTCGATGTAGGCGTCGATGACGTCGTCGGTGAACACACCGCCGGCCTTGAGAAACTCGCGGTCCTGATCCAGGCATTCCAGCGCCTCTTCCAGGCTGAACGCAACCTTGGGGATATCCTTTTCCTCTTCCGGCGGCAGATCGTAAAGATCCTTGTCCATGGCATCGCCCGGGTGGACCTTGTTCTGGATGCCGTCGAGGCCAGCCATCAGCAGCGCCGAGAAGGCCAGATACGGGTTTCCGGTGGGATCCGGGAACCGGGCTTCAATCCGGCGCGCCTTCGGGTTGGAGATCCAGGGGATCCGGATGGAAGCCGAGCGGTTCCGGGCGGAGTAGGCCAGCAGCACCGGCGCTTCGAAGCCCGGTACCAGACGCTTGTAGCTGTTGGTGGAGGCGTTGGTGAAGGCGTTGATGGCCTTGGCGTGCTTGATGATACCGCCGATGTAGTACAGCGCGGTTTCCGACAGCCCGCCGTACTCGTCGCCGGAGAACTGGTTGACGCCGTCCTTGGAGAAGGACTGGTGCACGTGCATGCCGGAACCGTTATCTCCCACCAGCGGCTTGGGCATGAAGGTGGCGGTCTTGCCGTATGCGGCAGCCACGTTATGCACCACGTACTTCAGAGTCTGCACTTCGTCAGCCTTGCGTACCAGTGTGTTGAACTTGACCCCGATCTCACACTGGCCGGCAGTGGCCACCTCATGGTGATGCACTTCCACCGGGAGGCCCATTTCCTCCAGAGCCAGACACATGGCGGTACGGATATCGTGCAAACCATCCACCGGCGGCACCGGGAAATAGCCGCCTTTGACCTTGGGGCGGTGGCCCATGTTGCCGTCTTCATAGACGCGCTCGGAGTTCCAGCCGGCTTCCTCCGAGTCGATTTTGTAGAACGTGCCGCTCATGTCGGCGCCGAAACGCACATCGTCGAAGATGAAGAATTCCGGCTCGGGACCGAAGAACGCGGAGTCACCCAGACCGGTGGATTTCAGGTAGGCCTCGGCACGCTTGGCGATGGAGCGCGGATCGCGCTCATAACCCTGCATGGTGTTGGGTTCGATGATGTCGCAGGTAATGTTCAGCGTCGGTTCATCGAAAAAGGGATCCAGTGCCGCAGTATCCGGATCCGGCATCAGGATCATGTCCGACTCGTTGATGCCCTTCCAGCCGGCGATGGACGAGCCGTCAAACATCTTGCCGTCTTCGAACGTCTCGTCCTCGACGGTGGATGCCGGAACAGTCACGTGCTGTTCCTTGCCCTTGGTGTCCGTAAAACGGAAATCAACGAACTTGATATTCTCATCCTTGATGAGTTTCAGGATATCAGCTGCGGTGCGAGCCATGCTTGACCTCCAGTTGGGTGCAAACGCAAAACGAATTCGTCCAGATAGTTAGCAGAAACCGTGCCAGCACCCTTATGCCGCGGAAATTGGCCATTCATGGTGCAAGTGCGCGAAAAGCGGGCCTGGAAAAGCACCAATATAGTGCAAACTCTTCAGGAAGTGCACCAATAAAGGGCATTTCCTGCGTCAGCGAAGGCGGACCCTGACCCGGATGGTAATCTCCTCCTCCTGGATATCCACGACGTGGTGCCCGTGGACCCGGCACCAGGCGGGAATATCCGCCCGTACGCCCGGGTCGGTGGCGATCACCTCGATCTCATCTCCGGATTCGGCGTCGGCTGCTGCCTGCTGAAGTCGGATAACCGGCATGGGACATAACAGCCCCTGGGCGTCGACCAGGACCGGATGGTCGCTCATGTGATGTACCACTCTTGCGGGACCTGTTCCACCGGGAGGGGGGGTACGGAGAGTTCCCGACGGTCAGCACCGCCGGCACCGGCCACTGCCACCGTCACCGAGGGCGCTTCGCGGCCGCGGCTGAAGCGCGCGACCAGGCGGGCGGCCAATTGCAGGTCTTCGTCACTGGCTTCGCCATCAAGCAGGCACAGCGGTCCTGGATGAGTCACGGGCTCCAGGTGGGTGAACGCGCGTCGATAACCCTGCAGGAAGCGGTTCTCGCCCTCCTCGCGGGCGATAATGAGCTTGAAGTGCGGCCGCGGTCGCAAATGCCGCCCCACCTTGAGCAACATGATGTCATCCAGCTCATAGCGCCGTTCGCCGCGGGCTTGCCACAGATCCCGCAGCTTGCGGCTGTAATAGGGGTCGGTCAGAAAGCAGCAGCCCCCCGCAGGCTGGGCGTAATCCTCAAAACCGAAGGCTTCGGCAAGCTCGATCTGGGGTTTGCGGCTGCGGCCGCTCCAGTCCAGCAGTTGTTCACGATCCACCCAGCCTTCCCGCTCGGGCAGGGTGGGCTCCAGCAGCTTGGCGCACAGGGGCCGCAAAAGCCGGTCGCCGGCACCGGATTCGCGGGCGACGATGGGCATGCTGCGGCGCAGCTGTGACTTCGGTCGCTGCCCGATCACTTCGCCGGTAATGATGAAATCGAAGTCGTGCTGCTCCATCCATTCGCGGGCACGCGCCACCATGAAGCCCTTGCAGTCCAGGCATGGGTTCATGAACTGCCCGTAACCATGGCGAGGATTGATCACCACATCCTTGTAGTCTTCCACCACGTCCACAATATGCAGCGGGACGCCGAGTTGTTCGGCCACCCAGAGGGCATTGTTGCGTTTCGGGCGGTCTCGGTCGTGGCGTCGGATGGCGTGGGTATGCCCTTCCACACAGAAGCCGGTGTAGAAGTTCAAGCCTTCCACATGGACTCCCTGATCCTGGATCAGGCGAGCCGCCAGCATGGAATCCAGGCCACCGGAGATCAGGGCAACGGCGCGAATCGGTCGAGTCATAAGAGGCGCGGATCGACTATTGGTAAACCGCACATGATACGCATGGTCGGGGGCCGATCGCCATGCCTCAGTGGTTCCGCCCCTGCGGCACGCCGTGGGGCGGGGCGGGCGGAAGTTGCTCATCCGGTCGGATTGCACGCATAACGCGGATCAATTCCGGAAAGGTTTCCGCCAGACTGGCGTAAACCGAGGCATCAGCACCAGAGTCCATGGCCGCGCGGCGGGAATAGGCGCCACGCCCCAGGGCCACGTAATAGTCCACCGCGACACGGCGGCGTTCCGCCTGCCCTGGAAACAGACCCGCCAGGATCAGACATTGATCCCCCACGTCCTGCAGGCGCTCTTGTTGAAGTCTTCCCGCACTGTGCATGGCACGCAGATAGGTGAGCGCCATGACCCGGCGCAGCAGATCCCGGCGCCTCAGGTAACGCATCAGCAAAAAGACCAGGTAACTCTCTGTGATCTCGGGCAGATACTGCTGCGCCGTCTGCTCCGCCTCCATCACAAGCCGATACCAGGTCTCGGTTTCGCCATTGCTGGTCAGCAGCGTCCCCATGGCAGTCCTCCCCGGGGAAAACCGTTACGGATTCGGGAGTTCCGCTGCCGGCGGCTTTATACAAGGGGCCGGCGGACAGGGTATACTCCGTCGCTGTTGCACGGCCCGGCGGGGCCGGTCTTGCCTGCGTCTCCGTCATGCGCGGCGCAGGGGGTTTTCTGTTTCATATACCATGGGGTGTGTCTTGGCTGAAGAGGCAGCAACGCTGAGCAGACATGACATCAGTACCTTTCAGGGGCTGATTCTCGCGCTGCAGGAATACTGGGCCCAACGCGGCTGTGTGGTTCTGCAGCCTCTCGACATGGAAGTGGGGGCCGGTACGTTCCATCCGGCCACCTTCCTGCGCGCGGTGGGGCCGGAACCGTGGAACGCGGCCTATGTGCAGCCCTCGCGCCGACCCACCGACGGTCGTTACGGTGAAAACCCCAATCGCCTTCAGCACTATTATCAGTTCCAAGTCGTGATGAAGCCTTCGCCGGATGATATCCAGGAGCTTTATCTCGGCTCTCTACGTCATCTGGGACTGGATCTCGGCGTCCACGATGTCCGCTTCGTGGAGGACAACTGGGAATCGCCGACCCTGGGTGCCTGGGGGCTGGGCTGGGAGGTCTGGCTCAACGGGATGGAGATCACGCAGTTCACCTATTTCCAGCAGGTGGGCGGCTTGGACTGCCGCCCTGTGATGGGAGAGATCACCTACGGTCTGGAACGCATCGCCATGTACCTGCAGGCGGTGGAAAGCGTCTACGACCTGGTGTGGACACGGGGACCCAACGGCGTGGTCACCTATGGTGACGTCTACCACCAGAACGAGGTGGAGCAATCAGCGTACAATTTTGAACATGCGGATACCGAAGCGCTTTTCGGCTGGTTTGAACAGTGCGAACGGGAAAGCCAGCGTCTCATCGACCTGGGCCTGCCGCTGCCTGCCTATGAGCAGTGCCTGAAAGCGTCACACACCTTCAATCTACTGGATGCACGTCATGCCATCTCCGTGACAGAGCGGCAGCGCTACATTCTGCGTGTGCGAGGCCTGGCCCGCGGCGTGGCAGAGTTGTACTACACCCGACGGGAGGAACTGGGGTTCCCGCTGGCGCAGGAGGCGAAGGCATGAGCGATACCCGTGATCTGCTGGTAGAGATCGGTACCGAAGAGCTCCCTCCCACGGCGCTGCGCGGATTGATGAATGCATTCCACGGTAACCTGGTTCAGGGACTGGAGAAGGCTGGGCTCGGTTTCGCATCCCATCGCGCCTTTGCCAGCCCACGCCGTCTGGCCGTACTGGTGGAGGGGCTTCAGACCCGTCAGGCGGACGAAGCCATTGAACGGCGGGGGCCGGCCCTGAAGTCCGCCTATGACGCGGACGGGAAGTTCACCCGCGCGGCGACGGGCTTTGCCGCATCCTGCGGCGTTTTACCGGAAGCCTTGGAGACCATGGAAACGGACAAAGGCGCCTGGCTGGTGTACCGCGGCACCCGGGAAGGCAAGCCGGCCGAAGCGCTGCTGCCGGAGCTGGTGGATCAGGCGCTTGCCCGATTGCCGATCCCGAAGCGCATGCGCTGGGGTGATAGCGAGGTGGCCTTTGTACGCCCGGTGCACTGGCTGGTAATGCTGCTTGGCGACGCCGTGGTGCCGGCCGAGATCCTGGGGGTGACCAGCGGCCGTGAAACCCGCGGACACCGGTTCCACGCCCCGGAACCGCTGCCGCTCCACGAGCCGCGCACGTATGCACAGATACTGGAAAGCCAGGGCTACGTGGTGGCGGATTTCGACCAGCGGCGGGAGCTGGTATTGGAAGGTGCCCGCAAGGCCGCCACTGAGTTGGGCGGAGAGGCGGTTATCGACGAAGCCCTGCTGGACGAAGTCACCGCGCTTGTGGAGTGGCCTGTGCCCGTGGTGGGACGTTTTGAGGAGCGTTTTCTCGACGTGCCTCCGGAAGCCCTGATCTCGAGCATGCAGGGACATCAGAAATACTTCCCGGTCCGGGACACGAAGGGTCGCCTGATGCCACGATTCATCACCATGGCCAACCTGGAAAGCCGGGATCTGAAACAGGTGGCACACGGGAACGAGCGGGTGATCCGGCCGCGTCTGGCGGATGCGGCGTTCTTCTGGGATCAGGACCGCAAGCGACCGCTGGCGGACCGCATCCCCGAGCTGCGCGATATTGTGTTCCAGAGAAAACTGGGAACGCTCCACGATCAGGCGCTGCGCGTCGCCGCCCTGGCACGGCATCTGGCTGAACCCTTCGGCGTGGACCCGAGTGTGGCGGAACAGGCCGCCATGCTGGCACGCTGCGATCTGCTCACTGAGATGGTGGGGGAGTTTCCGGAACTCCAGGGCATCATGGGCCGTTATTACGCGAAGCATGATGGCCTGGGGGATGGAATTCCCGAGGCGTTGGATGAAATCTATCAACCCCGCTTTGCCGGCGACGAAGTGGCCGGGACGTCGTTAGGACAGGTACTGGCGATTTCTGCCCGCGCCGATACATTGCTGGGGATTTTCGCCATCGGTCAAGCGCCCAGTGGTGACAAAGACCCGTTTGCACTCCGCCGCGCCGCATTGGGGCTGATGCGCACCGTGGTGGAGCGGGAGCGCAGTATCTCCCTGCGCACCGTGCTGGAACTCGCCGCCGACCACCAGCCTGACGACGTGAACGCCCTGGCCCAGGTGGATGCGGTGCTGGATTTCTGTATGGAACGCCTCCGTGGCTACTATCAGGAACAGGGGTACCAGCCGGAACTGTTCGAGGCCGTACGCGCAGTGCGCGTGGGCTCGCCGGGGGATGACCCACAAGCCATTGATGATCCAGTGGATTTCCATCGTCGGCTGCTGGCGTGCAGCAGCTTCCTGAAACTGGAGGAGGCTGCCAGTCTGGCCGCCGCCAACAAGCGCGTGAAGAACATTCTGCGCAAGGCGGGCGGGAGCCACGGGCAACCGGATCCGGCGCGCTTTACCTGCGCCGAGGAACGAAGCCTTTACGACACGGTTCAGCCGCTGACCGCAGATGTGGAAGCCTACGCCCGACGGGGTGAGTACGAACGGGCCTTGCGTCGTCTTGCCGGACTCCGGGATACGGTAGATGCGTTCTTCGAGCAAGTCATGGTCATGGCGGACGACCCGGCAGTCCGTGAGAACCGCCTCGCGCTCCTGGCGCAGCTGGCTGCGTTGTTCGGTAGCGTCGCCGATATTTCCCAGCTGCCGTCGGGCAACACCTAGGCGGGCGGGCACCTCCGATGAAAGCTGTCATTCTTGACCGCGACGGAGTGATCAATCAGGACTCTGATCACTACATCCGCAGCGTTCAGGAATGGCAGCCCATCCCCGGCAGTATCGAGGCCATCGCCAGGCTTTCCCGTTCCGGTTGGGCAGTCGCAGTCTGCACAAATCAATCCGGCATCGCTCGCGGATACTTCAGCCAGGACATTCTGGAAGAAATGCATTGCCGGCTACGTCAGCTTGTGCGCAACGCCGGTGGGCAGGTGGATGGGATTTTCGTTTGCCCCCATGGGCCAGACGATCACTGTGGCTGTCGGAAACCGGAACCCGGTCTGCTCCTCCAGGCCTCCAAGGAACTCGGATTCCCGTTATCCGGCGTCCCGGTGATTGGTGACGCTGAACGGGATCTGGTGGCGGCGCGTGTCGTGGGGGCCCGGCCCATTCTGGTGCTCACAGGGAAGGGCCGGCGAACGTTGGAACGCGGGGCAGCAGGGGATGCCGTTATTTTTCCGGATCTGGCGGCGGCGGTGGAATCACTTCTGCAATACGATTGATGACAAGATTGAGAACATGGAGGAGAACACGTGAGTAAAACCCGCCGACCACCCCCGCTTATCCAGCGTTCCATGAAGGAGAAGCTGCTGGCCTTGCCCGGGTCCATCGTGTGGGCAGCCGGTGCGCTGACGGCGACGCTGTTGTTCGGCACGCTCGGCATACTGATCGCCTTGCTGTTGCCCTATCGGGCACGGTACTGGCTGTTCATCCGTTGGAGCTTCTTTCTCCTGTGGTGGGCCCGGCTTTGCTGCGGAATGCGCTATCGCGTCGAAGGTGAGGAACATGTACCCGGACAGCCGTGCATTGTCATGAGCAAACATCAATCGGCCTGGGAGACTCTGGCAACCCAGTACTGGTTCCATCCGCAGACCTGGGTGCTCAAGCAGGAATTGCTGAAAGTTCCTTTGATCGGCTGGGCACTGGGTCTGTTGCATCCCATTGCAATTGATCGCGGCGCGCGCAATAAGGCCGTTGAGCAGATGCTGGAACAGGGGATTGAACGTATCCGGGAAGGGCGTTGGATCATCGTTTTTCCCGAGGGCACTCGCATACCGGCCGGGCGGAGCGGCCACTATCGGCCAGGTGGGGCAATACTTTCCGTGGAGACCGGCACCCCAATCGTGCCGGTGGCGCACAATGCGGGCGAATGTTGGCCAAGGAACTCCTTCCTTAAATATCCGGGGGAGATCCGGGTTCGCATCGGGAAGCCGATTGAGCCTCAGGGTAAGGATGCGGAGACGATGCTCGCAGAAGTGAAGGATTGGATCGAATCTAATACACGAGCCATCAGCACGGTATATGAAGAGCCGGTGGATGGGCCAAGGAAGCAGTGAATGTTCCACGTGGAACCTTGGGCCAGCAGGCAGAGTTCGGATTTGTTCCACGTGGAACACGAAGCATGAAAAAAGGCCGCAGTCGCGGCCTTTTTTTACAACCATCCACTATGGCTAGACGTCGAGATTACTCGCGGATAGGGCATTCCGTTCAATAAACTCCCGCCGTGGCTCCACGTGATCCCCCATCAACGTGGTGAACACCTCATCCGCCGCCACCGCATCTTCGATGCGTACCTGCAGTAAACGGCGGGTGTCCGGATTCATGGTCGTTTCCCAAAGCTGGTCGGGGTTCATCTCCCCAAGCCCCTTGTACCGTTGGATACTCTGGCCCCGTTTCGCTTCTTCCAACAGCCAGTCCACAGCATCCCGCAACCGGGTGACGTCTTTGCGACGTTCTCCACGCTGCACGTAAGCGTCGTCGTCGAGCAAACCCTCGAGAACCATAACCAGTTCCCGTATCGCCTTGTACTCCGGAGACAGGAAGAACTCCGCGTTGAAGCGATAATCGTGGCGGATGCCGTGCATTCGTTTGGACACCACCGCATCCCGGAAGCCACCATCCGGCCCGGCACTTACCGTAGCCTGGTAACGGGTTCCTGTCGGCTGGTGCGGATTCATGCGGTCCACAAGCCCCTGAAACCAGGACTGCATGCGCTCCGCATCCGTAAAATCGGTTTCGTTCACCGGCCCCAGTTCCAGCAGCGTTTCAAGCAACTCCCGATCATGATGCCGGCCCAACCGGTCAATGATGTCCATCACCCGGAGATACTGTCGCGCCAAAGTCTCCAGACCCTGCTCCCGGATAGGGGGCGCATCACCCCCGGGATAGAGCGACGCGTCACTCAGCGCCAGCATCAGCAGATACTCTGTCAATTCCCGCTCATCCTTGACGTAATGTTCCTGCTTACCCCGTTTCACTTTGTATAACGGCGGCTGCGCAATATACACATGGCCACGCTCCACCAGGGTCAACATCTGCCGATAGAAGAACGTGAGAAGCAGTGTGCGGATATGCGACCCGTCCACATCGGCGTCGGTCATGATGATGATCCGGTGATAACGTAACTTCTCCGGGTCGAAATCCTCCTTACCAATCCCGCAGCCCAGCGCAGTGATAAGCGTGCCCACCTCGGCGCTCGAAAGCATTTTGTCGAAACGCGCCTTCTCCACGTTGAGTATCTTACCCTTCAGCGGCAGAATCGCTTGTGTCCGTCTGTCGCGCCCCTGCTTCGCCGAGCCCCCGGCAGAATCACCCTCCACCAGGTAAATCTCAGACTGCGCCGGGTCCCGCTCCTGACAATCAGCCAGCTTGCCTGGCAAGCCAGCGATGTCCAATGCTCCCTTGCGCCGGGTCATCTCCCGGGCCTTGCGCGCGGCTTCCCTGGCCCGTGCGGCGTCCACCACCTTCTCGACGATGGCCTTGGCGTCCTGGGGCTGTTCGTAGAGGAATTCCTGCAGCTTCTCGGCCAGAGCCCCTTCAACGGCGTGCTTGACCTCTGAGGACACCAGCTTGTCTTTGGTCTGGGATGAGAACTTCGGGTCAGGCACCTTCACCGACACCACCGCAGTCAAGCCCTCCCGCACATCGTCGCCGCTCGGACTCACCTTCAGCTTCTTGCTGTAACCCTCACTATCCATGTACTGATTCAGTGTCCGGGTGAGCGCTGCGCGGAAGCCCGCCAAATGGGTACCACCATCCCGCTGGGGAATGTTGTTGGTAAAGCAGAAAATGTTCTCCTGGTAGGAGTCATTCCACTGCATGGCGATATCCACGCCGATGTCATTCCGCCAAGTGGCGATGTAAAGCACCTCCTTGTTCAACGGAGTCTTGTTCTTGTTGAGGTGCTGAACGAAGGCCTTAATACCCCCCGCGTATTCGAACACATCGTGCTTGCTGGTCCGCTCGTCCAGCATTTCAATGCGGACACCCGGGTTCAGGAACGAGAGCTCCCGGAATCGTTTTGCCAGCAGATCGTAGTGGAACTCGATGTTGGTAAAGATTTCGGAGCTGGGCTTGAAGGTGATAGTCGTGCCCGTCTCCTCGGCTTCGCCGATGACCTTCAGCGGCTCCACCGGCTCACCCATGCGGTATTCCTGGTGGTGCACCTTGCCATTCTTGCGGACGGTCAGCTGCAGCCGTTCGGAGAGCGCATTAACCACCGAGACCCCCACCCCGTGAAGCCCCCCGGAAACCTTGTAGGAATTGTCGTCGAATTTCCCGCCTGCGTGGAGTACCGTCATGATCACTTCCGCAGCGGAGCGACCTTCCTCCGGGTGGATGTCCACCGGAATACCGCGGCCATCGTCACTGACGGTAACCGACTCATCCGTATGGATGACGACGGAGATGGCCCGGCAATGGCCAGCCAGGGCCTCGTCGATGGAGTTGTCCATTACCTCGAACACCATGTGGTGTAGGCCCGTGCCGTCATCGGTGTCGCCGATATACATCCCCGGGCGCTTACGCACGGCATCAAGCCCACGTAGTACCTTGATGTTTCCGGAATCGTAACTGGGAGTTGCGCTCATAGCCTGTCCTTTGGGGTTAACCGACGCATTATATCATTTCCTGGAGGCGACCCCCTCGAATCTGAAACCACCGGCTTACATCAATGGGGATGCCGTCGCGCTCGATGGCGGTAATAAAGCATTGCGCCGGACTCGCAATGACCTCCTCCAGGACGTGCCGGGCATGTTGGCAATCCAGCTCGGCACGCAGATCGTCAATCAGCAACACTGGTACTGCACCGGTACCGGCAATCAGCCGGCTTTGCGCAAGGAGCAGGGCGATGGCCAATGTCTTTTGCTGACCTCGGGAAAGCCAGTGCTGCGCCTCCACGCCACCGGCGCGGATCTGGAGATCGGCGCGGTGTGGTCCGGCAAGGGTATATCGCAGTTCGGCCTCCCGTTGACGATTGGCTTCCAGTGCTTCGGTCAATGGCTTGTCTTCGGGCCAACCACGACGATAGGTGATCCCGATATCGGTATCCGGCAACCAGCGGTCGATCAGTGGTTCCAGTTCCCCCAGGAGGCTCCGAATGACCCGTTGTCTGGCTTCATCCACCGCGTGGGCTGCGGCTACCAGTTCGGACTCCCAACTCACCGAAAGTCGCCGTTGCTGCAAACGTAATGCAGCATTGCGTTGCTTCAGGGCGCGATCGTAGCGCCTCCAATGCTGGTAATAATCCTGTTCCACGTGGAACACGGTCCAGTTCAAAAAACTTCGCCGGACCTTGGGGCCATCGTTCAACAGCCGCTGACTTTCCGTGTTGATCACCTGTACCGGCAGGTATCGCGCCAGCTCTGATAGATTACTGACCGTTTGTTGATCGATGCGAACCCGCGTCCCGGACCGGCCCCGTTGCACCCCTAGGTGGTGCTCTACGCCGTGGCCGTCCACAACCAGGCCCGTGGTAATCAGATCATCCGCCTCATACCGGACAGCCTGCTCCACCCGAGCAGTCCGGAAGCTCGAAGCCCGAGCCAGAATGTGAATGGCTTCCAGGAAGCTGGTTTTACCTGAGGCGTTTTCGCCGGTAATCAGATTGATACCAGGCTCTGGGCTGCATTCCTGGTCCGCCAGATTGCGGAGCCGATAAAGCCCCAGTCGGGTAATGGCACGCGCGTTGGTCACCGTTGCCGCATACAGGAAGAACAAATTGGGGTCACGGCGGTCCTCATAACCTCATTGGCATGACCACGTAGCTGTAGCCCTCGTTGGATGGATCCTGAAGCAGACAACTGCTGTTGGCATCCACCAGACCCATGCGTACTTGTTCGCTATCCATCGCCGCCAGTGCGTCCAGTAGGTAGCTGGCATTGAACCCCACCTCCAGCGGTGTGCCCTTGTAGTCAACCGCCAGTTCTTCGTCGGCTTGTTCTTGCTCAGGGTTATTCGACTGGATCTTCAAGCCATCTTGCTCCAGCGTGAAACGCACCCCGCGATACTTTTCGTTGGAAAGAATTGATGCCCGTACCAAGGCTTGCCGCAGCGTTTCGCGGTCTGCGAGCATCACGTTACCTTCCACATGCGGGATAACTCGCTGGTAATCAGGAAAACGTCCGTCGATCAGTTTGGACGTGAACCGGAGTTCCGGAAGGGTGACGCGGATATGGTTGCCACTCAACTCGAGTCTAACCTGATCATCCGTATCATCCAGAAGTCTGAGCAATTCCTGAATACCCTTCCGCGGGACAATGACCTGTTGGTTGTTCTGAACCTGTACCTCGCCCAGCAACTCTCCCATGGCCAATCGGTGCCCATCCGTGGCGACCGCCCGCAGCCGTTGCGGTTCCAACTCCAGCAGTAGGCCGTTCAGGTAATAGCGGACGTCCTGTAAGGCCATGGAGAAATGTGTTTTTTCAATGAGTTCTCGAAGATGTCCCTGGGGCAGCAGTACGGGCTCCGTGTCACCGATGTCTTCAACAGTCGGGAACTCGGTAGCAGGGAGGGTGGCCAGGGTGAATCGACTCCGCTCAGCACTGACGACAGCGCGGTCCTGATCCAGCGTCAGGCGAACGCTGGCACCCTCCGGGAGGTTACGGACGATATCCACGAGCTTGCGTGCAGGGACTGTGATCTGCCCGGGTTCCTGAATGCCGCCACTGGTGCGTGCCACCAGTTCGACTTCCAGGTCGGTGGTGGTCAGAGACAAGCCATCGTCATCTGCAACCATGAGGACGTTCGCGAGCACAGGCAGTGTCTGACGACGCTCGACAACACCAATGACGGCCTGGAGAGGGCGGAGCAGGTTTTCGCGTTGAATTTCGATCTTCATGGCGTCCCACTAACTGTTAATAAATTAATTCCTTTAAACCTTGTGGTTATTATTAACCACCGGCTTGCGCTGTGGATAAATTAATTTTTCAATTTATATACAATTACTTATATGATTATTTCCGGTGCATGACTGGATGCAGTGACCCCGGGAACAACTGGTGACAAACTGTGGATAACTTTCATCCCTGTTTCGTCCACAGTGCTGCCAACAGTTTATCCACACTATGTCGTCAGTGTTCGTAACAGGTTCGCATAGTCTTCCGCGATACGTGGATCGGTGTCGCGTAGTTCCACCACCTTACGACACGCATGGAGTACTGTGGTATGGTCGCGGCCTCCGAACGCATCGCCGATCTCCGGCAGACTGTGGCTGGTCAGCTCTTTGGCCAACGCCATGGCCAGCTGCCGGGGACGGGTGATGGACCGGCTCCGGCGTTTTGAATGCAGGTCCGCAACCCGGATCTTGAAGTAATCCGCCACCGTCTTCTGGATGTTCTCCACCGTCACCAGCTTGTCCTGGAGCGCCAGCAGGTCTTTCAGCGCCTCCTTGGTGAAGTCCACCGTGATTGGCGCGCCCGTGAATTGCGCGTTGGCGATCACGCGGCGCAAGGCGCCTTCCAGTTCACGGATGTTGGACCAGATCCGTTTGCCGATAAAAAACGCAACCTCGTCCGGCAGCTCAATGCCCTCTTGCGCCGCCTTGCTCATCAGAATGGCCACACGCGTCTCCAGCTCCGGCGGCTCAATGGCCACCGTCAGACCCCAACCGAAGCGGGATTTCAGGCGTTCCTCCAGCCCGTCAACCTCTTTCGGATAGCGGTCGCAGGTCAATACCACCTGCTGCTGGCCCTCCAGCAGCGCATTGAAGGTATGAAAAAACTCTTCCTGCGAACGTTCCTTTCCCGCGAAGAACTGGATGTCGTCGATTAACAGCGCGTCGGCGCTGCGATAATGACGTTTGAACTCGTTGATCGCATTGTGCTGCAGCGCCTTGACCATATCGCCCACGAAGCGCTCGGAATGCAGGTACAGTACCTTGGCGTTGGGATTGCGCTGCAACATCAGGTTGCCGATGGCGTGCATCAGGTGCGTTTTACCTAGGCCCACCCCGCCGTAGAGAAACAGTGGGTTGTATGAGCCCCCCGGGTTTTCCGCAACCTGGGTACAGGCAGCGCGGCCCAGCTGGTTCGACTTCCCCTCCACGAAGGTGTCGAAGGTGAACCGTGGGTTAATGTTTGAACTGGAAACGATGCTCGGCGCGGCCGGTTTCGCCGGCCGCTGCTGCGGAGCCACGGGCTCCGGTTTGCCGCGCGGCGGGGTCGCCGAACTGCCCACATCCAGCCGAACCACCCGGCCGCGACCATCGGCGTGTTGCCCCACCAGCTCTTCGATTCGCTCGATATAATGATCCCGCACCCAGTCCAGGACAAAGCGATTCGGCGCCAGCAGCCGCAGTTGCTCCGCGTCTTCCACGGCCTGCAGCGGACGGATCCAGGTGTTCAACTGCTGGTCGGGGATCTCCCCTTCCAGACGTTCGAGACAGTATTGCCAGACAGCACCATCCACAGATGGACCTCTATCGATTTGAATTGCGGACAAGCATCAACCCGATTCGCTGCAGCGCGATCAGGAAGGGTACGTTGAAACGTCGAGGGATTTCAGTGCCGAGTCTATACCTCCGGGGCGCCGCTATCCACAGCCAGCAGCCTGTTCTCAATCAGTGTCCGGTTACGGATCACATTGACAAGCTACTGTCACTGCGGGTAGATTCGCGGGCTACCTTGCGCAGCCGCGCGATCCTGCTATTCAACCACTGATCGGATATCACCATGAAGCGGACTTTTCAGCCCAGCGTTCTGAAACGCAAGCGCACGCACGGTTTCCGTGCCCGGATGGCCACCAAGGGTGGTCGCGCCGTGATCAAGGCCCGTCGGGCAAAGGGTCGGGCTCGTTTGTCGGCCTGAGTTGTCGGTACAGAATAGCACTCGTTACCCGTTTCCCCGATCGGCGCGCCTGCTGACATCGGCCGAGTTTGGTCGGGTGTTCGCGGGCGCCGAACGTGTTGCGGACCGCTATTTTACCGTGCTGGCCGCCACCAACGGCACAGATGCTGCGAGACTGGGCCTGGCCATCTCCCGACGGGCCGCAAAGCGGGCCGTCGACCGTAACCGGATCAAGCGCCTGATCCGGGAGTCGTTCAGACATCAGCGGCCGGCACTGCCGCCTGTTGATATTGTTGTGATGGCTCGGCCCACCGCACCGGCAGCGACAAGCGAGGAACTGGCCCGTGCCCTGGATACGCTCTGGCAGCGACTGGTGAAGCGATGCGCAGTCTCGTCACGTTCCTGATTCGCGGATATCAACTGGTTATCAGTCCGTTGCTCGGGCCGCGCTGTCGCTTTTATCCCAGTTGTTCCCATTACACCCTGGAAGCGGTTCAACTGCATGGTGTGATGCGAGGACTGTTCCTGGGCGTTTGCCGTATCGCTAAGTGTCATCCCTGGCATCCAGGTGGGGTTGATCCCGTTCCCGAACCACGTACTAAAGACTGACGCTCCCATGGAAACCCAACGACTTCTCCAGTTCCTCGCCCTGGGCATGATCCTCCTGCTGATCTGGAGCGCCTGGGAGCGTGACTACGGCACGCGAGCCCCCACCGAGGAAACCGCCGCGCAGGAAGAGCGTGATCAGGACTCGGACGTGTTCGTCCCTGACGACCTTGGTGAGGAAGATGCGCCGGAGGCCGCCGAGCGCCGGCCCGCCGATGTGGACGATACAGATCGCGACGCTCGCAGCATCCGCGTCACCACGGATCTGCTGGATCTCGAGATCAACACCCGGGGTGGCGAGATCAGCCGCGTCGACCTGCTTCAGTATGCGGTCAGTACGCGGGATGACACCCCGTTGCGGCTCATGAGTGATGCGCCGAATGAACTGTTCATCGCCCGCGCCGGCCTGGTAACCCGCAATGGGAGTGATGGACCCGGCACCCGTGGTATCTACCGGGTGGACGGTGACCACTTCGAACTCTCCGAGGGTGACGACCGTATCGTTGTGCCCCTGGTCTGGGAGGGTGAGGATGGCCTGCGCGTCACCAAGCGCTACACCTTCCATCGGGACAGCTACCTGATCGATGTGGAGCACATCGTGGAAAACCCGGCGGAATCGGACCTCCGGGCATCCCAGCAGGTTTATCTGCGGCGCAGCGCCGATGTGGGTGATGGCACCTCGTGGTTCATCTACACCTACACTGGCGGTGTGCTGCACACCCCGGACAACCGGTACCAGAAGATCTCGTTCTCGGACATGGAGTCCTCGGCGCTCAGTCAGGATGTGGAGAACGGCTGGCTGGCGATGATCCAGCACTATTTTCTGGGAGCCTGGATACCGCCCCGGGACGAGGTGCGGCGCTACTGGACGGCCGATCGGGGCAACAACGTCTTTGATTTCGGCATGAATACGTTCTGGCGCACGGTGCCTGCCGGTGGTGAGGCCACCTTCAGCAGCCAGTTGTTCGTAGGTCCCAAGGAGCAGGACCGTCTGGCGGCCGCCGCTGATCACCTGCAACTCACCGTGGACTACGGCTGGCTGGATATCATCTCCCGCCCCCTGTTCATCGCCCTGAACTGGATCCATTCCGTGGTGGGCAACTGGGGCTGGTCCATCATTCTGCTCACCCTGGCCATCAAGCTGGTGTTCTTCCCCCTGTCGGACAAGAGCTATCGCTCCATGGCGCGGATGCGCAAGCTGCAGCCGCGCATGCAGCAGTTGAAGGAGCGTTACGGTGATGACCGGCAGGCTCTGAACCAGGCCATGATGAAGATGTACAAGGAGGAGAAGATCAATCCGCTGGGCGGCTGTCTGCCTATCCTGATCCAGATCCCTGTCTTCATCGCGCTGTACTGGGTTCTGCTGGAGAGCGTGGAACTGCGTCACGCCGACTTCATGCTGTGGCTGAACGACCTGTCGTCCCCTGACCCGTTCTTCGTATTGCCGCTGCTGATGGGCGTGAGCATGTTCATCCAGCAGAAGCTGAACCCGGCGCCCATCGATCCAATTCAGCAGAAGATCATGATGACGTTGCCCTTCGTGTTCACCGTGTTCTTCGCCTTCTTCCCGGCTGGACTGGTGCTGTACTGGGTGGTGAACAACGTGCTGTCCATTGCCCAGCAGTACGTGATCACCCGCAGGATCGAGCGCGGCGAGGCCAAGTAGATCCCGCCGCCATGAACGCGGACACCATCTGCGCAGTCGCAACGCCGCCTGGCCAGGGCGGCGTTGGCGTTGTGCGGGTGTCCGGCCCGCTCGCCGCGACGCTCGCCGATGCCGTATCGGGTCCGCTGCCGCGCCCGCGGTACGCTGCCTTTCGCCGCTTCCGGGACGCCGACGGTTCCGTGCTAGATGAAGGGCTGCTGCTCTGGTTTCCCGCGCCCCATTCGTTCACCGGCGAAGATGTGGTGGAATTCCAGGGACATGGCGGGCCGGTTCTGCTCGACCGCCTGTTGCGGCGCCTGGTGGATCTGGGCGCCCGCCTGGCCCGGCCCGGTGAATTCTCCGAGCGCTCCTTTCTGAACGGCAAACTGGACCTGGCACAGGCAGAAGCCGTGGCTGACCTGATCGCCGCCAGTTCGGAGGCGGCCGCCAGGGCCGCCATGCAATCCCTCAGCGGCGCCTTTTCGGAGTGTGTTCATGCGTTGACCGATGCCTTGATCGCGTTGCGTGTGCACGTGGAATCCGCCATCGATTTTCCCGACGAGGAGATCGACTTCCTCGGTGATGGCGCCATTGCCGCCCGGCTCGACGCGGTGTGCGATGAACTGGCACGGGTGCGCAGCGCTGCCGCGCAAGGTCAGGTGCTCCGGGACGGCATGACCGTGGTTATCGCCGGTCGGCCCAACGCCGGCAAATCCAGTCTGCTGAATGCGCTTGCCCAGGCCGACACGGCCATTGTCACCGAAATCGCCGGAACCACGCGGGATGTGTTGCGTGAGCGTATCCAGATTGACGGTATGCCCCTGCATGTGATCGACACCGCGGGGCTGCGCGATTCGGCGGATGTGGTGGAGCAGGAGGGCATCCGCCGCGCCTGGCAGGCTATCGCCGGGGCGGATCGCCTGCTGCTGGTCGTGGATGACCGTGAAGGGCCGGGCTTGCTGGAGGAGCAGGTGCTGGCGGAGCGGCCAAGCCAGACGCCGGTGACCCTGATCCGCAATAAAATTGACCTCAGCGGGGCGCCCGCAGGGCGGGAGGAAGCCGACGGTATCCCGGTGATCCGCCTCAGCGCCCGGTCCGGCATGGGCCTGGACGAACTGCGGCAGCATTTGAAACAGGTCATGGGCTACACAGCCGGAGAAGGCAGCTTTACCGCCCGCCGTCGTCATCTGGATGCCCTGGACCAGGCGGCTCGCCACCTGGACACGGCGGCTGCCCAACTGACCAGCGGGGCCGGTGAGCTGATGGCCGAGGATTTGCGACAGGCCCAGCAGGCGCTGGCGGAGATCACCGGCGAGTTCACCACTGACGATCTCCTCGGCGCCATCTTTTCAACGTTCTGTATCGGTAAGTGACCGCCGGCTTGCGGCCCGCCGACTGGTCTCCTAACATACCGTGTTCTCTCGAATTTACGTCCGCCCGTCGGGCGAGGAGTCTGCGCTGTGGAATATGGCGAACAGTTCCAGGTCATTGTCATCGGTGGCGGCCATGCCGGTACCGAGGCTGCGCTTGCCGCTGCCCGCATGGGCTGCCGCACGCTGCTGCTGACCCACAATATCGAAACCATCGGTCAGATGAGCTGCAATCCGGCCATTGGTGGTATCGGCAAGGGTCACCTGGTCAGGGAAGTGGACGCCATGGGCGGGCTGATGGCCCGCGCCATCGACCACGGCGGCATCCAGTTCCGCACCCTGAATTCCCGCAAGGGCCCGGCGGTCCGTGCCACCCGGGCACAGGCGGACCGTGCCCTGTACAAGGCGGCGGTGCGCCACGCTGTGGAGAACCAGCCGAATCTGCTGCTGTTTCAACAGGGGGTGGATGACCTGCTGATCGAGAATGACCGTGTGGTGGGTGCTGTCACCCAGATGGGGCTGGTGTTCCGCGCGCCCGCCGTGGTGTTGACCGTGGGCACCTTCCTCGGTGGTCGCATCCATATCGGCCTGGACAACTACCAGGGTGGTCGGGCTGGTGATCCGCCCGCCAACGCCCTGGCACGCAAGCTGCGTGAGCGACCGTTTCGGGTGGGTCGGCTGAAAACCGGCACACCGCCGCGTATTGACGGCAAGACCATCGACTTCTCCCGGTTGAGTGAACAGCCCGGCGACGAGCCGGCGCCGGTCTTCTCTTTCCTGGGCAGCCGGGCCGAGCACCCCGAACAGCGCAGTTGCTGGATCACGCACACCAACAGCCGCACCCACGACATCATCCGCGGGGCCCTGGACCGCTCGCCCATGTATTCCGGTGAGATTGAAGGCGTGGGCCCGCGATACTGCCCCTCGGTGGAGGACAAGGTGGTGCGGTTTGCCGACAAGGAATCGCATCAGATCTTCATCGAACCGGAAGGCCTGAGCACCCATGAGGTGTACCCCAACGGCATCTCCACCAGCCTGCCCTTTGATGTGCAACTGGCGCTGGTTCGCTCCTGTGCAGGGCTGGAACAGGCACACATCACCCGGCCCGGTTATGCCATCGAATACGACTACTTCGATCCCCGGGACCTGCGTCCCAGTCTGGAGACACACTACGTGTCTGGATTGTTCTTCGCCGGTCAGATCAATGGCACCACCGGCTATGAGGAGGCCGCCGCCCAAGGGCTGGTGGCCGGGGTGAACGCGGCACGGCTGGTGCAGGAGCGCGAACCCTGGACACCGGCGCGGGATCAGGCCTATATCGGTGTGCTGATCGACGATCTGATCACCCGGGGCACCAAGGAACCGTACCGCATGTTCACCAGTCGCGCGGAATACCGGCTGATGCTGCGCGAGGACAATGCCGACCTGAGGCTGACCCCGGTGGCCCGGGAACTGGGCCTGGTGGACGATGCGCGCTGGGCGGCCTTCGAGCGGAAGCGCGAGGCCATTGAACAGGAACAGCAACGGCTTCGTGCCACGCTGATTCGTCCGTCCGATCTGGATGTCGCCGAAGGCCAGCGCATCTTCGGCGGCCCGTTGAAGCGGGAACAGCATCTGGATGAACTGCTGCGCCGGCCGGAGGTGAGCTACGATAGCCTGATGTCGCTCGCGGCCGCAGGTGAACCGGTTGCTGATCCGGCTGTGGCGGAGCAGGTGGAGATCCAGGCCAAGTACGCCGGTTACCTGGAGCGCCAGCGTGGCGAGATTGAACGCGCCCGGCGCTATGAGGAACTCCCGATTCCGGATCATCTGGATTATGCGGAGGTGTCGGGCCTGTCCAGTGAGGTCCGGCAGAAGCTGGCTGAGCATCGGCCGGCCAGCATCGGGCAGGCGGCGCGAATCGCCGGTGTCACCCCCGCCGCCGTATCCCTGTTACTGGTGCATCTGCGGCGCGGGGAGCAGGCCACCTCGCAGCGGCGCCGCGCATGAAGCATGCGTTCCCCAGACCTGAGTTGCGGGAGACGCTGATTGCCGGATTGGCCCGGTTACCCGGCGCCGCTGACGTGGATCCGGAGCCCTTGCTGGACTATCTGCAGCTGCTGCACCGCTGGAACCGGGCCTATAACCTGTCCGCGGTCCGTGAGCCCGGGGAGATGGTGTATCGGCACCTGCTCGACAGCCTGAGTGTTCTACCCTATCTGCAGGGCGAGAGCCTGCTGGATGTGGGCAGTGGTCCGGGCCTTCCGGGTATTCCGTTGGCCCTGGCCCGCCCGTCCCTGGAAGTGGTGCTGCTGGACAGTAACGGCAAAAAGACCCGGTTCATGACCCAGGCCGCACTGGAATTGGGCCTGAAGCAGGTGACCGTGGTGCATGCGCGGGTCCAGGAATACCGGCCGCAGCGGAAATTTGCCACAATCATATCCCGGGCGTACACACGGCTTGATGCATTTGTCGAGCAGGTCTCCGGGCTGCTTGAGCCGCGCGGACAGCTGCTGGCGATGAAGGGGCGTTTTGACCCCGCCACCGAAGCGCCGGACCTGCCCGCTGATACACTTGAGGTCATTCCGCTGCATGTGCCTGGCGTGGATGCGGTGAGAACCCTGGTGCGTCTGCATCCCAAACCCCTGGCCGGCAAGGCGCGCCAGGCCTGAATCACGCGTCTCGCCCACCGCCTGTCAACGGGAGTCCGCATGGGAAACATTATCGCCATCGCCAATCAGAAGGGCGGGGTCGGCAAAACCACCACCTGTGTCAACCTGGCCGCCGCGCTGACCATGAACCGCAAGCGGGTCCTGCTGGTGGATCTGGACCCGCAGGGTAACGCCACGGTAGGCAGTGGGGCTGATAAGGACGGTGAAGGCCCCGGTGGCTATGAACTGCTGATGGGTGAGGTGAGCGCGCGGGACGCCATTATTCCGGTGGAAGCGGGCTTCCACCTGATCCGCGGCAACAGCGACCTCACCGCGGCCGAGGTCCAGCTGATGGATGCCACGGCCCGGGAACAACAGCTGCGCCTGCAATTGGCCCGCCTTCGCTCCGACTACGATTACATTCTGATCGACTGCCCGCCGTCACTGAATATCCTGACGGTGAACGCCCTGGTGGCCGCCCATGGTGTCCTGATACCCATCCAGTGTGAGTACTATGCGCTGGAGGGTTTGACTGCCCTGCTCAACACCATTCAACGTGTGCAGCAGAACGCGAACCCGGAACTGCGGATTCAGGGCCTGCTCCGCACCATGTTCGACCCGCGCAACAACCTGGCCAACCAGGTCGCGGCGCAGCTGCTGCGGCATTTCCCCAAACAGGTCTACAGCACACAGATCCCAAGGAATGTGCGGCTTGCCGAGGCGCCTAGTCACGGCCTGCCCGCAATCCAGTATGATCGGTACTCACGCGGGGCCCTGGCGTATATGGCGCTGGCCAGCGAGATGATCCGAAAAGACATGCAGGCACCCGCCACCGCATAGGCTGATCAAGGATTACGACGACCATGAGCAAGAAGCGAGGACTCGGTAAGGGGCTGGACGCGCTGCTCGGCGACGCCACTAGTACCACCCCTGACGACCCAAGCCAGCTGCGACAACTGCCTGTGGAGTGGCTGCAACGCGGTCGGTATCAGCCGCGCCGGGATATTGATCCCGCCACCCTGCAGGAACTCGCCGATTCCATCCGTAGCCAGGGCGTATTGCAGCCCCTGGTGGTGCGTGCCGTAGCAGATGAGCGCTACGAGATTGTCGCTGGTGAACGGCGTTGGCGTGCCGCGCAACTTGCCGGGCTGGACCGGGTTCCCACCATCGTCCGTGATATTCCTGACAGTGTGGCGCTCGCCGTTGCCGTGATCGAGAACATCCAACGGGAGGATCTGAATCCCCTGGAGGAAGCGCTCGCCCTGCAGCGCCTGGCCGACGAATTCCACATGACCCATCAGGACGTGGCCCAGGCCGTCGGCCGTTCCCGGGCCGCCGTCAGCAACCTGCTGCGGCTGCTGGAACTCAACGAGGACGTCAAGGAACGGCTTCGCCGTGGAGAACTGGAGATGGGCCATGCCCGCGCCCTGGCCGCGCTCCGAGGTGGTCAGCAAAGTGAGCTTGCAGCCCGTGTCGTGACCCGCGGCCTGTCGGTCAGAGACACCGAGGCCTTGGTGCGCCGCTTGCTGGAGGGCACCCGCCCGGCACGACGCGACGCCCGCGTGGACCCGGATATCCGCCGCCTGCAGGATGATCTTTCGGAACGGCTGGGTGCGCGGGTCAGTATCCAGCAGGGTCGCCAGGGCAAGGGAAAACTGGTCATTCAGTATTCCAGCCTGGACGAACTTGACGGCATTCTCGAGCACTTCAACTGAGCATGTGCGGGCAGATTCCCCGCCGTTGACCATCATGTACCGAGTCTTTATACTCCGCGGCTCAAGTGAGCTGCCGGTCCCGCGGGATCAGCGGTTTGCGCAGAACAACTCGCGTCGCGATGGCCTTGGTTCCGGTGTCCGGCTCGGCCGCTGATGATCAGCCAACCGCCGTACCGCTTCGCCCCGATACGTCAGGGGTGAAATGACGAATCGATCAACGATAGCTACGGTCTTTGTTGGGCAGTCACTGGTCACCATCGTTGCAGCAGTTGTCTGGTTGATGGCTGCGGGTTCGTTTTCCGGGCTGGCTGCCCTGGCAGGAGGCGGCATCGCCATCCTCCCCGGGGCGTATTTTGCGATAAAGGTGTTTTCGGTTCCGGCTGACGCACCTCTCAAGATGCTGGCCAACGCGTTTTACAAGGGGGAAGCGCTGAAGTTCGTAATCACAGTGGTGCTGTTCATCATCGCACTGCAGTGGTTCGCGGATAACTTCCTGCCCCTGGTGACGACCTATATTGCAGCACTCCTGGTTTACTGGCTGGCGTTGCGCGTCGGCGCCGGCATACAGCGGTGAGACTGAAGACGATGGCGGAAGAAAATCAAAGCATTTCGTACTACATCAATCACCATCTCACCAACTGGAAGGTCGGTGATGGCTTTTGGGCCATTCACGCTGACTCCCTGATTGTCGCGTTCCTTCTGGGCGCATTGTTCTGCTGGATTTTCTGGATGGCCTCCCGCAAGGCCACCGAAGGTGTGCCCGGCGGGCTGCAGAATTTCGTGGAGATGTCCGTCGAGGCCATTGAAGGCATGGTCAAGGACACTTTCCCGCATAAGAACCCGATGGTTGCGCCGCTGGCGCTGACCATTTTCTGCTGGGTCTTCCTGATGAACCTGATGGACCTCGTGCCCATCGATCTCGCGCCGGATACCATGCATGCCCTGGGTTGGGACTACTTCAAGATCCTGCCTACCGTGAACATGAACATCACCTTCGGGTTGTCCCTGTCGGTGCTCGGCCTGATCATCATCTACAGCATCATGTACAAGGGTACGAAGGGCTATCTGCATGAGCTCTTCTTCCATCCGTTCAATCACTGGTCCCTCTCCTGGTTTAACTTCGCGCTGAACATCGTGGAGACCCTGGCCAAGCCGCTTTCCCTGTCGCTGCGACTGTTCGGCAACCTTTATGCGGCAGAACTGATCTTCATTCTGATCGCCACGCTCACGTTGGGCTACGGTCTGTTTGAAGTGTTCACCAGCCTGGGCGGGATATTCCTGTTGGTCGGGCAGGTGATCCTGGCGACAATCTGGGCCATTTTCCACATCCTGGTGATACCGCTGCAGGCCTTCATCTTCATGATGTTGTCCCTGGTTTATCTCAGCATGGCCGCGGAAAACCACTGATTCTGAATTTGTTCTGCTTAATCGTTACTCAACGACACCACTCGGAGGTACGTAATGGAACTCGCTAGCCTGATTGCCCAAGTGCAAGGCATGACCGTCATCGCTGTTGCCGTCATCCTGGCAGCTGGCGCCTTTGGCACCGCTCTGGGCTTCGCCATCATGGGTGGCAAATTCCTGGAAAGCATTGCTCGTCAGCCTGAACTGGCCCCCATGCTGCAGGGTCGCATGTTCCTGCTCGCCGGTCTGCTCGATGCCGTGTCCATGATCGGTGTGGCTATCGCGCTGCTGTTCACCTTTGCCAACCCGTTCGTGGGTGCCGTGACTGCTGCCGCTGGCGCGTAAGCAGAACTGACACCGGCAATCCACTGTAACCGGCATCGGAGGTGATGGCATGGAAATCAATGCCACGCTCTTGGGCCAGATGATCGCATTCGCGATATTCGTCTGGTTCACCATGAAGTTCGTATGGCCGCCCGTTTCTCAGGCCATGCGTTCGCGCCAGGAGAAGATCGCTGAAGGCCTTTCGGCCGCGGAACGCGGTCGAAAGGATCTGGAACAGGCCGAGTCCGACAAGGCGGAGCTCCTCAAGGAGGCGCGCCAGAAGGCCAATGAAATTCTGGATCAAGCCAATAAGCGGGCCAACCAGCTCATCGACGAGGCGCGGGACACCGCGCGGAAGGAAGGTGAGCGTCAGCTGGTCCAGGCTCAGGCGCAGATCGAGCAGGAGCTGAACCAGGCGAAGCAGGAGCTACGCGAACAGGTCGTTACGCTCGCGATCACCGGCGCCAGCAAGGTACTGGAGCGCGAGGTGGACGCCAAGGCGCATAATGACCTGCTGAACGACCTGGCCAAGCAACTCTAAGGGCGGATATCGATGGCGGACTTTCAAACCATCGCGCGGCCATACGCGCAAGCGGTGTTCAAGCTGGCCCGAGAGCAGGGCAGTCTGGCCGAGTGGTCCGACGTCCTACAGCTTCTCGGGCAGGTGGCCGCGGATGAGCGGGTGCAGGCGATTCTGGCAAGTCCACGCTTCTCTGGGCAGCAGCTGGAGTCTCTGTTTCTGGACATCTGCGGCGACAATCTGAATGAGGCCGGTCAGAATCTGGTTCGTCTGCTGGCCGAGAACCGGCGCCTGATCGCGCTGCCGGATGTCGTCCGGCAGTACGAAGCGTTGCGGGCAACGGAAGAGGGCACGCTGCGTGCGCGCCTGATATCCGCCCAGCCGGTGGAAGACAAGGTCCGCGTCGATCTCGCCCAAGCACTGGGTCAGCGGCTGCAGCGCAAGGTGGAGCTCGAATCGGAAATCGACGAAAGCTTGCTCGGCGGCGCAGTGATTCGCGCAGGGGATTTGGTTATCGATGGTTCGGTGCGTGGCCGCCTCAAGCGGCTGGCCACCAGCCTGAATCGCTAAGGGGACGACTCCTATGCAACTCAAAGCTTCGGAAATCAGCGATCTTATCAAGCAGCGCATCGAGAAGTTCGATGCGGTCGCCGAAGCCCGCAACGAGGGGACGGCCGTCTCCGTTCAGGACGGTATCGTCCGCGTCGCCGGGCTGGCAGACGTCATGCAGGGGGAAATGCTTGAGTTCCCCAACAACACCTACGGCATGGCATTGAACCTTGAGCGGGACTCGGTCGGTGTGGTGGTGCTGGGTGATTACCTGCACATCTCCGAGGGTGACCCGGTCAAGTGCACCGGCCGTATCCTGGAAGTGCCGGTTGGCGAAGCCATGCTTGGTCGCGTGGTGGATGCGCTGGGTAACCCCATCGACGGCAAAGGAGCCATCGAAGCCGAGGCCAGCAGCCCGGTGGAAAAGGTCGCCCCCGGCGTTATCGCACGTCAGTCGGTGGATCAACCGGTACAGACCGGTATCAAGGCCATCGATTCCATGGTCCCCATCGGCCGCGGCCAGCGTGAGCTGATCATCGGCGATCGTCAGACCGGCAAGACCGCCGTAGCCGTGGACGCGATCATCAACCAGAAGGGCACCGGTGTTAAGTGCATCTACGTGGCCGTCGGGCAGAAAGCCTCCTCCGTTGCCAACGTCGTGCGCAAGCTGGAAGAGCACGGCGCCATGGAACACACCGTCGTAGTCGCAGCAAACGCCTCCGAGTCTGCTGCCATGCAGTTCATGGCACCTTACGCCGGCTGTGCCATGGGTGAATACTTCCGCGACCGCGGCGAAGATGCCCTGATCATCTATGATGACCTCACCAAGCAGGCTTGGGCCTATCGTCAGGTGTCCCTGCTGCTGCGTCGTCCGCCAGGCCGTGAAGCGTATCCGGGCGACGTGTTCTATCTGCACTCCCGTCTGCTGGAGCGGGCCGCGCGCGTCAACGCTGATTTTGTCGAAAAGGCGACGAACGGTGAGGTGACCGGCAAGACGGGGTCGCTGACCGCGCTGCCGATCATCGAGACGCAGGCTGGCGACGTGTCCGCGTTCGTTCCGACCAACGTGATCTCGATCACCGACGGTCAGATCTTCCTGGAAACGGATTTGTTCAACTCGGGTATCCGGCCGGCCATCAACGCCGGTATCTCCGTATCCCGAGTCGGTGGTTCCGCTCAGACCAAGATCATCAAGAAGCTCGGCGGTGGTATCCGACTGGCGCTCGCCCAGTACCGCGAACTCGCTGCCTTTGCCCAGTTCGCCTCTGATCTTGACGAGGCAACGCGGAAGCAGCTCGAGCGTGGCCAGCGGGTCACCGAACTGATGAAGCAGAAGCAGTACTCGCCCCTGTCCATTGCCGAAACGGCGGTTTCGCTGTTCGCGGCGAACGAGGGTTACCTGGACGATCTCGACCAGGACAAGGTTGGAGCCTTTGAGGCCGGGGTGCATCAGCATCTCAACAGCAACTACGCGGAGCTGGCCAAGAAGGTCAACGAGACTGGCGACTACAACGACGAAATCGAAGGCCAGCTGCGCAAGCTGCTGGATGAGTTCAAGTCCCAGGGCTCCTGGTAAACCGCAAGGGGTAGTCCGATGGCCGGCGGAAAAGAGATACGCACGAAGATCAAGAGCGTGCAAAACACGCAGAAGATCACGGGCGCCATGGAGATGGTGGCCGCATCCAAGATGCGGTCCGCCCAGTCCCGCATGGCGTCCGCTCGCCCGTACTCCGACAAGATCCGTACCGTAATCGGCCATCTGGCCAAGGCGGATCCGGAGTACCGTCACCCGTTCCTTGAAGAGCGGGAAGTCAAGCGGGTGGGTTTCATCATCGTCACTTCCGATCGCGGCCTGTGCGGTGGCCTGAACAGCAACCTGTTCCGGCAACTCCTTCCCAAGCTGCGGGAATGCGAGGAACGGAACATTGAAGTGGATGTGTGCCCGATCGGTAACAAGGGCGTCCAGTTTATGTCCCGTTTCAAGACCACCAACATGGTTGCGCAGGCAACGCACTTGGGGGACAGCCCGCACATCTCCGATCTGCTGGGCACCATCAAGGTGATGTTGGACGCCTATCGCGAAGGTACGCTGGACCAGGTGGTCGTGGTCTACAACCGCTTCGTGAATACGATGACGCAGGAGCCGCGGTTCGATATGTTGCTGCCCCTCCCTGCGGTAGACGATGCGGATGAAGCCGGCGCGCCGACCCATGGCTGGGACTATATCTACGAACCGAACGCGGCAGAGGTGCTGGATCACCTGCTGGAGCGCTACGTCGAGTCTCTGGTCTACCAGGCGCTGGTGGACAACATTGCCAGTGAACAGGCCGCGCGAATGGTGGCCATGAAGAGCGCATCCGACAACGCCGAATCGATGATCGACGAACTGCAGCTTGTCTACAACAAGGCGCGACAGGCGGCGATCACGACAGAGCTGACCGAAATCGTTTCCGGGGCTGCGGCTGTCTGACCGGGCTCCGATGCTGCGCCCGGTTAGCGGGGCGCCTGTGCCGTTTTCAAGTATTGATTCGAGAGGAACTGGGGTATGAGCTCAGGAAAGATTGTCCAGATCATCGGCGCCGTGGTGGACGTGGAATTTCCCCGCGACACTGTGCCCAAGGTCTACGATGCCTTGAACGTCGAGGAAGCCGAGCTGGTGCTGGAAGTTCAGCAGCAGATTGGTGACGGGGTTGTGCGCTGCATTGCCATGGGGACCACCGATGGCCTGAAACGCGGGCTGGTGGTTTCAAACAGTGGCAAGGCGATTTCCGTTCCCGTGGGGCAAAAGACCTTGGGCCGGATCATGGACGTGCTGGGCCGCCCGATCGATGAAGCCGGCGAGATCGGCCACGAAGAGGAGTGGGCGATCCATCGTCAGGCTCCGACTTACGAGGAGCAGGCCGCAAGCCAGGAACTGCTCGAAACCGGGATCAAGGTTATCGACCTGATCTGCCCCTTCGCCAAGGGCGGTAAAGTCGGCCTGTTCGGCGGCGCCGGCGTGGGCAAGACCGTGAACATGATGGAACTGATCCGCAACATCGCCATTGAGCACAGTGGCTACTCGGTGTTTGCGGGCGTGGGTGAGCGGACCCGTGAAGGGAACGACTTCTACCACGAGATGAAGGATTCCAACGTGCTGGACAAGGTGGCCCTGGTTTACGGCCAGATGAACGAGCCGCCCGGCAACCGTCTGCGCGTTGCGCTCACCGGCCTCACCATGGCCGAGTTCTTCCGTGACGAAGGCCGTGATGTGCTGTTGTTCGTGGACAACATCTACCGGTACACGCTGGCCGGGACCGAGGTGTCCGCGCTGCTCGGTCGTATGCCGTCCGCCGTGGGCTACCAGCCGACCCTGGCCCAGGAAATGGGTGTGCTGCAGGAGCGAATCACGTCCACCAAGACGGGTTCCATTACCTCTATTCAGGCGGTGTACGTCCCGGCGGACGACCTCACTGACCCGTCCCCTGCCACCACCTTTGCCCACTTGGACGCCACGGTGGTGCTGTCCCGCGACATCGCATCGCTGGGTATTTACCCGGCCGTGGATCCGCTGGATTCCACCAGCCGCCAGCTGGACCCGCTGGTGATCGCTGAAGAGCACTACAACGTCGCCCGCTCCGTGCAGGGTACGCTGCAGCGCTACAAGGAACTGAAGGACATCATCGCGATTCTGGGCATGGACGAGCTGTCCGAGGAAGACAAGCTGATCGTGGCCCGTGCTCGTAAGATCCAACGCTTCCTGTCGCAGCCGTTCTTCGTGGCCGAAGTGTTCACCGGCTCCCCTGGCAAATACGTGTCGCTGAAGGACACGATCCGTGCCTTCAAGGGCATCGTTGCCGGTGAGTACGATCACCTGCCCGAGCAGGCCTTCTACATGGTGGGTACCATCGAAGAGGCCGTCGAGAAGGCGCAAAACCTGTAATTGCTAGCGGATAAGGTGCCTTATGGCCAGTACCATGCAATTGGACATCGTCAGCGCGGAAGAAGAGATATTCTCCGGTGACGTTGAGTTCGTGGTGGCCCGGGCCACCGAGGGTGAACTCGGTATCATGCCGCGGCACGCACCGCTGCTCGCCATGCTGCAACCTGGTGAGGTGCGGGCCCGCCGTCCTGGAGGCGAAGAGCAGTTCTTCTTTGTCTCCGGAGGCATGATCGAGGTGCAGCCCAAGGCCGTGACCATCCTGGCTGACACGGCGATGCGCGCCAAGGATCTGGATGAAGCGGCGGCCCAAGAGGCCAAGCGGCGTGCTGAAGAGGCGATTCGAAACCGCAGCGGCGAAATGGATTACGCCCAGGTGCAAGCGGAACTCGCCGCTGCTGCGGCACAGATCCGGGCCATTCAGAGTCTGCGGAAGCATCGCGGCAACAAGTAGCCGGGGCGCCATTCATGGTGCACAGGCGTCCCGAAGCAGGCCGCCGTCTCCGCACAACGGAGCGGCGGCCTTGTTATTTCAAGGCAAATTGATTGCAGCGTACCTGATCGGTACGACGGATAGGGACCATGGAACTGCATACCGTCATCCTAGCTGCCGGGCAGGGCACGCGCATGAAATCGGCGCTGCCCAAGGTATTGCATGCGATCGCGGGCCGACCGCTGCTCGGCCACGTCGTGGATACCGCAGTAGCGCTGGAAAGTGAGCGGATCCATGTGGTGCATGGTCATGGTGGTGATCGCGTGCGCGCGGCGCTGGACGATCCGCAACTCCGTTGGATCGAACAAGCCGAGCAGCTGGGTACCGGGCACGCGGTGGAGCAGGCTATGCCGGGAATTCCGGATCCGGCAGTTGTTTTGGTCCTGTACGGCGACGTGCCGTTGGTCACAGCCGAAACCCTCCGGGCGCTACTTGATCAGGCCCGGGATGGTCTCGCCATACTGACCACGGTGCTGGATGATCCAGCCGGATACGGACGCATCCTGCGCGACGGAGACGGTGCCGTACAGGCGATCGTCGAGCAAAAGGATGCCACCGACGACATCCTGGCGATCCGGGAGATCAATACCGGCCTGCTCGCCGCGCCGGCCCACATGCTGCGTGGTTGGTTGTCCCGTTGTGACAACGACAACGCGCAGCAGGAGTATTACCTTACTGATGTGGTCGCTCTGGCCGTGGCCGACGGTTGCCCGGTGTCGGCCGTGGCCGCCGCCGATCCCGTTGAGGTCTCCGGGGTCAACAATCGCCAGCAGCTTGCGGCGCTGGAGCGGGCCTGGCAATGGCGCACCGCCGAACGGCTCATGACCGCGGGCGTTACCCTAAGCGATCCGGCCCGGCTCGATGTCCGCGGCGAGCTGGTTTGTGGAACCGACGTGGTAATTGACATCAACTGCGTGTTCGAGGGCCGGGTGGAGCTCGGTGAAGGGGTGTCCATCGGTCCCAACTGCGTGATCCGCGATAGCCGCATTGCAGCCGGCGCCCGCATTGAGGCGCAGAGCATCATCGACGGGGCTTTCGTCGGTCCAGACGCCGTGGTCGGGCCTTTCGCGCGCCTCCGCCCCGGCGCGGAGCTGGCGGACCGTGCACGTGTCGGCAACTTCGTGGAAGTGAAGAAATCGCGGATCGGCGCCGGTAGCAAAGTCAATCACCTGAGCTATATCGGGGATGCCGAGCTGGGTGCCGAGGTTAACATCGGTGCGGGCACCATCACCTGCAACTATGATGGCGTCAACAAGCACAAGACGGTGATTGAGGATGGGGTGTTCATCGGTTCCGACACCCAGCTGGTGGCCCCGGTCACGGTGGGACGCAATACGGTGGTGGGTGCCGGAACCACGGTGACCCGTGATGCGGGGCCGGACAGCTTGGTGGTCAGCCGCACCCCCCAGAAAACGATACCGGGATGGGCGAAAAGGCGACGCTGATTGACTCGTCCCGGTTTCGGCCCAATCATGCTGAAAAGGACTGCGCGCGGTGCCGCCGCGCCACAGCGGACACATAATTACCCGTACAGGAGTTGGTCATGTTCGAGCACATCGTCATCGCAGCCCATTTTTCCTCGGCCAACGCGCCGCTGTTTCAGAGCCTCAACGAGCTAAAGGAGCGTGGTACCCGCGAGTTGACGCTGGTGGATGTGCTTCGCGCCCACCATACCGAAGAGCAGACCGAAGAACATCGTCGTGGCGCCCAGACCCGGCTTGAAGAAGAGAAGACGGAACTGGAGCGAGCCGGCTTCAAGGTCAACATCGAGCTGCGGACCGGCCAGCCGGCGCACGAACTGTCCACCATTGCCCGCGCCCGCGGTGCCGCCCTGATCCTCATCGGCTCCCGGGGAGAGCACTATTTCCGGGAGTTCATGCGCGGGTCCACCGTGCTGCAACTGGTCCGCAAGACCACGACCCCGGTGCTCCTGGAACCCATCGAGGCCGAGACCCGAAAGGTTAGCGCGCGCGGATTCGGTAGCTTATTGCTGGCCACGGATTTCTCCAGCCATGCCGCAGAAGCCGAGACGCTGGCGCTGGAACTGGGCCAGAAGGCGCGCAAGCTTGTATTGCTCCATGTGGTGGAGGAAGACGAAGCCGAGGAGTTGGGCAGCGAACATGCGGTTTCCCGTGGCCGAGAGCGGTTGCAGAAATTGGCCGCCCGTGCCAGCGGAACGCCGGAGCCGGTGATCCGCGTGGAACAAGGCCAGGCCTCCCGCTCCATTGCCCGGGTTGCCGAAGAGGAAGGCTGCACCATGATGATTATCGGCAAACGGGGCCAGAGCCCGGTGCGCGAACTGCTGCTGGGCAGCACCGCGCAGGCGGTCGTGCGCAATGCGACCCGCTCCGTGCTCATGGTGCCGGCCAAACTGGGGCGCCTCTAAAAGCTCATCCGTCCGCGGCCACCGCCGGTGGCCGCAAAGTGGCTATAGATCTAAGGAGTACGACGATGTGCGGTATCGTCGGTGCCGTGGCCGAGCGGGACGTCACCCGCATCTTGCTGGAAGGGCTGCGCCGGCTCGAATACCGGGGGTATGATTCCGCCGGAATGGCGGTCCTGCACGCCGCGGGCGGCATACAGCGACGCCGTGCCGTGGGCAAGGTGGAGCGTCTGGCGGAAATGCTGGAAGCTGACCCACTGGCCGGACAGACCGGCATTGCCCACACCCGCTGGGCCACGCATGGCAAGCCCAGTGACAACAATGCCCACCCGCACCTGGCTCGGGAACGGGTCGCGTTGGTGCACAACGGCATCATCGAGAATTACGAAGCGTTGCGCCGGGAACTGCAGGCAGACGGTTACCTCTTCGAATCCGAAACCGATACCGAAGTGGTGGTGAATCATGTTCATCGCCAACTCTCCCGTGGTGACGACCTCCTGACGGCAGTTCGCCACTCCCTGGCTGCCCTGGACGGCGCCTACGCACTGGGTGTGATGAGCGCGGACGAGCCCGGCCGCCTGATTGCCGCACGCCGTGGCAGCCCCCTCGTTGTCGGCGTGGGCATCGGCGAGCACTTTATCGCCTCCGACGTTTCCGCCCTACTGCCCGTCACCCAACAGTTCATCTTCCTGGAAGAGGGCGATGTCGCGGTCCTGACCCGGGACGCGGTACACATCTATGATGTCCAGGGCAATCCGGTGGAACGCCCTCTGAAGCGCTCGGAGCTGACCGCCAGCGCCGCCGAGAAAGGCGATTACCGGCACTTCATGCTCAAGGAAATCCACGAACAGCCACGCGTGCTGGCGGAAACGCTGGAAGGGCGGCTGTCGCGGGATCATGTGTTGCCGGGAGTGTTCGGTGTGGAAGCCGGTCCGATTTTCGACCGGGTGAAGCAGGTCCAGATCATCGCCTGCGGCACCAGCTACCATGCCGGCATGGTGGCGTCCTACTGGTTAGAGGAACTCGCCGGCCTGCCCTGCCGTGTGGAAGTGGCGAGTGAATACCGTTATCGCCATGCCGCCGTGCGGCCGGACACGCTTTTGGTGACCATCTCTCAGTCCGGCGAAACGGCCGATACCCTGGCCGCCCTGCGGGAGGCCCGGAGACAGGGTTATCTGGCCAGTCTCGCCATCTGCAATGTGCCCGAGAGCTCCCTGGTGCGGGAATCCGATCTGGTGCTGATGACCCGCGCCGGGCCGGAAATCGGTGTCGCCTCCACGAAGGCGTTCACCACCCAATTGGTGGGTCTGCTGCTACTGGTCATCGCCCTTGGACGGCGTCACGGCCTGGGTCCGGATCAGGAACGCGGTCTTGTGCAGGCACTGCATGATCTGCCCGCTTGCGTGAGCCGTGCGCTGCAGATGGAATCGGCGGTGGAGCTGTTGTCCCAACGGTTCGCCGACAAGCAGCATGCGCTGTTTCTCGGCCGGGGTGCGCAGTTCCCGGTAGCGCTGGAAGGGGCGCTGAAACTCAAGGAGATCTCCTACATCCACGCGGAGGCCTATCCTGCCGGCGAGCTCAAGCACGGCCCGTTGGCCCTGGTGGACGGGGACATGCCCGTGGTGGCGGTCGCTCCGAATAACGCATTGGTGGAGAAGCTCAAGTCGAACCTGCAGGAAGTCCAGGCCCGTGGTGGTCAGTTGTTCGTGTTTGCGGATGAGGAGACGGCCATGGAAGACGGCCCGGGGCTGACCGTGGTCCGTGTCCCGGCGGTGAGCAACTTGCTGGCGCCTGTGGTGTTCACTATTCCATTGCAGTTGCTCGCCTATCACGTCGCCCTGCTCAAGGGCACAGATGTGGACAAGCCGCGTAACCTGGCGAAGTCAGTGACGGTCGAATAGATCAGCGCTTCCATAGGTCTTTAATGGGCACGAACCAGATGGGGGAAGGCAACAATAGTCAGGAAAAGCGAGGGCTGCTTTTCCTGACTCGGATTGGCTCGGTTAGAAGTCCCTTGGATTACATCGGATGGGGTTTTTCCGTGCAAGGAGTCCATAAGCGCTTCTTCAAGTTCTTCCGACAATTCTTCTGCCCGTGCCATATCACCCTCAAAGAGGGCTTCTGTCACGGCTGATTGAATATCGGCCTAGCGTTCACCAACGTATAGACTGAGCGCTCTTTCAAATTTGCCTTGTTCACTGGGATCGAGAGCATCCAACCGGCTCGGCAGATTCTTGGAAGGCAGGAGTCGCACCGGCCCTCCTGCGCGGGCGGAGGGTGACCACGACGGCTTGCTGACAACTGCCCGGCAGAATGTAAGAACTGCGCCACGAACCGACAGCACTGTGGTTGCCGTGCTGAACCCCGGCAGCCCGGTTAACTATCTGGGCATGGTGGATGATGGGCCGTGGGCCCGCATTAAATACGAGTCGCAGATCCGTTACGTCCACAGCAGGTTTCTGGAGTAGGGGGGGCAACGGGCACGGATTGCTGGGGCTACCTGACGGACCCTCCGCACTCATAATATACTCCCGCCCGCCGGTCTGGCGTCGTCCTGACGAAGACCTCGATCCGGTAGGGGCAGGGCAACCCTCTCCCCGGAATAACGCTGACAAGAAAGTTCAAGAGCCCTGCAAAATAATCCAAGCGATCCCTGGTCCGGTCTGCCAGCATTAATGGACTCCATACTCGGAACGCCAACGCGGATGAAGCCTATCACCAAAGTTGGGATAGGCCTCCGCCAAGGAGGACATCATGCGTGCAGGCTTGAGCAGATTGTTCATGGGATTGATCCCATTATTCCTGGCAGCGTGTCACAGCGACGGCGTAAACGAGGAATATCAGAACACCGTATTCGGCACGGGCGAGCAGGATGAAGAAAACGTCTCACTGTTGGTAGACGGTATCCAGATTACCTTCGGTGAGCTCGGGGCCACGGATGACGGCTTCATGCATCAGCGTGTTGGCGTAAGTGTCACGGCAAACGGTGGCCAGCCGGCACCGGATGGAACGCTAGTCCGCCTCCGCATCATTGATTCGATAATTGCTTACGGAAACGACGGGTCGATCATCGCTGGCAGTAACCAACTGGTATCTGAAACGCCCCTGGATGGGGCTTTCAATAGCGTCATTACCCGGCAGTTCGAACCGCTCTACGCTGATGGTGCGCAAGTATTGATCCTCACCGGAGATTTCGCCGATCGAGGCCGTGTCGTATCCGCCGTTACCGGGCCCAATAGCATGGACGTCAACCGGTCATACAGCAATAGCGCGGAAGCGCTGCGCTACTGGGTGGGTAAATCGCATTACGGCATCACGGTACTCGGTGCCGATGAATCCGCACTTCCGGACGGCGTCGCCACCACAGAAGGTGGCAAGGCATCCGTAATCGTGCGGTACCCCAGATATGATTGTGTAACGGGAGATGGCGAGTGCCTGAAGATCTTAGGCTACGGTTGTGGTAGCTACGATGATGACGGGCGCTTCCATGCGGATGAAAATATACTCATTCCGGGAAACCGTGCCCCGAAAGCGACAGCCGAAAATGGCGACGAAGGGGTGGATAATTCGGACAATCGCGCCTACTCCAAGCAGGTTATCTTGTACGCCGAAATCGCAAGTAACCTGTCGTCCGATGCCCCCAGACACGTCGCAGTGACCCCGGATTTCTGCTTCTTTTAAGAAGCGGGGCGTGAATAGCGCCGTGGCGAGGCTTGATGGCTGGCCGGACAAACAGATGTAGGGATCGGGTTCAGTACGTCTTCATGTGATGGGCAAAGCATCGCGGGCCAAGGACCACAAGATGGGGCAACGAGGCATCAGCGGATACCCCTCGCCGGACCGATCGTGTCGCCCAGTCGTGGCCCCTGGCCTGGATCAGCCGCGCACCAGCCCGTGTCGCTCGTGCCATTGAATCAGGAATTCATCCGGATAGCCGCTGAAATGACGTTCATTCCTTCCCTGCGGGACCGGCACCCAGCCCGGTTTGGAATCCAGCAGGATATGCACCCGCTCTGGGGGCTCGGGCAACGGCGTGTCGATGGCCGATGCAAAGGGGTGCATGAGCTCTGGCCAGCCGGGATCCCATACCCAGAGCGCGCTGCCGCATCGCTTGCAGAAACGGCGCTCACCCACGCTCCGTCGCTTCCGGTGTGGATGGTCCAGCCAGGCCCGATAGACGACAATGTGCCCCTCGCCCTCAACGTGCAGGCTGTCGGCATCCGCATGCAGGTTGATAGCGAAACCGCCACCGCCCGCTGTCTTGCGGCAAATGCTGCAGTAGCAGTACATGAACGGATAAGGCGCCCGGGATTCGCAGGTAAAGCGCACCGCGCCGCAGTGACAGGAGCCGTCCAGTTGCATGATGGTGCCTCCTACAGGTTGCCCCGCATGGTTCATGCAGTTTAGCCCGCTGCGCGGGATCCTCGTTGAACGAGCCCCTACGCCAACCCGCCCCGGCCAAGAAGATTGGCCCGTGCCCGGATCCGGAAGCGGATCAGGACCTC
>SLCE01000197.1 GCA_007125985.1 Ectothiorhodospiraceae bacterium | reverse complement strand
TTGCGGCCCGTCGCGCCGCCAGCCCGGCCACGCTGCGCCCTGCCCGGGCTAACACACCACGGAGCACGGCGGAGCTCGCCATCACGCGTCCAGCCACGGCGGCGCCGGATGCCGCCGTGGCCGCGCCGGAGGTCAGCTGCCATCGGGCCCAGTCATCATCGCCGGCGCCCAGCGCCTGGTTGAGCGCATCCGAGAGATCAACGCTGTGGGTGATCACCGTCTCGGGCGGACGTCGCGCGGTACCGGCTTCGGGTTTGCGGAAACGCTGCAGGACACGGGCCTCGATGGACGCGGCCATGTTCTCGTCCCGCGCCAGCAACGTCTGACTCAACTCCGCGGTCAGCACCTGAAGTTCCTGCTCGAAGTCGTCCCCGCCCAGCAAGCGTTGTTGCACGCTGCGCGCAATATGGGTGTCCAGGTCCCGCAGCACGAAGGCGCCCAGCCGGATGCCCGAGGCTCCCAGGGAATAGTGCCAGTCCACGTAATCCGGGATACGCGCGAAGGCAGGCTCGAACAAGGCATCCATCCGTTCATCGATAACCCGCTCGATTTCGGCAAAGGCCTGGTCGTGACGTTCATCCAGGTAGCCGCGCAGGTTGGCACCTACCGTCTCCAGTTCCCGTTCGGGGATATGGACGGATTCCCCCTGCACGACAATGCGCACCATCGCATGGTGGCCGTAGCCATCCGCGGCGAACCGGGTGATCGCCTGCAACGCAACCACCAGAATAACCAGCACCAAAGCCGCCATGGCGGCAAGTTTCAGCTGCGCCCCACGCGGCGATTCGGGCGCCAGTTCCGGGCAGGCGCCGACGACCTGCTCTGCCGGGGCTTTATCGTGCGGTCTCATCATCATTGTGTTCCACCCACAGCAGGCTGCTGATGCCCAACAAAACCCGGGTGTAAGCCCAGCTATACGCTGAACTGAGCACAAAGACCAGAGCCCAGGCCAACAGGGCCAAAGCGCCGCCTCCGCGAACATCGTCAAACACGTTTTGCATGAGCCAATAGGTGAGTTCACGGTTAAGCAAAAGCAACCGTTCCACCACGCCGAATAGCGTGCAGGCCCACTCCGCAGACTGTGCCGCTTGATGGACAACCACCTCCAACGGCGCACCCCGATAGTCGAATTGCGGTTCCAGGAGCTGGATGGTGGCAAGAGCCACCGTCAGCAAGGCCACATTCGCCCAGAGCGCGAACAGGCGCGACACCCGTAAGCGATAGCCTGGCTTAACCTCCGACGTCAGGCGGCCCTGGAACCACCGCTGCAGCAGATACAACAGCCAGATATCCGCGAACAGCAGTAGCCAGATCCACGCGCTCCACAGCAACGACTGTCCCAGCAACAGCACAGCCAAGCCGACGGCGGTGAGTATGGTGACAAGGCGCATCAGCCAGCCACCGCGCAAAAGCCGGTACAAGCGCCCCTGTTGTTGCAGGTACTGCCCAAGCCACGCCCGTCGCCGCATGAGCCGGGCTTCCTGCAACCCCAAGGCGATCAGCACAGTAACGCACAACGCCAGCGCAAGCAGCACCACGCAGGGCAAGCGCCACGCCATCTGGCTCCAGGCCACCAAGAGCATCCACAGGAGCAGATAGGCCGCTGGAACCACCAGCGCTGTTGCCCGCCACGAGAGAACATTCATCAGGCAGTCATGGTAACCGGGTCGGCGCCGGCGCAGCCAAGCGTGGGCGCTGCGGGGTACTGATCCACTGACAGCCCACCACCCTTTCCGGCGGATTAGCTGCCGTTGCCCTGAGTGAGCTCAATCGGAGGCAGCCGCGTGATCAAGCGTGTTCTTGTAGATCTCACCATCCTTCATGATGATCAGGAAGTTCCGCTCCGGGTCGGCAAGCAGTTCCAGTTCCTCAATCGGGTTTCCGCGCACCAGCAGCAGATCGGCCAGCGCATCCTCCTGAACCACGCCGAGCGTGCCGGAATAAGGGCTGCGCAGACCTGACAGCGCCAGCAACTGCGCATTGTCATGGGTGACCAGCTTCAGCGCTTCCGCCGGCGACAGCCATTCGGTCAACAGCGGGATGTGCACGTTCTGCTCATGATTGAGATCAGGCTCAAACAGAAAATCCGTGCCCCACGCGAGCTTCACGCCCAGATCCCGCGCCATGGTCCAGACGCGGGACTGATTCTCGATAATCGGGGCACGCTTTGCCTTACGCTGCGGATCCATGTCTGGCGTACTGGGGCGAAGCGTCTGGGTGGAGAGCCAGACGCCCTCCTCGGCCAGCAGTCGCAGGGTATCCTCATCAAGCAGCTGCCCATGTTCGATCACGCGCACTCCGGCGTCCACGGCCCGACGGATGGCCCGGGGTGTGTAGGCGTGTACCGTCACGTAGGTGCCCCAGTCCTCGGCCGCCTCCACGGCTGCCCGTATCTCGTCGAAGGTGTACTGGGTGACGTCAATCGGATCATAGGCGGATGATGTCCCACCGCCAGCCATCAGCTTGATCTGACTGGCGCCGAAGCGCAGGTTCTCCCGCACAGCCGTCAGCACTTCATCACGGCCGTCGGCGATGAAAGTGGCGCCCATGAGTTCCGCCCGCGAGGGTTTGCCAAAAAAGCGTCGGGAGCGCTCCTCGGGGCTGCGGAAATCCCCGTGCCCGCCGGTCTGGCTTATAGTCGCCCCGGAAGGCCAGACCCTCGGACCGATATAGCGCCCCTGATCGATCCCCGCTTTAAGCGAGAAGATCGGGCCACCCACGTCCCGCACTGCCGTAAAGCCACGCAGCAGCATGGCTTCGGCTTCACGGGCTGCGGCCGCCTCGGCCTTTTCGGGGGTGAGATCGGGCGATTGGAGATCTGCCATGGAAAGCGCGCCAAACGTCAGGTGCACGTGCATGTCGATGAGCCCCGGCATCAGAGTATACCCGTAACTCTCGATGACCTGCGCCTCCGGGCCTGCGGCCACCCCGTCACCAATCGCCGCGATACGGTTACCGCGCACGAGAACCCGCGTGGGTTCCGAGAGCTGGGTGCTAGTCCCATCGAACACCCGCACATTATCGAACAGAATCTCTCCCCGTGACGCTTCCTCAGCACCCGCGGTGGCGATCAGGCCACCGACCGTGCATACCAGCAGCACCAGGGCGCGCAAAGCAGCCAGGCTTTTCATCCATTGTCTCTCCAGCAGTACCTCGTTAATAGTACAATCATTTCGGCCGCCGGAGCGCAAAATGCGCGAGCTGTATTCAGGGCGATACGTGTGCAGGATGCTGCCGTTCCTGCCGCCCCTGTTATGACGCACCATCAGGGAACCGATGAAGGAGCCAGGTGTCCTTCAGGTTGGCGCTGTGGGATAGACAGCGGGAACCGAGCCGGGAACATCCGGTGCCCAGACAACAACGAATCACGCCAGCGACTGGCAGCGGCGTATCCCCAACCCATACGTGATGCACTTGTCATTGAAAAGCTATCGGAGTCTGCTGTTCCTGATTGGTGCTCTGGGTATCGCGCTGGCCGCAGCCGCGAGCTTCATCAATGCGCGCATTGAACACAACCGCGCCTGGGATGCCTTTGAACAACAGCTGAAGACCGAGACACGCCTGCTGGCGGAACATGCCGGGCTGTCCTTCAGCGCCGCGGAGCAGGTGCTACGGGTCATCAGCACCGAGGCCAGCAGTAAAACGCTGGAGGCGCTGGCATCTGACCCCCTGTTCTGGCAGCGACTGCAGCAGGTACATGGTCATGCACCGCAGGTTTCAGCATTTATCATGGCCGATGCTGATGGCCGGGTACTACTGAGCAGTACGCAATTTCCCGCGCCACAGGATATCCGCATTGACGATCATCGCCATTTCCAGGCCGTTCGCGACGGTGCTGATCTGTACATCGGGGCCGCGCTGACTTGGCGCGCATCCGCGTCATCTGTGGTGCCAGTGACCATTCCCCTGGACGGGCCCGACGGACAGTTTGCCGGGTCCGCCACCGCCTTGCTTAACCTGGACTACTTCTCACGTTTCTACGAGGCCCTTTCGCCCGGTGAAAACCGCCGCGTGGGCCTGTTGCTGGACGACGGGACGCCGCTGGTTGCCTACCCGCCTATCGGCACGCCAGGAGTTCCATGGGTCAACGCCGCGCTGGCCGAAACCATCTTCACCGCGCCATTCGGGGTTCACCGCCTACAGCCGGAGACGGCGGACCCCACGTCGGTGCTGGGCTATCGCCGGGTTGCCGGATATCCTGTTTTTGCAGCCGTTGGGGTGGAACAGGATCGACTGCTCGGCCTGACGCAGCCGATCTGGACACGGAACACCGTGATTCTGCTCATTTTCACCCTTGGCATGGTCACGGCATTGTTGGTCATTGATCGGGCCTTTCAACTGCTCCGCTCGGCGCAGCTGCAACTGGCAAAGCACAATCGTGAGCTGACCACGCTATCGTTGACCGATTCGCTCACGGGCATCGCCAACCGGCGCGCCTTCGAGCAGGCCTTCGAGCGGGAATGGCGGCGGGCAAAGCGCAAACAACGCCCTGTTGGTCTGCTGCTGGTGGATGCGGACCACTTCAAACAATTCAACGACACCTACGGCCACACCGCTGGCGATGAGGCGCTACGCCGGCTGGCATCCGCCGTGGACGACGTGGTGGCCAGGGCCGGCGACGTGGTGGCCCGGTATGGTGGCGAGGAACTGGTGGTGCTGCTGCCGGATACCGATCTTTATGGCACGCTGCAGGTTGCCGAGCGGGTGCATACGACCTTGCGTGATGAGCCGATCCCGTTCCCGGACTCTCCCGACGAATCGCGTGTCACAGTCAGCATCGGTGCCTCAGTCACCCTGCCGGACGAGAGCCTGGCGCCACAGGCATTCATTGAAACGGCCGATTCAGCCCTGTATGCGGCGAAGGCCCAGGGCCGCAACCAGACCGCGTTCAAGCCGTACCCGGAGGAACAGTCGGCCACCGAGACCGCCGCACGCACAACGCCGGCACGGCGCTGACCCCTGTACGCCCATCGGAAACACCCGTGCCCGTGCGCTTCGCCACCTGCTATCATCCTTTGCCAATGCAGGGAACCCGGAATCACCCGATGCGAACGGCCGACTGGTATTTTGACTTCATCTCCCCGTATTCCCATCTGGCCCTGTATCAATTGCAGGACCTGCCTGGAGCACTGGACATCCGCTATCGCCCGGTACTCTTTGCCGGACTGCTCAGTCACTGGGGCAACAAGGGGCCGGCGGAGATCGCCCCCAAGCGCCGCTGGACCTATCGCTGGTGCACCTGGCACGCGCAGCGCGCCGGTATCCCGTTCCGCATGCCGACAGCTCATCCCTTCAACCCGCTGCCCTATCTCCGCCTCTGTCTTGCCGCCGGCAGCAGTGCCACGGTTGTGAAGACGATTTTCGACGCACTCTGGACCACCGGTGCCGATCCGGCAGACCCTCGCATCCTGGAGGAACTGATGGAAACACTTGGCGTTCCGGAATCCCGGCTTCTGGCCCCGGAGGTCAAGCAGGCCCTGCGTGGCGGAACCGAACAGGCCGCGCGCAATGGCATTTTCGGGGTGCCGTCATTGCAGCTTGGGGAGAACGTGTTCTGGGGAACCGACGGACTGGAGTTCGCCCGCGCCTACCTGGACGATCCGACCATCATCGACAATGCGGAAATGCGCCGTATCGACGGCCTGCCCATCGCGGCCAGCCGCCGGCCTGGTTGACCGGCGCTGATCTCTGAAGCGGCGCATTTCTCCTTGCAGCGAAACCCTGCAAAACCTGACACGTAGTATGCTGGAGCAACAACAACCTGGGGAGCCCCGCGATGAACGACTACCACGGTGAAATCCGGTTCAGTATCACCGCAAGCAGTGAAGACGAAGTCACGGCGGAAATGCCGATCCAGGCCGGGATCCTGAACCCGTTTGGAACGGTACATGCCGGCGCAACACTCTGGTTCGCGGATGTGACAGCAACGCGTCTGGTATTAGCGGGGCGCGAGCCCAGCCAGGGCATGAAAGGATTTCCTCTGGCCATCAATCTCAACGCGAATCTGGCCGGAAACCAGACCGAAGGCGCGTTCCACGCCCGTGCCCGCTACGTAAAGCGCGGACGCACCGTCAGCGTGGTACGCACGCTGGTCACGGGCCAGGACGATCGGCTGATCGCGGATGTCACCACCAGTCATGTGGCGGCGAAATAAAGCCTCAGGGCGCGTGTTTGTCCGGGATCAGGGCTCAATCCCGAACTTGATCCGCTGCGTATGGCGCGCCACCAACTGCCCGATGGATCTGAACCCCTCCTCCAGCACAATGGTCAGCAACGGATCGTTACGGCAATCGTAGGATCCGCACACCTCCGGCCGTTGCGCGTAAACCGTGCAGCGGCTGTCTTCCACATTCTGATAAATACACCGCCCGGTCCCCGGATGCTTTTCCACGCACCGTGGTCCGGTTGCGTCCGGCTTCCCCGGGTCCGCCTCTCCCTGCTTCAATCGAACCACCAGGCAGCAACAGAAACCGGCACAGCCCAAACGCCGGCCCTCGTCGCAATCCAGGGGGCGCTCAGGATCGAGAAAACGGCTTATCGGATCAACGTCAGAACCCTGTTCCTTGGCTGTCACTCCCGGCCCCCCTTCTTACTAACACACGGGTCAGACAGACATCACCATTTGGAAACCATGGTGTGATTCCGTTCCCTGCCGCCATGGTCACCGATCCGCCGCCTTGCCTGCAAGCCGCCGAGAGCCCTGCGGCCCGGGTGACACACTGGCCTTACTACTCGTTCCCGTGGTGCGATTAGCGGATTGCAGATACAGTCAGTGGATGCACGTCATACCGGGGGCATCCCCGAGATGGAATTGGGCATAACAGCCATGATCTCTTTCGCGGCCGCAAGGGCAATGCGCCTCCTTCTGTGGATATGGGTGCCGGCTATTCTCCTGGTCTCAGCCGGCGCTCTTGCGGAGCTGACTCTGGAGGAACGCAGCGAGGATTGGCGCAACCGCCTGGAGGCGGCCCAGCAGACGATCGCCCATGATTTTCGCGAGCGCAGCCCCAGCGAGGTCATGGCCGAGTTGCGGACGCTGCAGCAGGAGGCCCAGGCCGCCCGACGGACAGCTCAAGGCAGTCTGGACGAGGTGCGCCGCACTCTGGACCGCCTGGGGCCCGCACCGGCCGAAGGCGAACCCGAGGAGGCACAGCCGCTGCGGGATCTGCGCCGCCAGCTAGAGGAGTCGGCGTCCCGGCATTCCGCATGGGTGCGCATTGCCGACGCCACCATGGCGCAGAGCAGCGATCTGCAGGAGCAGGTCGCGGGCTGGGAGCAGCGTCGGTTGCGCGGAGAACTGCGCGAACGGCTCCCGACACCAGCACGTCCAGACGTCTGGCGCCAAGCCGCCATCGATGCACTCGCCTTCGCAACTCGACTGGGAGAGGCTCCCCGCGACTGGTGGGACGAGCACCGGGAAAAAGGCGATGCCACCTTCGGGGTCGCGCTGGTGGCGCTGGTGGCCTTGGTCGGCCTCCTGGTGGGTTGGCCGCTGCGGCGCCTGATACTGGCAGGATTCGGACGCGATCCGTCCGATCCGTCACCCAGTTATGCTCGCCGTATCGTCGGCGCTGTGGCCGACGGTGTGGCCAACGCCATTGTACCCGTGGCCATTGTTGGCCTGGGTGTTCTGGTGTTGACGGCGCAGGGGCTGCTCACAGGGCTGATGGCGGTGCTGGTTTACGTGACCACGCTCGCCCTCGCCGGTTATCTGGTGTTGTTCGGGCTCTCGCGCGCCGCCTTTTCCCCACAGTACGTCGCCTGGCGCATTGTACCGGTCGACCCCGGTAGGGTCAGTGTGCTGCTGCGGGCCTTCCGCATCGGGGCGCTTTTCCTGGTGGCGGGTTCGGCCGGTTTCGTGCTGATGATCTACACCGGCTCCCGCACAGCGGAGTTGGAATCCGTTTATCTGTTGCTGGTAACCGTCCTGGTGGCCCTGGCAGGAATCTGGGCACTGAGCCCCCGGTATTGGATCGCCTCGGTTGAGCGCTCCCAGGAGGGTGACGGCAATGGCGTTGATGGCACCGAGCCATTCGACGGCGACCCCGGCACTGCCGCTGAGACGGCAGCCGAGAAACCGGACCGCCGACCGCTGCTGGACATTCTGCGCAGCCTGCTTCGCCTGGCCGTGACACTGGCGCCGTTTCTTGCGCTCATGGGCTACAGCCGTCTTGCCTATTTCTCCCAAAGTCGTCTGCTCGCCACCGCAGCCATTATAGGCGGCGGTCTGCTGCTCCGGCTGGCGGTCCGTGAATTCATCCAGCAATTTTATCTCAGCCAATCCACACGGCGACATGATGCCCCCCAGGCACAGCGAAGCACGCAAGGCATGATTTTCTGGACCGAGCTGGTGGTGGATCTGTTGATCGTCATTCCCCTGATCTATGTCCTGCTGTTGCTCTACGGCGTCCCGCCCACCACCCTGGTGCTCTGGACGCAAAACCTGTTCTCGGGTATCGAGATCGGCGGGTTCACCCTGTCGCCCGGGAATCTGGTGATCGCAATACTGATTCTTTCCGCCGGGCTGGTGGTCACCAATCTGTTCCGCCGCTGGCTGACGGACCGGGTCTTGCCCAACACCCGGCTGGAGTTCGGCGCCCGCAACTCAGTTGCAGCCGGAACCACCTATTTGGGCGTGGGGCTTTCCCTGCTCATCGCCATGGGCGCTCTGGGCCTGGACTTCACGAATCTTGCGCTGGTGGTGGGTGCCCTGTCGCTGGGCATCGGCTTTGGCCTGCGTAATGTGGTGGAGAATTTCGTCGCCGGCCTACTGCTGTTGATCGAGCGTCCCATCAAGGTGGGGGACTGGATTATTGTCGGCGAACACGAGGGCACCGTCCGCCACATTTCAGTGCGCTCCACCGAAATCGAGACCTTTGACCGCGCTTCCGTGATCGTGCCCAATGCGGACCTGATCTCCTCCTCCGTGACCAACTGGACGCACAAGAACCGTATGGCCCGGGAACGGATTCCGGTCGGGGTTGCCTACGGCAGCGACACCGACAACGTGGCGCGCACCTTGCTGCGCTGCGCCGAAACTCACCCCAAGGTACTGAGTTATCCCCCTCCGGTTGTCCTGTTTGTCCGGTTCGGCGATTCGAGCCTGGATTTCGAGCTACGGTGCTTCATCGGCGATACCAATGACTTCATGAGCGTGCGCAGCGAGTTGCACTTTGCCATCGAGCGGGCGCTGCGCGCGGAAGGCATCGCGATTCCGTTTCCCCAGCGGGACGTACACATCCACCAACCGGATACCCCATCCGACGGACAGCCGGACGCGGGCTCAGACCCGGCACCACCGGGCTGAGACCGACCCATGCTTGCTCATGAGCGGGCTAACCAATAGCATGCAAGCTACTCGAGATCGCGAACCGGTCAGTGCGCAGCGTGCCCTCCACAGTCGATTCCCTATTCGAGCAGTACGGACCCGCCTACAAATGGTTGGCCACCGCCACCGTGATGGTAGGCATGTTGGCCGTGATCCTGTCACTGACCATCGTCAACGTGGCCATCCCGGACATCATGGGCAGCATGGGCATGCAGCAAACCCAGGCCCAATGGCTTTCCACCGGGTTTCTTGCATCCATGACCGCGACGCTGCTGGCGAATGCCTGGGTGGTGGAAACCTTTGGCCAGCGCACTGCCAGTGTCTGGGCCATGGCACTGTTCATTGCTGCGAGCATCGTCGGCGGTCTGGCCCCGGACGAAACCATTCTGATTCTGGCGCGCATCGTCCAGGGCGCCAGCGCGGGCATCATTCAGCCTCTGGCCATGATTACGGTCTATCAGGTGTTCGGTGCGCATGAGCGCGGCAAGGGTATGGGAATTCTCGGCCTGGGCGTGATCCTCGCCCCGGCCACCAGCCCGGCCATCGGCGGCGTGCTGGTGGACCTCTTCTCCTGGCGGGCGGTGTTCTTCATCGCCCTGCCCATGGCCTTCGTGGGGATGGTACTGGCGCTTTTCTTCCTTCCGGAGCGCTACAACGATGAACGACGGCGCCCGTTTGATCTGATGGGCTTTCTGCTGCTCAGCGCCGCTATCTTCGCGGTGCTCTGGGGCTTTTCCAACGGCCAACGCCTCGGTTGGGAGAGCGACCCCATCATGCTCGCCCTTGCCGGTGGCGGCCTTGCCACCGTCCTGTTCATCGCGCACCAGCTGCGAAGCGCCAGCCCGTTGCTCAATCTGCGCATATTCACGGTGACGGGCTTTGTCTGTGGAGCAGCGATTGCCGCCGTGTTCGGGGCCGCGCTTTACGCCACCACCTATCTAATACCGTTGTTCGCTCAGCAGGTTCAGGGCATGACGGCCACCAATGCCGGCCTGCTGCTCATGCCCGCGGGCTTGGTGATGGCGGTACTCTTTCCCATCTCCGGGGTGCTGAGTGACCGGCTCTCGCCCCGCACGCCGATCCTGGCGGGCCTGCTTGTCGTGACGGTTTCCTGTGCGCTGCTTGCCACCGCGGACGTGAACACGGCGTTCTGGTTGCTGGCCGCCTGGATCATCATGGGGCGCGTGGGCTTCGCGCTGATCATGCCGGCGGTCAATGCCGGCTCATTGTCGGTGCTGGATCCCCGTCAACTGGCGCAGGGCTCCGGCGCACTGGAGTTTTCACGCAATCTGGGCGGGACTTTCGGCGTCAATCTGCTTTCGGTGACGCTGGACCGGCGCGCCGCCTTTCACCACCAGGCGCTGAATGAAGAGCTGAGGCCGGACAACGCAATCAGCCAGACGCTGTTCTCCCGGCTCGGAGAACTGTTTCAACAGGGTGGCGTGCCGGAAGCGGCACACCAACTCATGGCCATGGAGTATCTGCGGAGTATGGTGGCTATGCAGGCTTACACGCGCGGGTTCCAGGACAGTTTTCTGTTGCTTGCTGTTGCCGGAGCGCTGGCATTGATCCCGGCCTGGATCATCGGCCGGAAACGACGTCGACCGCCTAGGAACGCGCCTTAGCGACCTAGTCTTCGGCCTCCCGAGCGCTGATGTCGCGCATGGCCAGGCGGTAGACCGGCGCCTTGAGCCGCAGGCGCACCGCGTCCTCCAGGCCGTCCCAGTTCACTGCGGACTCCTGGGCAAACAGAGCATCGTAATTGGCCAGGCTCCACTCCAGAAACAGCCTTGGATCCAGGCGTCGCTGGATATGCCAGATCTCGTAATGCAGGTGCGGGCCGTCGGTGACACCGGTCTCGCCGGTATAACCGATCACATCGCCTTTCCTGACGAATTCGCCGGCCTCCACTTCCATGTCATCGAGATGGGCGAAGTAGGTTCGAAAACCGAAATTGTGATTTAGGATAATCAGGTTGCCGAACCCACTCTGGCGGTGATAGCCGGAGTGCTCCACGACACCGTCCGCCGGCGCCAAGACGGGTGTTCCCACCGGGGCGCGCAGATCGATGCCGGTGTGGAAGCGCCGCTCATTGTGGACGGGGTGCGTCCGCCAGCCGTAGTCCGAGGTCACTCCGCGATTCTGCAGCGGATAGCCGCTGGGCACATTCTGCAGGAAAGTCATGCGTTCAAGTGCCGTGTGGCTGGCGGTATCCAGCCGCTCACTCAGACTGGCGGGCTGGTCCTGGCCAACCCCCATCAGCGCTTCGATCTCGGTCAGTTCGTTAGTCAGGTAGGTAAGTTCACTGTCCTGTTCGTCCACCGTCCGCATCAGCCGCAGATTCATGGCCATGAGCTGGTCATGCTCGGCGCGCACGGCGTCACGCCGCTCCTGCAGCTGGGCGACCTCCTGGCCCATCCACCAGATGATTCCGCCACCGGAAACCAATGTCACCAGCACCAGCATCCCCAGTCCCAGCAGAAACAGGCGCACCATCTGGTGCAGGGACAGATGCCTGGATCCACGGAAATCAGTAATGGTGATGGTAAACCGTTGACGCACTGCCGATAGCCCCTGCCTTGCCACCGAAAGACTGGCAGGATAACAGGAAATCATTCGCTGCCACGCGAACCCGGTCTCAGTTCTGTGGTCCATGCACCTGTCGTCGACCGTGGTTCACGGTACACTGCAAACTCACTCAGGACAGCAAGCAAGCACGGGAGAGCCGCTTCGTGCCATTCATCAAGCCGCGTCTGGCAAGCTCAGCCTCAACACCCGTTCATCAGCTCATGCGCCGCGCCGACGAGGTGATTCTCGGCAAGCAGCACGCCATCCAGCAGGCGGTGGCCTGCCTACTGGCGCGCGGCCATCTGCTCATCGAGGATCTGCCCGGCGTGGGCAAAACCACCCTGGCCCATTTGCTTGCACGGCTGTTCGGGCTGCAATTCCAGCGCATCCAGTTCACCAGCGATCTGCTCCCCGCCGATATCATTGGCGCCACCATCTACGACCGTAACGCCGGCAGCTTTCACTTCCACCCCGGCCCGGTTTTCGCTCAACTGGTGCTGGCGGATGAAGTGAACCGCGCAACACCAAAAACCCAGAGCGCACTGCTGGAGGCCATGGAGGAACGGCAGGTGACCGTGGAAGGTGATACCCGCCCTCTGCCGGAGCCCTTCTTCGTTGTGGCCACGCAGAACCCCGGCTCCCAGATCGGCACGTTTCCACTGCCGGAATCCCAACTCGACCGCTTCCTGATGCGAATTCAACTCGGGTACCCGGACCGGGCGGCGGAACATGAGCTGCTGCGGGGCGTCGACCGCCGCGACATCCTCCGTGACATGCAACCCATGATGGCCCAGGAGGACCTGCTCGCGCTGCAACGGCAGGTGGATCACGTGCATGTGGCTGATGCGGTGGTGGATTACGTTCAGGCCCTGATGGATTACACGCGCAGCAGCGAACAGTTCCACAGCGGCCTGTCGCCGAGGGCGGGGCTGGCTCTGCTGCGTGCGGCCCGCGCGTGGGCGTTGCTCGAGGGGCGTGATGCCGTGTTGCCGGAGGATATTCAGCAGGTGTTTGTTAGCGTCTCCTGCCACCGGCTCCACGCGGTGGGGGGCACACCGGGCCAGCATGAGCCCCGGCTGGCGACCCAGGTGCTGGACAACGTTCCGGTCCCCTGATGGCGGTGACTGCCTTGTTTCGCAGGATGGGCAACCGCTGGCTGGACCGGCGGCTGGGCCCTCCCGTGCAGCGCACACGCCTTGCCTACCGCCGCATTTTCATACTTCCCAGTCGTGCGGGGCTGATGTTTGCCGCGCTGTTGGTGGTGATCTGGCTGGGGGCCGTCAACTACTCCAACAGCATGGCGTTCCTGCTCTGCTTCCTGCTGCTGGGCATCAGCATGCTCGCAATGCTTCACACCTTCCGCAACCTGGCTGGATTGCGCGTTCAGGCAGAGCCGGCACGACCGGTATTTGCCGGCGATGAGGCCCGTTTCCCCATCCGGCTGGACAACCCGGACCGCCGGGAACGGGCCGCGCTGCGGCTGCGGCGCAGAACCGGGACACCCGTGATCCTCGACGTACCGCCGGGCTCGGACATCCGGGCCCACCTGGCCATGCCCACGGATCGCCGCGGCTGGCAGAGGCTGGATCAGTTTCTGATTGAAAGCATTTTCCCCACAGGATTGTTCACGGCCTGGTCCTGGTTGCGCCTGGAAACACGCTGTCTGGTTTACCCGGCGCCGGAAGCGGGCCCGGTGCCGGAACCGGAGGGAGCCGGCAGTGCGGCCACCGGCAAGCGGCTGCGGGAAGGTGATGATGACTTCTATGGCCTGCGGCGCTATCAGGCTGGGGACTCCCTGCGACAGGTGGCCTGGCGTACCATCGCCCGGGGCCAGGAGTTGCAGACCAAACAGTTCACCGGGCACGGAGCCGACAGCACCTGGCTGGATTGGGACAGCCTGCCGGAGTTGGGCGTTGAGCAACGCCTGTCGCGCCTGTGCCGCTGGGTTCTGGATGCCGAGGATGCCCGCCGCCCTTACGGTTTGCGCCTGCCCGGCCAGGTCATAGCCCCGGATTTCGGGGCCGAACACCGCGATCGTTGTCTGCGCGCACTGGCGCTGTATTCCGCATGAGTACCGGCCCGATCCAACAGCTGCTTCCTCATCGCGTGCTGCTCGCGCTGATGCTGAGCCTGCTGGCGGTCACCGCCCCTCACGTCCTGCATCTTCCCCCCTGGTTAAGCACCGTTCTGCTGGTCTGCGGCGGCTGGCGTTACCTGGCCGGGAGCCGTGGCTGGCGGCTGCCCAACCGCTGGTTGCTGCTACTGCTGACCGTCATTGGCGCTGCCGGCGTCATTGCCCACTACGGCACCTTCATCGGCCGCGATGCCGGCGTGGCCATGCTCTGCCTGATGCTGGGGCTGAAGCTACTGGAGATGCGCACCCGACGTGACACCGTGGTCGTGCTGTACCTGGGGTATTTCCTCATCGTCACGCAGTTTCTCTACAGCCAGAATCTGTTGATGGCGGCATGGCTGCTACTCACCGTCTGGGCGCTCACCGCGCTGCTGATCACGGTGAACCGGGCCACCACACCGGATAACTGGTTCCCCCATGCCGGCCCGGCCGCCACCCTGCTGGCCCAGGCGCTGCCCCTGATGTTGGTGCTGTTCGTGCTGTTTCCACGCATTCCCGGCCCACTCTGGGGCATGCCGGAAGATGAGGCACGGGGCGTCACCGGCCTGAGCGACAGCATGACCATGGGCAGCATCAGCGAACTGAGCCAATCGGATGCAGTGGCGTTCCGCGTGGAATTCGACGACGAACCACCGCCCCCGGCGCTGCGCTACTGGCGCGGCCCGGTATTGCCGGAATACGACGGACGAACCTGGCGGCAGGCCGAACGCCCCGATGATGCGCCACCGGCCACGGAACGCCTGGGGGGGGAAGTGGGCTACAGCGTGACGCTGGAACCCCATAACCGGAACTGGATTTTCGCGCTGGACCTGCCAGTGCAGATCTCCATTCCGGTCAGCGTCTCCGGTGAGTACGCGCTTGAGCGGCGCAGCGCCGTGCGGGAACGCATCCGCTACGATGTCCGCTCCGCGCTCAACTACCGTCTCGACCCCATGCTGCGGGATGCGGACCCCGAAAACTACCTGCGGGTCCCGGACGACCATCACCCCCGCACCCGTGCCCTAGTGGACGACTGGGTCTCCTCCATCGACGACGAGGAAGCGCTGGTCAACCAGGCACTGAACCATTTCCGTGAGCAGCCCTTTGAATACACCCTGCGCCCCCCAAGACTGGATGGCGACACGGTGGACCAGTTCCTGTTCGACAGTCAGCGTGGCTTCTGTGAACACTTTGCGGGGGCTTTCGCCGTGATGATGCGGATGGCGGACATTCCCGCGCGGGTGGTTACCGGCTATCTGGGCGGCGAGATCAACCCCACGGGCAATTACATGATTGTGCGCCAGTCCGACGCCCACGCCTGGGTGGAACTCTGGCACGAGGGCCAGGGCTGGCAGCGGGTGGACCCCACGGCCTGGGTGTCACCGGACCGCATTGATCTCGGGCTGGGCGGCGCTGTGCCGGAAGGCGATAACCCACCGGCCCTATCCCGCCGAACCCCATCCTGGGGCCGGACGCTGGCCCTGCAATGGGATGCACTGAACGCCTACTGGGATCGTTGGGTTCTCGCCTACGGGCCGGACATGCAGCGGCGGCTGATGGACCGCCTGGGGCTGGGCGACTGGCAACGCATGATCTTGGTGCTCACCGGGCTGATGCTCCTCAGCCTCGCCCTGCTCGCAGTCTTGATCCTTTGGCGGCGGCCCGCACGGCCACCCGACCCGGTGCAACAGGACTGGCTACGCTTCTGTAAACGCATGGCGGATGCCGGGCTGCCCCGCGGCGTCAGCGAGGGGCCCAGAGATTACGCCGACCGCCTGATCCGCGAGCGGCCGGACCTGGCAGCGCAGATAGACGCCATAGCGCGCCTGTACCTGCACCTGCGCTATACCGAGCGTGGGTCTACGCAGCAGGCGCAGGCACTGCGAACGCAGATCGCGCGCTTCCGACCCCGAACACAGAGGACTCAGACATGAGCCAGCCACATCCCCCTTCCCCGGCTATCGGCCTGGTGGCCCATCGCGGTTATGCGCTGCATTATCCGGAAAACACGGTGTTGGCCTTGCGTGCGGCCGCCGAGGCCGGCGCCGACGCGGTGGAACTGGACATACAGTTCAGCCGCGACGGCGTACCCGTGGTCATCCATGACCCCGACCTGCAGCGCACTGCCAAGCTGTCAGGCCGTATCGATACGCTCCCCTGGTCAGCCCTACTGGGTACCTCTGTGCATGAGCCGGAGCGGTTCGGCGAGCGCTTTGCAGGAGAGCCACTGGTGAATTTGCGTGACGCCTGCAACGCCCTGCTGGACTACCCGGATCTGCAGGTGTTTATCGAAGTGAAGGGCGAGACGGTACCACCGGAGCGGCTACCCGATCTGGTGACAGCCACCCTGGAACATTCCGCCGCGCTGGGCAACCGGCGTACGCTCATCAGTTTCATGGATGGTGTGGTGCCACTGGCCAGGAATGCCGGTACGCAGGCGGGATGGGTACTGCCACTGTGGTCCGCGGAGACGCTGGCCCATGCCCACACGCTGGCACCGGACTTCCTGTTCTGCAACCGGGATCTTCTGCCCGCCGGCGCTAAGCCCTTGCCGCAGGGCAGTTGGCAATGGGCTGTCTACGAAGTCGCCTGCGCGGAGGAGGCGCTGGCGCTTGCGCGACGCGGGGTTGGCTGGGTGGAAAGCATGCAGGTGGCGGAACTGCGCCGCGCGCTGCAAACGGCTCAGGCCGATTCCCGCGGGAATCCGTGACCCTCGGACAGGCAGTAGCGTAGCCAGCGGTTCAGGAAGCGGTTCAGCTCCCAACGCCACTCCAGACTGCGCGGATCCGGCACTGCGCCCTGCCATAGTGTGAACTGATCCACCGGAGTATCCGGCAGCACTTCCGCTAGTTTCGCATCGTGATACACGCGGATCAGCAGGTCCGGCTCCACGGCCTCCGGATCATGCTCGAACCAGTGGCTCATGGCCACGGTGGTGGTATAGGGCGAACACTCCAGCGTCTTCAGATGCAGATCGACACCGCCGGCAACACTGGACACCGCATGCCCGTCCAGTGCACGCAGGCCCGGCGCCAGCCTACGCATCAGGATGTAATTGCTCTCATAGAGCTCCATCAGCGTGGCGAAGGAGCGGGTGGGAATCCGCTCCAGCAATGGATGTGTACGCAGGTTCAGAATCATGGCCGGATCATATCACAGCGCGATGGCGCGTCCTGTCAGTATATGCGGCGCTTGAGCCCGCACTGGTGCACGATGGTGGTGGCGATTTCCTCGATGGAGACATTGGTGGAGTTGACGAAGCCGATCTTCTCCCGGTTGAACATGGCCTCGGCCCGCATCACCTCCATCTGGCACTGCTGAAGCGAGGCATACCGACTGTTGGGACGCCGTTCGCCACGAATGCTCTGCAGCCGTTCCGGCCGGATAGTCAGGCCGAACAACTTGCTCCGATACGGCTTGAGAATGTCCGGCACCCCACCCTTCAGCAGATCTTCCTCGGTGAGCGGATAGTTGGCCGCGAAGATGCCGTATTGCATGGCCAGGTAGATGGACACGGGTGTCTTGCCGGTTCGCGACACGCCGACGATGATCACATCGGCTTTGCTGTACTGCCGCGTGGTGATGCCGTCATCGTGATTCAGGGCAAAGTTCATGGCGTCGATGCGGGCGGAGTAGTCCTTGGTGTCGCCCTGGCCATGCGCCTGCCCAACGGTGTGGGACGAGCGCATCCCAAGTTCCTGCTCCAGCGGCGAAATGAAGGCATCGAAAAAATCGAAGAAGGCCGCGTTGGCATCGCGCAGCAACTCGCGCACGTCGTCCTGTACCACGGTGCTGAAGATGATCGGCCGATCCTGGCCCTGGGTGGTCAGCCGGTTCACCTGTTCCACGACTTTGCGCGCCCGGGACGGGTTATCGACGAAAGGCAGTGTCACCTGCTCGAACGCGACATCAAACTGGGTCAGCAGACTGTGTCCGAGCGTCTCGGCGGTGATGCCGGTCCGGTCGGAGACAAAAAAAACAGTGCGCTTGGCGCGCGGTATCCCGTGCTCGTCCACCATCACACAATCCTGGTTCACCGCTGAATGAACGCGAATGCTAACGGAAATCGAACATGGCGGGAACGCAGCGGGGCTCTTACACTAGGGAAGCACTGACCTATTCTCATGATGCCCTGGCTTTGCAGCGTAGTATGGGAATAGGTCAGTGCTTCCCTACACCGTCCGTGGAAAAAAACGTCTGCGGGGGTTACGCACAAGGCTCTGATTTCGTAGGATTACGCGCGGCTTCACCGACAACGTCGGTGTGGTCTCCTATTTTCCGGCCGCAGCCGGCCGTTCCGGCATGGGCCCAGTCGGCCCGCGCCATGCTCACGGGGCCATCAACGGCCCGCGACCTGCGCGCGATCTCGCGAGCAACAGGGGGACAAGATCTTGCAGGACTACGTTATCTGGTTTGATTCGCTGGGCATGAACGATGTGGACCGTGTAGGCGGCAAAAACGCATCGCTCGGCGAAATGATCTCCAATCTGGCCGCTGCCGGCGTACAAGTGCCGGGCGGTTTCGCCACCACGGCGGCAGCCTACTGGGATTTCCTGGACGAGAGCGGCCTGCGCGAGAAGATCAACGACGCCCTGAGCGGGCTGGACGTGGACGACGTGGATGCCCTGGCCGAGACCGGCGCGCGCATTCGCCAACTGGTGATCGACACCCCGTTCCCGAAACGCCTGGAGCAGGAAATCATCAGCGCCTACGAGAAGCTGGAAGCGGAAACCGCCGGTGAAGCCTCCTTCGCGGTGCGGTCCTCCGCCACGGCCGAGGACCTGCCGGACGCTTCCTTCGCCGGCCAGCAGGAAACCTTCCTCAATGTCCGCGGGCTCGACAACGTCATGCTCGCGGTGAAGCACGTGTTCGCATCCCTGTTCAACGATCGCGCTATCTCCTATCGCGTCCACCAGGGTTTTGACCACGCCCAGGTGGCGTTGTCCGCGGGTATCCAGCGGATGGTCCGCTCCGATATCGGCGCGGCCGGTGTCATGTTCACCATGGACACGGAATCCGGTTTCCGCGACGTGGTGTTCATCACCTCCTCCTACGGCCTGGGCGAAACCGTGGTGCAGGGCGCGGTGAATCCGGACGAGTTCTATGTGCACAAGCCCACCCTGGAAAGCGGGCGCCCGGCAATCGTGCGCCGCACCCTGGGCAGCAAGGCCATCAAAATGGTCTATAGCGGTGACCAGGAGCACGGCAAGTCGGTGAAAACCGTCGAGGTGGATGCGGCTGACAGCGGCACCTTCTCCCTGAGTGACGCCGAGGTGCAGGATCTCGCCCGCCAGGCGCTGATCATCGAGAAGCACTACGGCCGCCCCATGGACATCGAATGGGGCAAGGACGGCCAGGACGGCAAGCTCTACATCCTGCAGGCACGCCCGGAGACCGTGAAGAGCCGTGACGGCGGACAGGTGCTGGAGCGCTACCACCTCAACGGCAAAGGCCCCGTGCTCACCACCGGCCGCGCCATCGGCCAGCGCATCGGCGCCGGCAAGGCCCGCGTGGTGGACAGCATCAAGGAAATGAACCGCATCGAACCCGGTGACGTGCTGATCACCGATATGACCGACCCGGACTGGGAACCGATCATGAAGCGGGCCTCGGCCATCGTCACCAATCGGGGCGGGCGCACCTGCCACGCGGCAATTATCGCCCGCGAATTGGGCATTCCCGCCGTGGTGGGCTGCGGTGATGCCACCGAAACCGTGAAAGACGGCCAGGACGTCACCGTGTCCTGCGCCGAGGGCGATACCGGCTACATCTATGGCGCCAAGCTGGACTTCGAGGTCAAGGAGATCGGCCTGGACAACATGCCGGAGTTGCCGTTCAAGATCATGATGAACGTGGGCAACCCGGACCGGGCCTTCGATTTCGCCTCTCTGCCCAATGCGGGTGTCGGCCTGGCGCGCCTGGAGTTCATCATCAACCGGATGATCGGCATCCATCCCAAGGCACTGCTCAACTACGATCAGCAGTCCGATGATCTGAAACAGGTGATCGACACCCAGATCGGCGGCTACGCCAGCCCGGTGGATTTCTATGTGGATCGCCTGGCAGAAGGCATCTCCACCCTGGCCGCAGCATTTTCGCCGCAGCCGGTGATCGTGCGCATGTCGGATTTCAAGTCCAATGAATACGCGAATCTGATCGGCGGCAGCCAGTACGAGCCCGATGAAGAGAACCCCATGCTGGGTTATCGCGGCGCATCCCGCTACATTTCCGAGAATTTCCGCGACTGCTTCGAGCTGGAATGCCGGGCGCTGAAGAAGGTCCGCAACGAGATGGGCCTGAAAAACGCCTGGATCATGATTCCCTTTGTCCGCACGGTGGATGAGGCCCGGGAAGTGGTGGAGTTGCTCAAGGCAAACGGCATCGAACGCGGCAAGGACGACCTCAAGCTCATCATGATGTGTGAGCTGCCGTCCAACGCGCTGCTGGCCGATGAGTTCCTGGAGTACTTCGACGGCTTCTCCATCGGCTCCAATGACCTCACGCAGCTCACCCTCGGGCTGGACCGTGACTCCGGCCTCATCGCGCACCTGTTCGACGAGCGCAATGAGGCAGTGAAAAAGCTGCTGCATATGGCCATCCAGGCCTGCCGCGCCAAGGGCAAGTACGTGGGCATCTGCGGTCAGGGCCCATCAGACCATCCGGAATTGGCCCGTTGGCTGATGGATGAAGGCATCGAGAGTGTCTCGCTGAATCCGGACACTGTGGTGGAAACCTGGCTGTACCTGGCAGGCAAGGAAGTCTGACCGGCTCTGCCCATCCGATAGGCCGGCGACCGCTGCAAGCGATCGCCGGCATTCCTCCCAAGTCCGCCCCTCCCTCTCCCCCACGCGTCCCGCAACAACACCCCATTCCGGCCCGCCCCGCATTCCGGCGCCGTGCCGGACTATGCTAGCCTTGAGCCTCGTTCAGGAACCGCCACGAGGCGCACCATGCATTCCGTCTACCGGCCCGAGGACACTGAATTCCAGGTGGATCAGCGCGCGCTGCTCGACGGCCTCCGCGAACTGCTTCCGCCCGAAGGCCTGCTGGTTGACGAGGAGGCCAAGCGGCCCTACGAATGTGACGGCCTGGCAGCCTACCGGGAGCTGCCTCTGGTGGTGGCACTTCCGGACACCGTGGAGCAGGTTCAGGACATCCTGCGCCTGTGTTCCCGATTGCAGGTTCCGGTGGTGGCACGGGGCGCGGGCACCAGCCTGTCCGCCGGCGCGCTACCGCATCCCCAGGGTGTGCTGCTGAGCCTGGCCCGGTTCAACCGCATCACGGAGTTGGATCACTCGCGCCGCATCGCGCGGGTTCAGCCCGGCGTGCGCAACCTGGCGATTTCCGAAGCAGCCGCTCCCTACGGTCTTTACTACGCCCCCGACCCCTCGTCCCAGATCACCTGCTCCATTGGCGGGAATGTGGCGGAGAATGCGGGCGGCGTGCACTGCCTCAAATACGGCCTGACGGTACACAATGTGTTGTCGGTCACCCTGGTCACCATGGACGGTGAACTCATGGAGATCGGCTCCCAGGCACTGGACAGCCCGGGCTACGACCTGCTGGCCGCGGTGATGGGCTCCGAGGGCATGCTGGGCGTTGTGGTGGAGGTCACCGTGAAGCTGCTGCCACAGCCCCAGACCAAGGAAGTGCTGCTGGCCGCGTTCCCGGACGTGGAATCCGCCGGGAATGCGGTGGCGGGCATCATCGCGGCCGGAATCATCCCCGGTGGGCTGGAGATGATGGACAACCCTGCCATCCGCGCGGCCGAGGACTTCGTGCATGCGGACTACCCGGTGGACGCGGCCGCCATACTGATCTGCGAACTGGACGGCCACCCGGATGAGATTGAGGCTCAGTTGCAGCGCGTCAACGAATTGCTCCAGGGCTACGGAGCCAATCAGTTGCAGATCGCGCGCGACGATGCGGAAAAGGCCCGATTCTGGGCCGGCCGCAAGGCGGCTTTCCCCGCCGTGGGCCGGATTTCTCCGGATTACTACTGCATTGACGGCACCATTCCGCGCAAGCGGCTGGCCGAGGTGCTACGCCGCATGGACGATCTCAGCCAGGAATACGGTCTGCGCATCGCCAACGTATTCCATGCCGGTGACGGCAATCTGCACCCACTGATTCTGTACGACGGGAACAAGCCGGGGGAGTTCGAACGCACCGAGGAACTGGGCGGCCGGATTCTGGAGCTGTGCGTGGAAGTCGGCGGCACGGTCACCGGTGAGCACGGCGTGGGCATGGAAAAGATCAACCAGATGTGCGTGCAGTTCCAGCCCGATGAACTGGAGCAGTTCCGGGCACTGAAGTCCGCCTTCGACCCCCAGGGGCTGCTCAATCCGGGCAAGGCGATCCCCACACTGCACCGATGCGCCGAGTTCGGCGCCATGCACGTGCATCACGGACAACTGCCTCATCCGGATATCCCTCGCTTCTGAGAGGCGGCAATCTGGATTATCCGGGAGACTGGGAACACAGCATGACGGAACACGATGACAGCGAACAGCTGCTGGCTCAGGTGGGTGAAGCCCTGGCGCAGTCCCGCCCGTTGCATATCCAGGGCGGTAACAGCAAGGCGTTCTTTGGCGAACCCACCACGGGAGAGCTTCTGGACGTCACAGCCCACCGGGGGATTATCAATTACGAACCCACCGAGCTGGTTCTGACCGCCCGCGCCGGGACATCACTGACCGTGGTGGAGCAGGCCCTGGCCGCCGAAAACCAGATGCTCCCCTATGAACCACCGAACTTCACCGGCGACGCCACCATCGGCGGCGCCGTGGCCTGCGGGCTCTCCGGCCCACGCCGTCCATGGGCTGGCAGTGCCCGGGATCTGGTGCTCGGGCTGGGGCTGATCAACGGCCGCGGCGAGCAACTGCGGTTTGGCGGCCAGGTAATGAAGAATGTGGCCGGCTATGACGTGAGCCGTGTGGTCACCGGGGCGCTGGGCACGTTGGGGGTGATCACCTACGTCTCGCTCAAGGTGTTGCCGCGACCGGAACGTGTCAGCACCCATGTTCTGACGCTGGAGCGGGGGGCCGCCATGCAGCAGGTGGAGGACTGGTTCCGCCAGGGCCTGCCTGTCAGCGGCGCCGCACATGACGGACAGGCATTGTATCTCCGGCTGGAGGGTTCGGATCACGCGGTCTCCGCAGCCGATAAAGCGGTTGACGGTGACCGGCTGGATGACCCTGACATCTGGTGGGTTTCACTGCGCGACCAACGCCATCCCTGGTTCACCGCCACCGACGAAGCACCCTTGTGGCGGATCTCCCTGCCTCCGCTCAGCCCACCGCTGCAGCTGGACGGCAAGGAATTCCATGACTGGAACGGCCAGTTGCGCTGGTTGCGCTCCCGGCTTCCGGCAGCCGGCATTCGCGAGCGGGCCGCTGCGCTGGGCGGTCACGCCACGCTGTTCCGCGGCGATGCCGGCGACGCCGAGGTGTTTCACCCCTTGCCCGCACCGGTCATGAAGCTGCAGCGTCGGCTGAAGCATGCCTTCGACCCGCACGGCATCTTCAACCCCGGACGCCTGTGGCGCGAGCACTGAGGCACGCATGCAGACCTCGATCATCGAAAGCATCCGGAACACCGCCCACGGCGATGAAGCGGACCGTATACTCCGCAGTTGCACCCATTGCGGCTTCTGCCTGGCCACCTGCCCCACCTATCAGCTGCTCGGCAATGAGCTGGACAGCCCCCGGGGCCGCATCTACCTGATGAAGCAGGTGCTGGAAGGCCAATCCCCCACCGCAACCACCCAGCAGCACCTGGACCGCTGCCTGACCTGCCGCGCCTGCGAATCCACCTGCCCCTCCGGCGTGGAGTATGGGCGCCTGGTGGATATCGGCCGGGAGCTGGTGGAAGAGCAGGTCCCCCGGGACACCGGCGCCCGGCTTCGACGCTGGGCGCTGCGCGAGCTGCTCCCCCGCCGGAAGCTGTTTGGCACCTTGCTGGGGCTTGGGCAACGCCTACGCCCACTGGTGCCCGCGGCGTTGAAGGACAAGATACCGGAATCCCGCCCCGCGCCGGCCTGGCCGCAGGCGCAGGCACATCATCGACGAGTCCTGATGCTGGAGGGCTGCGTTCAGCCGGCCATGGATCCGGTCATCAACCCGCAGACCGCACGCATTCTCGATGGCCTGGGCATTACCGTGGAGCGCACACCCGCCAGCCAGTGCTGCGGGGCCATCAACCAGCACCTGGGTAAGCCCGACCGGGCACTGGACCAGGCCCGCGTCAACATCGATGCCTGGTGGCCTCACCTGGAAAGCGGCGCCGAGGCGATTGTGGTGAATGCCAGCGGCTGCGGCGTCCAGGTGAAGGATTACGGCCACGTGTTACGTGATGACTCCCGGTACGCAGAGAAGGCGGCCCGAGTCAGCGCCATGACCATGGACCCGGTGGAGCTGCTGCTGCAGGAGGAAGGACGACTGCGCCCGGCGGCGAACGCCCCACGCCGCATCGCGTTCCAGGCGCCCTGCACCCTGCAACACGGGCAGAAGCTGCCCGGCCAGGTGGAGGCCTTACTGACACGGCTGGGCTTTGACCTGACCCCGGTGGCCGATGCGCATTTGTGCTGCGGGTCCGCCGGGACCTACTCCGTCCTTCAGCCGGAGTTATCCAAACAGCTGCGCGCGAACAAGCTGCGAGCGCTCACCGCCGGCGAGCCGGAACTCATTGCCAGTGCCAACATCGGCTGCATCAGTCATCTCGGTGCAGCAGCCGGGATTCCCGTGCGGCATTGGCTGGAAATCATCGATGTGGACACCCATGACTGAAACCATGACCGATACCCGACTGGATGACCTGCCTCTGGTGATGGAACCCGAGGAACTCGAACCGCTGCTGGGCGCCTCCGGGCTGCTGGTGGTGGACTTGTGCGACGGTGAACGGTACGCCCGGGGCCATGTCCCCGGCGCCATCCACCTGGAGTTCCCGCGGCTGATCCGCCAGGAGCCCCCCGCCATGGGGCTGCTGCCCACGGCACAACAGCTGACGGCCCTGTTCTCAGAAATCGGCCTGACCCCGGAAACCCATGTGGTGGCCTACGACAACACTGGCAGCGGCCGTGCCGCACGCCTGCTCTGGACGCTGGACGCAGTCGGTCATCAGGCGTACTCACTGCTCAACGGCGGCCTGCGCGCCTGGGCGGAAGAAGGTCATCCGCTGGAGCAGACGCCCAACCAACCCCAGGCCGGCAATTTCCCGGTGCAGCTGACCGATCTCCCGGACAGCCAGGCGGATGCGGATTACCTGCGTTCGCGGCTGGGTGCAGCCGACCTGTGCGTGCTGGATGCCCGCTCTGCGGCGGAATACCGCGGTGAGGACATCCGGGCTGCACGCGGCGGACATATTCCCGGCGCGGTGAACCTGGATTGGGTGGAGTTGCGGGACCCGGATGCCAATGACCGTCTGCGACCGGCCGGGGAGTTGCTGGAAATGCTGGAGCACATCGGCGCGACGCCGGACAAGGAGATCATCACCCACTGTCAGACCCACCATCGCTCGGCCCTGACCTGGGTGGCGTTACGGGCATTGGGATATGAGCGCGTCCGCGGCTATGACGGCTCCTGGTCCGAATGGGGCAACCACGCCGAGTTGCCGGTGGAACGCTGAAGCGCCTGCCGGCACTCGCTCAGGCGACACGCACGCGCAGGAAGTGCTCGCGGTAGTAGCGCAGCTCGCTGATGGAATCCCGGATATCATCCAACGCCAGGTGCGACGAGGATTTGTTGAAGCCCTTGGTGATTTCCGGGACCCAGCGCCGGGCCAGTTCCTTCAAGGTGCTCACGTCAATGTGCCGGTAGTGGAAATAGGCCTCCAGCTCGGGCATCAGCCGGGCGAGGAAGCGCCGATCCTGGCAGATGGTATTCCCGCACATGGGCGAGGCGCGCGGTGGAACCCACTGACAGAGAAAATCCAGGGTTTCCCGCTCGGCCTCGGCGTAGTCGTACCGGCTGCGCCTTACCCTGTCCACCAGACCCGACTGCCCATGCTGTCGCGTGTTCCATTCATCCATGCCGTTGAGCACGCTATCCGGCTGATGAATGGCAAGCTCCGGCCCCTCGGCAAGGATATTGAGCTGGGCATCGGTGATAACGGTGGCAATCTCGATGATGGCGTCCCGGCCGGTGTCCAGGCCGGTCATTTCCAGGTCAATCCAGATCAGGTTGCTTGCACTGGCTTCGGGCATGAGTCTCGCTCGTCCGTGGTGGGCGTCCTAGGGCAGTTGTCCGGCATTCTATCAGAGGCTATGCTCCACTGCCGTGCACAGACGCAGGAGTACAGGTGCCCGACATCAACAGCCAGGGTGAACGGATAGGGAAACAATGCTGAAACAGGGCCAGGGGCGTGTCGTGGTGGGCTTCGGTGCAGAGAGCATCGTGGAACTGGACGATGGCACCCTGCTGCGCTGCAAAACGCATCGGCGCACCGGCCGCGCGGTCTGTGGCGATCAGGTACGCTTCCGCCAGTCCACGCCCCAGGAAGGCGTGATCGAGGAAATACTCCCACGCCGGAATGCCCTGACCCGTACCAACTACCGCGGGCAGGAGCGCACCCTCGCGGCAAATATCGACCTCTT
>SLCE01000141.1 GCA_007125985.1 Ectothiorhodospiraceae bacterium | reverse complement strand
GACGCAGCCGCCCTGGCACTGGTACGGGCCTCACTCCTGGTGCCGGCCGTGCTGACCGCCGAGTTCACCCAGGCCGAGCAGCCCGCGCTGAGGGCCCTAGTGGAAAAAGGCCACATGCTGTCCGTACCCGTCCACGAGGCACGCCGCCTCGGCAGCTATCCCGAACCCGGATTGAGCCTCGTGAGCGAGGCCTCCGTGCCGCTCGCGGACAGCGATGAATCCCGGTTCCTGTTGTTCCGGGAGAGCAGTGGCCTGCTGGAGCATATTGCCGTTGTGATCGGCAATCCCGCCGACTGGCCCGACCCCGTCCCCGTGCGCCTGCACTCCGCCTGCCTCACCGGCGACCTGTTCGGAAGCCTGCGCTGCGATTGCGGCGACCAACTGCGCTCCGGTGTCTCCATGATTGCCAAGGCCGGTGGGGGCGTTTTGCTGTACCTGGCCCAGGAAGGGCGGGGCATCGGCCTGGCGAACAAGCTGCGCGCCTACGCGATCCAGGATGAGGGCATGGATACCGTGGATGCCGACCAGTGCCTCGGGTTCGGGCAGGACGAGCGGGTGTATGAAGCCGCGGTGCAGATGCTGAAACACCTGGGCCTCAAGCGCGTGAGCCTGTTCACCAATAATCCGGCCAAGCTGCACGCCCTGAATGCGGCCGGCATCCGGGTCACCGAGCGGCGCGCCCTGCACGGAACCCTGAACAGCCACAACTCCCGCTATCTCACGGCGAAGGCCAAGCGCTCCGGACACCTGCTGGAAGCCCTGCTCAACCCTCAATCACCGGACCCATGAAAGTGCTCGAGATCGAAGCTACGGCACTCGTGCATCAGTTCCGCCAGCGCCTTCCCGTAATGGGCTGAGAGCCGCGCACCGAGTTCGGCACTGGCAGCAGTGGCATCCCCGACCACACCGGCCGGATTGAGGTCCTGGGCCATCCAGGAAAAGGGCGCAACACCCTCGGGCGCCAGGTAGCGCGCTGTCTTCTCCATGGATTGACCCACGGATGGATGGTGAGCCATCGCAGCCTCCCGCACCCGCTGCGGCTGGAAGTGCATCATGAGGGCCGTCTCCAGCGCACCGCCATGGAAACCGTGGCGGAGTTCATCCGCATCCAGTGGCAGGTCATCCGGAAGCGGAAAGCGGACATAGTGGCACTTGACCACCAACATGCCGCATGTCCGGCGCAGAACAAGCCCCGCCTGGTCCAGCGCCGCGCGGTTGCCGCCGTGGCTGTTATGCAGCAGCAACCGCCGGATGCCGGCACGGGACAACTGCTCACCCAGGGCCACGACAAGATTCATGAGCATTGAGGGCGGCAACGAGAGCGTGCCGGTGAACGCCGCGTGTTCAGCACTCTCGCCCACCGCCTGCGGTGGCAGGACGGTCAACGGGAAATCCGCCGGCAGATACGCCATCGCCGCCTGCAGCAGCCCCATGCCGATATCCAGATCGGTGGACAGCGGCAGGTGAGGGCCATGCTGCTCGATCGCCCCCAGCGGCAGCACCGCCAGCGGATCCTGCGCCGCCAGGTCAGCGGCGTGGGAACTGGTGAGGTGCTGCCAGTGCGGCAGATCTTCCAGGATCAGCGAAGCCATGCGTCTCGCCGCTCCTTGAGCAAGCGCTGCCGGTAAGGAAGGAAACCCTCTCCATCCGTCACCATCCGGGAGAGCACCTGCAGAAAGGCGCGTTCATCCTTGCAGAACAGCCGGCGGCCCCTGGTTAGCGCCTCGCGCATGATCAGCACATCCGGCTCACCACCGAGCAGCTCAGCGAGTTGCCGCAATTGCGCATTCAGTTTCGTCTGATTCATACCCGCAGTATACGGAAGTCGCCGTGCGGCAGCCGCAACACCATGCATTGTTGAGGTGGCATACGCCACCCGCACCAGCTGCTCCCCCAACTTCGGCCCATCACAACTATTCGTAATGACTCCACAGCCGGAGCACTTTCACCACCCGTTCAGCATCCAGAACCTGGTAAACCAACCGGTGCTGGATGTTGATGCGTCGGGAATACGCTCCGGCAAGGTCGCCAATCAGCTTTTCGAAAGGAGGCGGCTTCTGAAACGGATCATTCTCGAGGATGGCCAACAATTCCTCGGCCTTGGGCTTCAGCCCGTTCGCGGCCAACTTCTTAGCATCCTTTTGCGCTTGCTTCGTGTACACCAACGTCCATGTCACCAATCCAGGCCCTCATCGCATTCATCGACCGGGGTTTCCATTCCTTCGCGGATCGACTCTCGCATACCGGGCACCGACAGCAAGTAGAGCGTTTCCTGAATCGCAGCCCAGTCTTCCTCAGAGATCAGCACAGCCGTGTGGCGCTTGCCCTTAATGAGAATCGGCCGGTGAGATTCGGCCGTTTCGTCGATGAGCCGATACAGATTACTGCGGGCTTCAGTTGCCGTGATTCCAGCCATGGCGAACCTCGAATCAGCTAGGTGGCGTTCATCTGGAATTGTACGCCCGAGATCACGTACGTCAAAGCGAACGTATCTGCCAATACATGCACGGACGACTGAATCGGCGCACATAAATGGGGCAGCACTCGGTTTTCGCACCGATGCGGGGCATGGGGAAGCGGTTCATCAACCACTCAATGCAATACTGCAGGCAAACTTGCATATATATCAATGCGTCACGGGAGCTGGCCCGGTTTCTGCATTCAGAGTGGCAATCACTCGTCCGGGAGGTTCCCCATGAAACTGCTGCGCCGCCTTACCCTGATCTCACTGCTTGCCGTCAGCGCCGTGGCCTTCGGCGCCACCCAGGCTCATGCCGAGCCCAAGCGCTTCTCCGTTGCCTGGTCCATCTACGTGGGCTGGATGCCGTGGGCGTATATCGATAACGAAGGCATTCTCGACCGCTGGGCCGAGGAGTATGGCATCGAGATCGAACTGGTTCAGATCAACGATTACATCGAGGCCATCAACCTCTACACCGCCGGGCGCTTCGACGGCGCCACCATGGCCAACATGGACATGCTCACCATTCCGTCTGCGGGTGGCGTGGACACCACCGCGCTGATCGTGGGCGATTACTCCAACGGCAATGACGCCGTGGTGCTCAAGGGGCACGACGACATCGACGCCATCCGCGGGCTGGATGTCTACCTGCTGGAACTCTCCGTGTCCCACTACACCCTGGCCCGGGCGCTGGACCTGGCCGGCATGAGCGAACGGGACGTGCGCGTGGTGAACACCTCGGACGCGGACATCGCCACCGTGTTCCGCGACCGCCGCGTGCAGGCCGCCACGCTGTGGAACCCGCAGCTGGGCGAGGCGATGCGCCACCCGGAAGCCAACAAGGTGTTCGACTCCACCCAGATTCCGGGGGAAATCCTCGACATCATGGCGGTGAACAGCGACACCCTGCGCGAGAACCCGGAGCTGGGCAAGGCGCTCACCGGCGCCTGGTTCGAAGCCATGGAAATCATGCGCGCTGACGACGAACGCGGCCAGGCCGCTCGCGAGTTCATGGCGGAAACCGCTGGCACCGACCTGGAGGGCTTCATGGCCCAAGTGGAGGCTACCTACTTCTTCTACACCCCGCAGGAGAAGCTGGACTTCCTCACCCCGGAGCAACTGCGTACCTCCATGGAATTCGTGCGCGATTTCTCCTTCGAACACGGCCTGCTGGGTGATAACGCGCGCAGCCCGGACGTGATTGGCATCGAAATGCCGGACGGCTCCGTGCTGGGCAACGAGAACAACGTGAAGATGCGCTTCAACCATCGCTTCGTCCAGATGGCCGCCGACGGTGAGCTCTAAACCATGAGCGACCGCTACTACCAACGCGCCGCCGAACTGGCAGGCAAACCGCCCCTGCTCTGGGAACGCCATAGCTGGCGTTCCCTGCAGGCCCGGCGCGATGCCGGCGACGAACTGGTGGTGCTGCCGGTGGGGGCCATCGAGCAGCACGGCCCCCACCTGCCCGTCTCCACAGACAGCGCCATCGCCGCCGCCGTGTGCGCCTACGCCTCGGCCAAAGCCAACACCCTGCTGCTGCCCACGCTCAACTACGGCGTCTCCGTGGGTCACACCGAGCGCTGGGCGGGCACGGTCTCGCTCATGCACGAGACGCTCGCGCTGAGCGTGCGGGAACTGGTGTCCTGGCTGGTCACGCAGGGCTGGCGGCGCGTGCTGCTGGTGAACTCCCACTTCGGCAACCACGCCTCGCTGTCCATCGCCGTGGACCGGCTGCGGTTCGACTACCGCGAACGCCTGCAGATCGGCCTGGTGGATAGCTGGCGCATCACGCCCGAGATCGAAGCCTACTTCACCTGCGACGGCGCCGACATCCACGCCAACCGGGCGGAAACCGACCTGATGCTGTACCTGGACCCGGAGGCCTGCGACCCGGAGCTGGCTGCCACCGTGGACGACCCCGACCGCACCGACGGCAAGGTGTTCAGCTACCTGGTGCCGGCCACCAGCACCAACGGCGTCACCGGCCGGCCCAGCGAAGCCAGTGCCGAACGGGGCGCGAGCCTGCTGCGGGAAATGGGCGAGGCCCTGGCGGATGTGCTCATCCGCGCCCGCACCGAAGAACCGCCGCTCCCCCACGCCGGCGCCACCACACCTTAATTTCGGCCCGGCAGCTGCGCCGGGCGCACCCCAACACGGAGCCACACCATGACCGAAGCCGTTCGTAAAAACCGCCTGATCAGCGACAACGCCCCCTCACCCGGCGCGGCGAAAGACCTGCCCATCGACATGGCCAAGGTGGCCGCCACCAAGCAGCGCCTGTTGGATGCCGGCGTCAAATACTGCTACGCCTCGTACGTGGACATCCACGGCGTACCCAAGGCCAAGTGCACCCCCATCGACAAGTTCGAGAAGATGTGCAAGGGCTCGGAGCTCTTCACCGTGGGCGCGCTGGAAGGCATGGGCCTCACCGGCCCGCACGAAGACGAATGCGCCGCCGTGCCGGACCTGGACACCTGCACCATCTTCCCCTGGGACAAGACCCAGGCCTGGTTCACCGGCGCCCTGCACTACCACGGCAGCCCCTACCCCAACGACAGCCGCGTCATCCTCCAGCGCATGGTGGACAAGGCCGAAGCCATGGGTTATCGGGTCAACCTGGGCATCGAGCCGGAGTTCTACCTGCTGCAGCGCGATGCCGAAGGCAGGCTCAAGACCCTGGGGCCGGACTACAAGGGCATCAGCCCGGCCTATGACCTCAACCTCACCACCCACGTCATGGGCATCCTCGACCGCCTGGCCGGGTACATGGACGAGCTGGGCTGGAACGTCTACTCCTTCGACCAGGAAGGCGGTCGCGGCCAGTACGAATTCGACTTCGGCTACACCGATGTGCTCAGCAGCGCGGACCAGCTCACCTTCCTGCGCCTCATGATCAAGCGCGCGGCCATTGATGCCGGCGCGGTGGCCACCTTCATGCCCAAGCCCTTCGCCGGGGAATTCCGCAGCGGCGCGCACTTCAACATCTCGCTGGAATGCCTGGAAACCGGCCGCAACCTGTTCGAACCCCAACCCGGCGCGGCAGACCTCATGGCCGAACGCTACGGCATCGACTTCTCGCGGCTGGCCTTCAACTTCACCGCCGGGCTGCTCAAGCACGCCCACGCGCTCACCGCACTCACCTGTCCCACCTACAACAGCTACCAGGGCCTGCTGTCCCAGGGGGCCATGGCGGACATGAGCTGGGCGCCGGTGGTGGTGGCCTACGGGCGCAACAACCGCTCCGCCATGCTGCGGCTACCGGCCAACCGCTACTGCATCGAGAACCGCGCGCCGGACATGAGCTGCAACCCGTACCTGGTGGCCGCCTTCCACATCGCCGCCGGGCTGGAGGGCATCGAACAGGGCATGGACCCGGGCGCACCCATGAACCAGAACGGCTACAGCATCGGCAGCTCGCTGCGGGAACAACGGGAACAGCTCCTGCCCCGCACCCTGCTGCACGCGCTGGAAGGCTTCGACGACGACCCGCTGGTGGATACGGTGTTCGGGGAGTTCAAGGAGATCTTCCTCAAGCAGAAGCTCAAGGAATGGGAGCAGGCCTTCTACCGCATCTCGAACGAGCAGCTGGAAGACCACCTCACGTTCATCTAGGCGGGAGTATTCTGGCGGCGAAGGGGAATGGTGCGCTCACCACTGGTGAGCGCACCCTACGCGGGCTTCCTGCCGAATGGAGGGCTGGATGGATGGTGGATATCGCTGCGCTCCATCCACCCTACCCCTTCGATCAAGCCGCGTGGCGCGTAGGGTGGATGGAGCCGGAGGCGATATCCACCGTCAACAGGCTGCGCCGTTATCGGAGGAGAGGTTCAATTCAACCTGGAAACGCGTTGCGCGCGCCCTTGGAATCACCCGTCGGTGCTCCTTCCGTAACTCAACCAAGCCATGGGCTTCGAGGGTCTTCAGCGTTCGGGAAAGGTTCGGCGCTTTCCGGCCACTCAGCTGTTCCAGTTCATACAATGACTGTGGCCGGTGCAATTCGATGAGCGCAAGCAACTGCCGGTTTTGCTCGCTTAACACCTCGGCCAGGGATTTTATCGACTCAAACCAGATCTTCGGTTCGCCGGCCCGGGGCACGTACTCGCCGCGTGCAATAGCGAGCGTGCGTTGTACGTACTGCTCCCTGGGCATAATGCCAACTTTCAGTGCAGCCTTTGCCATCACTTGCCCTCAATCGGATCGGCTGTGAGTCGGGCGACATCAGCCCAGAAGTCCTCCAGCAGCTTCACCGGGCTCTCAAAATCATAGGGTTCAACCAGAGGCCCGTGATGCCTGTGATCCCACACCCGGCGTTTACCCTGAAAACGGCGGCGTCGCCCCTGCACAGCATGCGCATTGTCGTACCCCAACAGGCGCCGGTTGCTCCGATCGTGAAGCGTTAGGGAATAACGAATACCATGCGGCACCTGCTCGTTGGGCTCCACCACCCAGGCCTCGAATTTCGTCCAGTAACCGTTGCCCATGTGGTAAACCTCGCCATGCAGCGAGAGCAAGGCCTCCAGCCCTGGATCATCCTTCATCCTTGAAGTCATCCATGAAATTTATCAGCTGATGATAACTCTTGCCAGTTTAATGGTGGATATCGCTGCGCTCCATCCACCCTACCCCTTCGATCAGGCGATCAGGCCACGTGGCGCGTAGGGTGGATGGAGCCGAAGGCGATATCCGCAGTCAATAAACATTGCGTCCAGGCCCCGGCCGGATGCCGGCAAACGCGATGCATTTATCGGCCTACGTGGGCGCGGCGCCTGGGCACAATCGCGAAATCCAGATCAAGCGCATGAAGCACGGCGACCATGCTTGATAGCCGAGGATTGCCGTTGCGTGATATCGCCTTATAAACCGCTTCCCGCGACAAACCGGTTTCTTTCGCGATCTTCGCGACGCCACCCCTGGCCTTGATCACGTCCATCATGGCCGCCAGCAACACACGCTCGTCGCCGTCTTCCAGCGCAGCATTGAGATAGGCAACCAACTGCTCCGGAGTCTGCAGGTAGTCCGCCACGTCAAACACAGGGGCCTGTGTCTCAATCTCCACGGTAATGCCTCCAGTACTGCCTCGCAGTGTCGATATCCCGCTGCTGAGTCCGCTTGGTTCCAGCGCAAAGCAACAAGACAACTGCAGCACCACTCCACGCGTAATAGATTCGGTATCCCTGTCCCTCGGGTACCCGAAGCTCCCTCACCCCGTCCCCCACCGGCTTCCAATCACCCTCCAGGCCAAGGGAAAGGCGGCGAAGGCGGACCAGAATCCTGGCTCGGGCCCGATGATCACGTAATCCCACCATCCATTCGTCGAAAACCACGCGGCCCGCAGCATCGCGGTATTTCCGTATCTCGATCATCCTTGATCCAGTCGTACGATGAAGTACTGTGAATTATAGTTGACACTCTGCTCAATCCGCAAAGGGCACGGTGTCACGTGGGGGAAGGTACAAAGGATTGCTGGCGCGCGGGGAGGGGGGTGGATTGGATAGCGCCCTAAAGCCTCAGCCGGATGCCGGCAAACGCGATGCGTTTACCGGCCTACGTGGGCGCGGCAGCCTCCGGCATCCGGCGTCGTAAGGTTCAGGCCACCGCCTGGATGCCGTTCTTCTCAATCAGCGTCAACAGGCGCAATGCCGGACCACCGGGGCGCTTTACCCCCCGTTCCCAATCGGAAACCAGGTTCTTGCTTACGTTGAGGTAGCGAGCAAAAACCGGCTGAGACAAATTCTCACGCTCGCGCAAGGCGCGAATTTCCTCCGGTGACAACGTTTTCACTGGCGCAATGCAGGTTTCATCGAAATCGCGCATGGTCCGCTTATCGATGGCCCCAACCTCATGCAAGGCCTCCATGGTTTCATGGATAGCAGCGAAGGCGTCGCTACGGTACTGCTTAGCCATGGTCATCCACCTCAGAAAATTGCCCCTTCTCAATCATCGCCGCCAAGTGCTCGTCAGACAACGAGAGAATATGACGCGCCGCCCGTTTGAAGGCAGCCACCTCCTCATCACTGAGGTCACTCCGCCGGTTTTTCGGGAAACCAAAAATAAAGAAAGCCCGACTTGCCTGTCGATAAAGAACAATGGTTCGAAAGCCACCAGACTTTCCCTCGCCTCGGCGTGCAATCCGTTGCTTGATGACACCCCCGCCAAGGTCCGCATCAATCAGGCCTTGATCTGCTCGGCGGATGGCCTGGCGCAGCGCGTCGTCATCAATGCGCTGCTTCCGTGCAAAGCGCCCAAACCATGCGTTCTTGAATATCCTCATTGGGCAAATCCGTTTGCCTATTCGTGTAACACATAGTATTACATTTCCTGTGGTTGACCTCAATCCAAACCGTTAAATGCGCCCCTCATTTGCGCTCCGGCCTTCGGCCGGGTGCCGGATGCCGTCAAACGCGATGCGTTTTCCGGCCTACTCGGGTGCGGGTGAACGGGAGTTGGGTGCCGGTTCGGTGCCGGTTGGTGGATATCGCCGCGCTCCATCCACCCTACCCCTTCGATCAGTGCGTAGGGTGGATGGAGCCGAAGGCGATATCCGCCGTCAACAAACGTGAACATTCCGGCCTTTGGCCGGGCACCGGCAAACCGTGCCATATCCATGTTCAATCAATACCCGGCCTGGACGTCCACTGGGGTGGTTGGTGGTTTGCCCTGGGCGAGTGCCTGGGCGTTCTGGATGAAGACGTCGAGGGCGCGATCCATGTAATGG
>SLCE01000234.1 GCA_007125985.1 Ectothiorhodospiraceae bacterium | reverse complement strand
CACCGGGTCGCCGTCCACATCGTGATCAACGATGGCCGGCATCCGGTTGTTGGGGCTGATGGCCAGGAACTCGGGGCTGAACTGCTCCCCGCGCCCGATGTTCACCGGTTTCACCTGGTAGTCCAGGCCGCATTCCTCCAGCATCATGGCGATTTTCCAGCCGTTGGGCGTGGGCCAGTAGTAGAAGTCGATCATTCGCTGTCTCCGGGGTTGGCAGTGACACCGCTGGCGCGCAGTTGCCGACGTTCCTCCGCAGTGTATCCGAGCCCATCCAGAATGGCGTCGGTATCGGCGCCCAGCCCCGGGGCACCATGGCGGATACCGGCCGGGGTGCGTGAGAAGTCGGCGGCGGGCGCGGCTTGCCGAAGCGGGCCGGCGGCAGGGTGGTCGGATTCCAGGATCAGAGCGTTCGCCAGCACTTGGGGGTGTGTGATCACCTGGCTGCGGGTCAGGACCGGTGCGCAGGGCACGCCCTCCTGCTCCAGGCGTTCCAGCCAGACGTCGGCGGGGTGTTTCAGCAGGGCTTCCTGCGTGAGCTGCAGGCGCGCGTCGATGTTCTGTTGGCGCAGAGCTGGCGTGAGGAAGCGGGGATCGTCCAGCCATTCCGGGCGGTCGAGGGCACGGGTCAATGCGTGCCATTCCCTGTCGGTCTGGACGGCGACGCTGATGTAGCCGTCGGCGGTGGCGTAGATCAGATCAATGAAACTGGCCGCTTCCGCCTGGGGCAGTTCGTCGCCGATGAAGGTCTGGCTGCCCATGTCCGATGCCCACAGAAAGGCCAGCACCGCGCCGAGCATGGAGACGCGCACGTGCTGGCCTTCGCCGGTGCGTTCCCGATGGAGGAGAGCGGCAGTGATGGCCTGGGCGGTGGTGATGCCGGTGAGTTTGTCCGGGAGGATGGTGCGGACCAGTTGCGGGCGCACATCGTCGCTACCCGCCTGGACACTGGCCAGACCGGAAAGGGCTTGAACCAGCGGGTCGTAAACCGGCTTGGCCGCGTACGGGCCTTCGGCACCGAAGCCGCTGATGGAGACGTACACCAGCGATGGGTTGATGGCCCGCACAGCGTCTTCCCCCAGCCCCATGCGATCAATGACGCCGGGGCGGAAGTTCTGCATGAACACGTCCGCATCGCGCAGCAGGTCACGCAAGACGTCCAGACCCGCGTCCGTTTTCAGGTTCAGCGCGATGGAGCGCTTGTTGCGGTTGTTGTTCAGGAAACTGGCGGCATACCCGTTGCGCTGGTTGGCCTGCAGCCGCGTGTGATCCCCGCTGGCCGGGTTTTCCACCTTGATGACGTCAGCCCCCTGGTCGGCCAGGGTCATGGTCGCCAGCGGGCCGGAGACCATGGCGGTGAGATCAATGATGCGATACCCGGTTAGCGGACCGGTCATGATGTTCTCCCGGGTGTGTGGGTTAGTGCGTGTCGGTGGGCGCCTCGGCATCAACCGCCGGCACCCAGCCGTCCAGGGCCTTTCCGACCATATCCAGGCGGTCCTGACCCCAGAACACCAGGCTGCCATTGACCACCAGCGTGGGTGCGCCGCAGGCGCCCAGTGATTCGGCAGCCGCGGTGTTGGTCTTGATCACCGCCTTGTTGGCGTCGGAGGTCGCGCGCGCCACAACATCCTCCGGGTCCATTCCGGCCTCGCGAATGATTGCCTCCACGGTGGCCGGATCACTCAGATTCCGGTCTTTGGCCCAGGCAGCCCGATACAGCGGCTGTATCAGGTCCGGTTCCACGGCGGACACCCGCAGCGCCAGCACCGTGTTAAGCGGAAAATGGCTGGTGAACTGTAGTGGAACGCCCCAGTGCTCGGCCCATTGGGCCATGTCCCGGCGCCCCCATCGCTGGCGGTTGGGGCTCATGGCCTGGATTGGCACCATGGGCGTGCCAATGGAGCGGAACAGGGCGCCCAGCAACATGGGGCGCCAGACCAGTTCGGCACTGTGTTCCCTGGCGAGCCGCTCCACCTGCGTGCAGGCCAGATAGGAAAACGGGCTGGAGAAATCGTGAAAAACCTCCAGCCGGCGCGTTTGCCCATCTGGCTGATGTGCGTTGGATGACGGGGTGGCGCCGATGGCACGTGCCAGGAAATCGAGCCGGTCTGCTCCCCACCACAACTGTTCACCGGCAATCGCTGTTGGAACGCCGAAGACGCCCCGCTCAAGCGCTTTCTCGGTGGTTTGCTCCAGTGCCTGGAGGGCGGCACTGCTGTCCATGGCCGTTGGATCGGTGTTGTGTTCTGCGGCGAGTTGCTGGAGCAATCCGGGGTCGTCCAGTGTTCTCCCTTCATCCCAGGCCGCCCTGAGCAGGGCATGCATGAGGCCTGCGCGCTGCTGTTCCGGCGCACCCGCCAGCAGGCGCTGCGCGGCTTCGCTCTCGTCGGGTGGCCGCGTCAGCGGTCCACGAAGTTGCAGACCCGCCAATTCCGCCTGGCGTAACACATCGTGGTGCTGACGACGGCGTTTGTTCTCCGGCCAGTCCTGCTCGGGCTGTTCGGGTAGGCCTTGCGCCGCGTACAGGCGAGCAAGGGAGATGGGGCGCAGCACCAGCTCATGGCCGGCTTCCCGCGCGAGGCCCTCGATGCGGCCCGCTGCCAGATACGTCTGGGGGCAGATAACGTCGAAAAACCATTCCAGTCGTGCCACGCTCTCCTCCTGGCCGAGTAGTTGTGAGTGGTTGCCCGGCTCTTGGAATCCATCAAGCTACCGGGAATGCTGAGGCTGTGCCAGTAGTCGACGGTCAAAACGCGGCTCGATACGGTGTTCCATGCCAGCCTGTTCCAGGCCAAGCAGCGTTGAGGCACCTGGCGTTGCCCGGATAATCCCGGGTGGAGCTGTTTTTTCATGTTCCCAATAAAATGTATAATTTGTATATCTTATATGGAGGCACCGAGAATGGCGTTAGGAATCGATCAAGATGGTATCCCCGGTACCATCACTCCCACACCGGACGGTTTCGAGATTGTGCTGGAACGAGGTGTGGACCATGACATCCAACATGTGTGGGCGAACTTGACCGAGCCTGATCGGTTCGCACAATGGCTGGCCCCTGGCAGTCTGGAGTTGCGGCAAGGTGGCGCGGTACGCCTCGATTTCGGTGAAAGCGGGGCCACCATCGACAGTACTGTGCGGGCACTGGAGGCGGAGCGCGTTCTGGAGTATTCCTGGAGCAGCGGTGACGAGCCCTTGCGGCCGTTACGTTGGGAACTCGTGCCGGATGATAGCTGGACGACTGTGCGGCTGACGTTGGCGCTTCCGAAGGGGGAGGATCCGGCCAAGGCAGCCGCCGGTTGGGATGCGCATCTTGAGATGCTGCTTGCTGCCCTGGAGGGAGTTGCCATCAGTTTCCCCTTTGAAAGGTTCAAGGCGGCGCGCGCCCATTTCCAGGAGATGGTGAACTCCGCGTGACCACGGCAGGCGACAGGGGGGCGTCGCTTCTGTTGTCAAGGTATGTCCGCTAGCAGTGCACGCGCCTGTGGCGCGCCCTGTTGCAGCTTCAAACCACTGGGATCCGGGGGGCGCCGGCAGGGCGTGGCGCCCAGTTCCCGGGCAAGAGGCTCCGCCGCTGGTGTGAAGTAGATGACGAGGCTGCGGTGCTGTTGCCCGGCGGGGGCGGGACGAATAAACAGTGCCATGTTCTCCGGCTCCCCCCGCGCGTGGAAGGCCTGCCGGAACGCCGCTTCCACAGCTTCCAGGTTGGGATCAGCGAGCAGCGCATTATCAAGGTGCAGCGCATGCCAGTGCGGGATCGCGGGTCGTACTGCTGCCGCAACGTCCGGGGCGGGCTCGCCGTCGCGGCAGCGCTTGCACCATAGTATGTGGCCCAGCATCCCGCGGCGTCCGGCCTCAGTGGTCACCCAGCGACGGTTGATCCAAGGCGGCCGGTGGCGTACGTGCTGCGTGTGGCCGCAGGCCAGCGTCGCCACCCAATGGCTTTCCTCATCCATGTGAAAGTCAACGATCGCCTGTTTCACGGCCTTTTCGCGTCGGTCGGGCAATGCGAGTCCACCTTTGGTTGATGTGAAACGATACCAAGGATGAATCTTCAGTGATTACTTCAGGATCACCGGGTCACAGTGGATATCCAAACCCTCGATGAGCGTATGAAGCCGTTGTCTGTCTATCCCTGTTAGGTGCTGCCGCGCGAGCGTTCGAAACGCATCGGCCGCGACCTGACGGGCATGGCTACGGGGCAAATTTGCCTCGCTCTGAAATGTGACATCGTTGACGGCGCCGGTAAGCGCCAGTTCTTCGCAATAGCGCTTATACGATGATTCACTCAATCGACAAACCCATTCGGTCATGACAATGCTCCGGTGGCTACAACGTCCAAATCAATGCCAACAGCAAGGCACAAGCGGTTACCCCGGCGGCCATCACGTCCTCCTTAACCTGGCGGAGGCCCTGCAACCGTTATAGATGACGCTGCAGGATACGCCCAGTGCTACCAGCGCGCGAATGGCATTTTCGAGGAGGCTGGGTATTAACAGAGCGAAACCGGACAGCCAGAGTGGAACAGGAACAACGGCGGCAAGGAGGGGAACATGGCAAACCAGTTCGCTGACCAGCGTCGCGGCTCGGCCCGCGGAAAGTCGTGCAAAATCCCTGGCGGCCATTGTAGAACCAGTAATTTCTTGGCATGTTTATCTCATCAAGCCTGTAGTGCCGGCTGACGGCAGAAAATGACATCAGCGCATCCTTAAGGAGCCAGGCGCCGCCATCATTGAATGAAGTTGGTCGCCTCGCATTTATTCGGGACGGACATGCGTGAGCAGCCTGACCTACTTAATGCATCCGAGGTTTCCCCGGTTCTTGAGGCGCTGTTGACGCACGTCGGAATGGGGCTCTGGGAACTGAACCTGGTCACGGGCACATTGCGTGGCGATATGCGTCTGCACAGGATGCTGAAGCTGCCGGAAGAGGAATGGGTGTTGCTGACCATGCAGCGTTGGCAGGCGCGCGTGCACGAGGAAGATCGGCAGATTTTCCAGCGAGAATGGCGGGGCGCTTTATCAGGGCAGGGGTTCGATTCCGTCTATCGGATGCGTTTGGGAGATAATCGTTGGGTATGGATCCATGATCGCAGTTTGCTCCAGTTGCCCGGTGCCTCAGAGCGGGCCGCCCGGTTAATCGGTGTGGTGGAGGACGTCACCGCGGTCCAGGAGCGGCAGCAGCTCTGGCAGGGGCTGGCCTCGAATCTACCCGGTGTGATCTACACGTTCAGAATGGATGCCCACGGGCACACATCATTCCCTTTCATCAGTGAGAGGCTGCAGGAATTCTGCGGAATCCCGCCAGAGGCAGCCCGTCAGGACGCGAAAAGCCTGTTCAATACAGTGCATCCGGAGGATTTGCCGCGATTCATGGCAACCGTTGAACGCTCCAAACTCACTCTGAAAGACTGGCATTGCGAGTACCGTGTCCACAATGGCGTTGCATGGCATTGGCTGGAAGGGCGCGCCACACCGGAGCGCGAACCAGATGGAAGTACGGTTTGGCATGGTCTTGTTTATCTCGTCGATGACCGCAAGCGGTTGGAGGAAGAACTCCGCCAGTTGTCGATGACGGATGAGCTGACTGGGCTTTTCAACCGTCGTCACTTGTTAATCCGCCTGGCTGAGGCCTTGGCGTTGTTTCAACGCACCGGGGTCCCGTTCTCGCTGGTGGAGGTGGATCTGGACGACTTCAAGGGCATCAATGATCAATGTGGTCATGCGGTTGGCGATTATGTGCTTAAGCAATTGGCAAAGCTTTTCGCCAGGCAGTTGCGTCGGACGGATGTTGTCGGTCGCGTTGGAGGGGAGGAGTTTCTGATCCTGTTGCCGGACACCGATCAGGCAGGTGCACTGGCCCTTGCGGATGCGTTGCGCAGGGCGTTGGCCGACGAGCGGTTCACAGACACCGCGGGTAACACGTTTCATGTCACGCTCAGCGCAGGGGTCACAACGGTGCGACCAGACGATCACGAACCGGAACTGCCGTGGGCACGGGCGGATCATGCGCTGTACCGGGCTAAGGCGATCGGGCGAAATTACGTCATGGGAGATGAGGCTACGGACAAGGCCGGGACTGTAAGGAGCCCGCGCGGCCATTAGAACGTCTCGCCGGGGATGCTGGTATGGTGCAGACACCCCTTCCCTTTGAGCAAGAGGCAGCCGATGTCGGAAACCCAAGCCCGGCCCAACGCGATCATCATGGTGTTGTGCGGCATGCTGACGGCCCTCGTGGTGATTGCGTTCGCCCGGCTCGCGTTTGGTCTGATCCTGCCCTCGATGCGCGCGGATCTGGGGCTCAGCTATCAGCAGGCCGGCCTGCTGGCGACGGTGACCGCCTTGGCCTATCTGGCTTTTGTACTCAGTGGCGGCGTCGCGGCCGCCCGCTGGGGGGCGCGGTTTACCGTGGTGTTCGGCCTGGCGTCGGTGGCCGTGGGTTTCGCCGGGCTAAGCGTGGCGTCGGCCTATCCGCTGCTGATGGTGCTCATGGGCCTGCTGGGGTTCGGAACGGCGTTCAGCTTCGCGCCCATGGTCTCCCTGCTTGCCACCTGGTACCCGGAGCGGCGGGGTCTGGTGATCGGCTGCATGACTGGGGGCATCGGGGCCGGGGCCCTCTCGGCGGGGCTGCTGGTCCCCTGGCTTTTTGGCCTGTTCGATCAAAGCGGCTGGCGCGTTGCCTGGGGCGTGTTTGCCGCAACGGCAAGCGCTGCCTGCTTGCTTGTGCTGCTGTTCGTCCGCGACCCCCCAGTGGACCCACCGGGGGTTCACACCCGGCCGCCGTCCGCTGACAAATGGCTGATCTACCTTCATCCGCGCATGCTGACGCTCGCCGGGGTGTACGGCATCATCGGGCTGACCTATATCGTCCAGGCGGTTTTCATGGTCAGTTTCATGGTGGAATCCGGCTACTCCGAGGCCACGGCCGGGCGGCTGTTGGCCATGATGGGAATGCTGTCCATCGTTGCCGGACCACTGTGGGGTTCACTGTCCGATCGCCTGGGCCGCGGCAACGCGCTCACGGCTGCCATGGCCGTGGTCACGATTGCCATGACGCTTCCCCTGGTCCATCAGAGCCTGCCCATGTTCTTCCTGCATTTTCTGCTGATGGGCTGCTCGGTGAACGGCATGTTCACGCTGGTGCAGGCAACTAGCACGGATCAGGTGCCTCCGCGCTACATTCCCATCGCCTTCAGCTTCGTCACCCTGTTCTTCGCCGGCGGTCAGTTCGTGGGACCGGCATTCGCCGGTTGGCTGATCGAGACCACGGGAGATTTCCGTTTCGCCTTCGGCTTCACGGCTTCCGGGCTGGCCGCGGGTGTTTACCTGACACTGCGCATCCGGCATTTTCCCCGCGAGTGGCTCATCGATGAAGCAGAGCGCACGCCGGATGCAATAGAAACGCGGGCCGAATAGATTCCTGGCGGAAGACGGATCCGGTGCGAAACGATTGGCTCTGAACCCTTCTCATGGTGATCTGGTTTCGCAGCGTGTTCAGGGGCACGGCGGGTAAAGGAGCTGAGATGTATTTGCCAGAGCATTTTGAAGAGACGCGAGTCGAAGAACTCCAACGCATCGTTACCGACTATCCGCTGGGGGTTCTTTTCGTCAACGGACTCAGCGGGCTTGACGCCAATCATCTGCCCTTTGAGCTGGATCCGAATGCCGGGGAGCGTGGGCGCCTGTTGGCCCATGTGGCTCGCGCCAACCCGGTCTGGAAAGAGGTTCAGGATGGCGATGAGGTTCTGGTCGTCTTTCGGGCCGCAGATGCCTATGTTTCGCCAAACTGGTATCCGAGCAAGCATGAGACTCACCGGCAGGTGCCGACCTGGAACTATCTGGCGGTGCATGTGCGCGGCAAGATCAGGATCAGGGATGACGAGCGATTCGTAAGAGGTGTCGTTGCAAGACTGACCCGCACCCACGAGGTGCGTAGTGAGTCGGGCAGCCGGCCTTGGAGGATGACCGATTCCCCGAAGGACTATATTGACGGAATGCTGAAGGCCATCGTTGGTATCGAGATTGATATCGAGAAGATGATCGGCAAGGCAAAACTCAGCCAGAACAAGGAAGAACGCGATCGCCTCAACGCGGCTGAGGAGTTGCGCAAACGGGACGAGCGACTGGTTTCCGAGGCAATGCTGAACACCGTGCGTGGTAAGGGCTGATCGCTCCCCAAGAACGGCTCTGGGCGGACGCCCGGGGCGCGGATCGCAGTTGGTTTGCCTAGCGAGACGTTGTACGGCCCGTATGACCTTCCGCCACAATCAGTCCAGCTGATGGTGGAAACACGGCCTGGACTTCCCCTAGTGGAGTGGGTTATTGAGCAGGGTGGTGCGGTGGTTGATAGTGAGGGAGGAGTTATCTATCTCGAGGGCATTGTTACGGACATTGAGGACCGGAAAGAGAAGGAACGACTGCGCCAGCAGCTTATCGAAGTGATTGGCGGAATCAGCAACAACATCATCAGCGATACGCAAAAAATCCTGCAAACGCTCAAGACGCTGCGCATGCTAAGTCTCAATGCGAGCATCGAAGCAGCCCGTGCAGGAGATGCCGGGCGTGGATTTGCCGTTGTAGCCGGCCAAGTGAAGGAACTTGCCGCGGAGACTGGCACATCTGCCGAGTCCATTACCTCCCTGATGAACGAACTCGAGGCGACTCTGAAGAAGGTCTGATCGCACTGCTTAGAGGCCAAAGCGCTTTGCGCTTTAGTCAGAATGGCGGCCGCATTTCTAACCTACACAGGACGTTGCTACGAAGAACAACTGTAGTGGGACACCCCTCCGAGATGAAAATACGCTGGCGGCTTCAGCCTGTAGTATTTCTGCTCGATGTCCTTGGATTGCTCGGCGTACGGCTGTGTCATGACCGCCTGGATCTCTCGAACCAGGGAGTAGTCACCGGCAGCCGCCTGTTGATATGCCGGAACAACCAGCCACTCGCGCAGGGTGTACTTCGGATTGACGAGTTTCATCCGCGTGGAGATGTCCTTTTGGGAGCGGTGCCCGGCAAAAGGCTCCTGGTCCGTATTGCCGACGCCGATCCGCGATCTCCATTTGTTAAGCCATTCGGACCAGCGGCTGTCGCTTGCAGCTATTGTCGTTCCGGGTTCCGTCTGCGAATGGCCCAGCGTCCCGTAAAAACTCTTTTTGAGTGGGCCGATGTCAGCAGGGATATGCGACAGTT
>SLCE01000215.1 GCA_007125985.1 Ectothiorhodospiraceae bacterium | reverse complement strand
GCTGCGTATCAGTTACTCTACGTCCATGGAGTCCATCGACGCGGCATTCGAGCGCATCATTCCCTGGCTCGAGAAACAGAAGTTCTGATCGGTGGGTGATGCCTGAGCGCCCCCGCAGGCCGGGGGCGTTTTCATGTGAGCCAAGCATTCAGGAGCGAAGACAAACAATGAATGAAGCAGTGCGCGTGAAAACCGAACGCGGGGTGATGACGGTTACCCTGAACCGCCCGGAGAAGCGCAACGCGCTCACCGGCGAGATGTATAACCGGCTGGAACAGGCCATGCGCGAAGCCATGGACGACGACCGGATCCGCGTGGTGTTGCTGCAGGCTGAAGGAGAACATTTCTGCGCTGGCAACGACTTGCAGGATTTCGGCACCAAGGGGGCGAAAGCGGCTGCCGAAGGCACCAGCCCCGCCATGCAGTTCATCCGCTTCATGCTGGATTTCAACAAGCCGCTGATTGCGGCCGTGCGCGGGTCCGCCGTGGGTATCGGCACCACGGTGCTCCTGCACTGTGATCTGGTGCTGGCCAGCGATACCGCCCGCTTCGCCCTGCCCTTCACCCGTCTGGGCCTGGTGCCGGAATTCGGCTCTTCCCTGGTGCTTCCCATGCTGGCCGGCAAGGTGCAGGCCAGTCACGTACTGCTCACCGGCGAGACTTTTGACACCAACCGCGCAGTGCAACTGGGCATCGTCTCCCAGCCGGTCAACGACCAGGAGCTGGATGCCGCCGCCGCGCAACGCGCCGATGAGCTGGCCGAACTGCCGCCTCAGGCATTGAAAGCCACCAAGGCGCTGATCAACAGCCCGCAGCAGCGGGAGCAGCTACGCGACGCCGTGGCCCGCGAGAGTAGCGCCTTTGCCCGTGGCCTGGCCTCCGACGAGCATCAGGAAGCGGTCAAAGCCTTTTTTGAAAAGCGCAAACCGGATTTCGGCCGCCCGGCATAGTGCCGCATCCTTCAGCACTGGGGCGGAGAAAAATCCCGCGTGCTTGTCAGTCACGGACCGCCGCTCCAGAATAACGTCTTTCGTCGAAAACGGGGCTTTCCCATGGAAGACATTGCAACGCTGCGCCGCATCCTGGAACAGTGCCGCACCATTGCGGTGGTGGGCCTGTCCAACAAATGGCACCGCCCCAGTTTCTTCGCCGCCAAGTACATGCAGAAGCACGGTTATCGGATCATTCCGGTAAACCCTGCCTACGATGAGGTGTTGGGCGAGCGCTGCTATCCGGATCTGAAAAGTATCCCCGAACAGGTGGATATGGTGGACATCTTCCGCCGCCCGGAGGAGGTGCCGCCGCTGGCGGAAGACGCCATCGCCATCGGGGCGCGTTGCCTGTGGCTACAGATCGGAGTGATCCACGAGGAAGCCGCCGCCCGTGCCCGCGCCGCCGGCCTGGACGTGGTCCAGGACCGCTGCGTGAAGATCGAACACGGCCGCCTGTTCGGCGGCCTGAACTGGATGGGCGTGAACACCAAGGTGATTTCCGCGAAGCGCCCCATTGCCCGCTGACAGGATACCCCATGGCTGATCACGAATTCGGATTCGAAACCCTGTGCCTCCATGCCGGCCAGATCCCCGATGCCGCCACCGGCAGCCGCGCGGTGCCCATCTACCAAACCACCTCCTATGTGTTCGACAGCACCGATCACGCGGCCAGCCTGTTCAACCTGCAGACGTTCGGCAATATCTACAGCCGCATGACCAACCCCACCACCGCTGTGCTGGAGGAACGGATCGCGGCGCTGGAAGGCGGCCGGGCCGGGCTTGCCGTCTCCTCCGGCATGGCCGCCCAGATGACCGCTCTGCTCACCCTGTGCGAACACGGCGACGAGATCGTCGCCGCCCGCACGCTTTACGGCGGCACCGTGAGTCAGTTGGATGTCACCTTCCGCAAGCTGGGCATCAACGTGGTGTTCGTGGATCCGGAGGATCCGGAGAATTTCCGCAAGGCGATAACGGAAAAGACCCGCTGCCTGTACGGGGAAACCATCGGCAACCCGCTGGGAAACGTGCTGGACATCGAAGCGGTGGCCGACATCGCCCACGAGGCTGGCCTGCCACTGATCGTGGATAACACCCTGGCCAGCCCCTACCTGTGTCGACCCATCGAACATGGCGCGGACATCGTGGTGCATTCGGCCACCAAATTCATTGGCGGCCACGGCACCACCATGGGCGGGGTGATCGTGGAATCCGGCAAATTCCCCTGGGATAACGGTAAGTTTCCGCAGATGGTGGAGCCTTCCAGCGGCTACCACGGGGTTCGCTTTTTCGAAACCTTCGGCGATTTCGCCTTTGTCACCAAGGCGCGGCTGGAGACCCTGCGCACCCTGGGTGCCACCCTGTCACCCATGAACGCCTTCCTGCTGCTGCAGGGCGTGGAGACGCTGCCGGTGCGCATGGACCGGCACTGCGACAACACCCTGGGTGTGGGGCAGTTTCTGGAGCAGCACCCGCAGGTGAGTTGGGTGAAATACGCCGGCCTGGAGAATAGCCCCTACCATGGCCTGGCCCGGAAGTACCTGCCCAAGGGCGCCGGCGCCATCCTCACCTTTGGGGTCAAAGGTGGTCACGAGGCCGGCGTGCGTTTCATCGAACGTTGTCAGTTCCTCAGCCATCTGGCCAATGTGGGCGATGCGAAAACCCTGGTGATCCATCCGGCCTCCACCACCCACCGCCAGTTGAACGAAGAACAACTGGCCGCCGCCGGCGTTGGACCGGACATGATCCGCCTGTCCATCGGTCTGGAGACGCTGGACGACATTCTCTGGGATATCGACCAGGCATTGCGTGTTGACTGAGGCGCCGCGCGCATGACTGAAGATGATGCGCCCAGCGGGCGCATCTTCCTCCCGGGAAACCGGCCTCACAGCCAGATCATGGTCATCCATTCGGCAACGAGGGCTGGTTTGTCCTGCCCTTCGATTTCCACTGTGCACTCGTACTGGAACTGCAGGCGGCCGTCGCCCTTGTCATCAATGCCCTTGAGGAAAAAGCGCCCGCGAATGCGACCACCACTGGGCACCGGCGCCATGAAGCGCACTTTGTTATAGCCGTAATTCACACCCATCTTCGAGCCCTCGACCCCAGGCACTGCCTGATAGGCCATCACCGACATCATGGACAGGGTGAGCAGGCCGTGAGCGATGGTTCCGCCGAACGGCGTCTCCTTGGCGCGCTCCGGATCCACATGCAGAAACATGTGATCTTCGGTGATGTCGGCAAACTGGCTGATCCGCTCCTGATCCATGGTGAACCAGTCGGAAACCCCGGTCTCTTTGCCAACTTGATCCCTTATTGCCTCCAGCGGCAGCTTTCTGCTTGGTCCCTGCATGGTTTTGCCCTCATGCGTTGAAAAAGTTAGTGAACAGGTACTGAGTGCGTGTCCAGGATTCCGCCCATCCGGCCTAGGCTTTCTCGCCAGGGCGGCGCAATTGCGTGACGAGTTCCACCAGATTGCCGTCCGGGTCACGGACATACGCCGTGCGTTGGCCCCAGGGGCGGGTTTCCGGTTCAGTCACAGCGCCCGCCCCCGCCGCGAGCAATTCCATATAGGCGGCATCCACATCATCCACCTTGAAACCGATTTCGAACCCCGGTGCATCGGGATTGGGCGGTTTCAGCGGCTGATGCAGCGTTTCGGCCATGGCGTCACGGGTGAACAGGCCCAGGCGGGTGGTTCCCGTTTGCAGTTGAGCAAACCGTTCTGCCCGGTGTTTCAGGGGAATCCCCATGGCGCCATGATAGAACGCCAGCGCACGATCCAAGTCATGGACGATCAACACCACGTAATCCAGCGCTTCGATCTTCATGCGCTCGCTCCGGGCCGTGGCTGCAACGGCAGCAGCCACGGCATCGTCGTCTCAGGGCTGCACCTCGGTAAGCACATCATCAATAATGGCGACCGCCTCGTCCACCTGTTCGCGGGAGATGATCAGCGGCGGCGCGAAGACCAGTTTGCCATCCAGCCACCGCACGATAGCGCCGCGCTCTGCGATTGCCCTGATCAGACGGGGCCCGTAGGTGTCCGATGCCGCGAACGGCTCTTTGGTGGCGCGATCCTTGACCAACTCAACAGCCATCATCAGGCCACGCCCCCGCACATCGCCGATCACGGCGTGCTTCGCCTGCAAGCCCTGCAGGCACTCCAGGAAATAGGCGCCCATGGCACCGGCGTTGCCGGGCAAATCCTCTTTCTCCATCACATCGAGGCAGGCCAGGGCAGCGGCACAGGCCAGCGGATGGCCACCATAGGTGTAGCCGTGCATGATCGGCGCCAGGGAATGATCGCGATCCCAGGCGCGGGCAATGCGCTCATTGACCACGGTGGCGCCCAACGGCACGTAGCCGGAGTTGATGCCCTTGGCCAGGGTCATGATGTCAGGCTTCACTCCCCAGCCCCGGGAGCCGAACCAGTGACCGGTCCTGCCGAACCCGGTGATAACCTCATCCGCAATCAGCAGCACATCGTGCCTGTCGCAGATCTCCCGCACCAATTTCCAGTAGTTGTCCGGAGGTACGATCAGGCCACCCGCCCCCTGCACCGGCTCGGCAATAAAGGCCGCCACCGTATCGGCGCCGTGGTATTCGATTTCCCGCTCCAGAATCCCTGCGCAGATACGACCAAGCTCTTCGGGATCGTCGGTCCAGGGGTTGCGATACAGATAGGGTGAATCCACCTGGTGGAAGCCGGGCAGCAGCGGCTCGTAGGCACGCCGGAACGCGCGTTTACCGTTGGCCGACGCACCACCGAAATGCAGACCGTGATACGCGTATTTCAGCGAGATGATGCGGGTACGTTCCGGCTGACCCTCCAGTTTCCAGAACTGACGTGCCAGCTTGAATGCGGTATCCACCGCATCTGAGCCGCCGGAGCCGTACATGATGCGGGCCATGCCCTCGGGCTGAAGCATCTGCATCAGTCGATGGGAGAGCTCGATGGACGGCCCATTGGCAAAACCGTTAAACGTGGAATAGTAGGCCAGCTTGCCTAACTGCTCGGTGATGGCCTCATTGACCTCCCGCCGACCATGCCCCACGTTCACGTTCCACAGTGAGGCCATACAATCCAGATAGCGCCGGCCGTCCATGTCGAACACATAGCAGCCCTCGCCCCGCTCCAGCACCACGGGAGGGTTCTCCGTGAAACTTTTGGGGTCAGCCATCGGGTGCCAGATGTGCCGTGCGTTCTCGCTGCGCAGAAATTCATTGTTTGCAGGGCGATTCATGGGCGCGGACTCCTCCGAATACAGGGGTTTTCATTCTTTCAACAGCCTACCGTAAACTGTCGATTACATGTGAATCACCTGAACGCTTCAAGTCCACGCTTATCCCTGACTCCATTCGTCAGCGAGGTGATGCGCGAATCGCACAGCGGCACCGAAACCCGAACAGATTGCTTGGCGTGGCGCTGGAAGACACCGGGGCGCTGATAAGGATGATTCATCCGGTAGACACACAGCGCGTTATTCGCGAAAGCCTTCACTCGGCAAACGACCTGACACCTTGGCACTGTGAGTTCCGTATCTCGGGCTAGGGAAACACTGCGCCCCCATAGGTCAGCGCTCCGAAGGTTAGTCCGCCGCGGGCGAACAAATACACTGACAATTGATCCGCACGGCCGGGGGATGGGCCTTGTGAGCCGGATGCCCTTACAATGCCAACCAGTAACGCATGGCGTAGTCACGGTCCGGCTGCAGGATGGGCAGTTCCTCCATGCCCTGGCGTTGGAAGAAGCCCACCGCATCGGGCTGCGCCCGGACCAGCACGCCGTCAAGCTGTCGTTCCCGGGCGGCCTGGGCACAGCGCTGCAGCAGCTGTGTTCCGGCGCCACAGCCCTGGGCCTCCGGATCAACGAACAGGCTGTGCAGTAGCAAGCCCTGTTTGCCCTCCGGAAGCTGTCCGGCACCTGTTGGCTCCCAGGCGGCGACGGCTATTATGCGGCCTTCGTGCTCGACCACTTCCATGGTCAGGAACTCCAGATCAATGGCACCGTATTTGTACAACGGCAGAGACAGGCGCTTGACGCGATCCGGTAACGACCAGCGCATAATCGCCCGTTCGATGATGGCGTTCACCGTGTCCAGGTCATCCGGCGTGGCCGCTCGGGTGGTCAATGCTTGATCAGACATGCGTGAACGAACTCCGGACAGCTAGGCTTGCTCCATAGTTTACGCCAATGATGGCTAGGTGAGTGATGATTGGGTATGTGCTCTGGGCTGTGACCGTGGCGCTCGGCCTGTTACTGGCCCGGGAATGGCTTGACCGGCGTGCCTGCCGCGTACGCCATCAGGAAGCATTTGACGGCAAGATCTATCCCGTGGGGTTGGCGTGGGTGGCGGAACGTCGTCCATCGGAACCGCGGGTCACGGTGATCTGCATGCACGGTTTTCTGGAAAATCTTCATTACTTCACCGAATACTATGCGGCTCCGGACATCCAGCTTATTCTGATCAACAGTGCCGATTACCACCTGCCGGTGCCTGATCCGCGCATTGAGAGGGCGGACTGGGCAGTGCCGCCTAACAGCCCTCCGGGTACGATTACCTACGATGCGGAGGTGCTGCTTCAGGCCTTGGAGCACCTGCCCGTGACCCGTCGGATACGGGTACACGGCCACTCCCGGGGCGGCGCGGTGATTCTGGAGGCCGCGTCCCGCCGACCGGACCTGTTCCGGAACGCGGAGTTGGTCCTGGAGGCCCCGACCCTGCCCGGCGCCCGCTCAAGCCTGCCAGTCTCGGCGCTGATGCTATGGTTGCTGCCCTTCGTTGCACCGTTATGGCGGTGGTTTCCCATAACGCCGCTGCACAGCCGTCTGTACGGCCCGCTGGATAACCCACGCAAACGCCGGCTGATTGACGCCTATCCGAGCAATCCGCGGCGCACACGCACCATCCGCAGGAACCTACAGGATCTGCAGCAGTGGATGTCCGGCCAAGGCCCGGAGCTCTATACCCATGTGCGGCAAGGAGCGGTGCTGATTGCCACCGGCGATCATGTACTGGATGTGGACAGTATGCGGGCCAGTGCGCAGCAGGCGGGCGGGCGGCTTGCGGTCCATGAGATTCCCGATTGCAGCCATTTTGTGGTCCCTGATCAGCCGGAACAGATTCCGCAACTGTCACCGACACCTGGCAACGATAACGAACGAACGGAGGAGCAGACATGAATTTCGGACTCAAGGGGAAACGCGCCATCATCACTGGTGGCAGCAAGGGCATCGGCCGGGCCATCGCACTGGAGCTGGCAGCACAGGGCTGCCATGTGGCCCTGTGCGCCCGTGGTGAGGCTGCCCTGCAGGAGACCCGGGAAGCGGCTGAAAGCCAGGGCGTAAGGGGTTTCGCCCAGCCCTGCGACGTGGGGGATGCCCAGGCGCTAGAATCGTTCCTCCATGCCGCCCGGGATGCACTGGGCGGCGTCGACATTCTGGTGAACAATGTGTCGGCGCTGGGGGGCGGTGACGATCTGCCACACTGGGATGCCAATATCCGGCTGGACCTGATGGCCTCGGTGCGCGCCACCCGCACTGTTGTGCCCTGGATGCAGGAGTCGGGGGGCGGCAGCGTGCTGTTCATTTCCTCCATTTCGGGACTGGAGGCTGGTGGCAAGGCGCCATATTCCGCCGTGAAGGCCGCATTGATCAGTTATTCCAAAACCCTGGCCATTGAACTCGCGCCGGACCACATCCGTGTCAACACCATCGCGCCGGGCTCCATCAAATTCCCCGGCGGGGTATGGGACCGGGTGGAACGCAATGACCCTGAGCGCTACACCCGCACGCTGGCCAAGATCCCCTCCGGTCGTTTCGGGCGCGCCGATGAAGTGGCCAATGTGGCCGTTTTCCTGGCATCCGACGCGGCCAGCTGGGTTACCGGCGCCTGTGTGCCGGTGGATGGTGGTCAGCACAAGGGGAACCTGTAACATCACGCGGCGCCGGCATCACGGCACGCTTCGGGCACACCACAATCAACAAAGAAATCGAGAGTAACCGCATGACATCGTTGATCGAGATATACCGCAACAGCGTGCGCACCTGGGAGTGCGACGAGATGGGCCACATGAACATCCAGTTCTACGTGGACAAGGCCACCGGCGCGCTGGCCGTGTTGTCCCGCATGCTCGGGCTCCCGGCACCCTCCTCCAGTAATGCGGGACTGCATCTGGTGGCCAAAGAGCACCATATCCGCTTCCTGCGGGAGCAACTTGCCGGCGCCCCCATTGTCATCCAGGCCGGTGTGCTGGAAGTCCACGACAGTCATCTGCGGGTGTATTTCGAGATGCGTAACCCGGCGGCGGACGTGGTGGCCGCAACGCTAGTAGCCCGGGTGGAACTGGTGGACCACGCCCGCACCCATCCGCTTCCGATGCCGTCTGAACTCCTGGAGCGCGCCCGGGAAATGCAGACGCACCTGCCGGACCACGCCGCACCCCGCGGCCTGGAACTGACCCCACCCCGGGAGCCGCTGACCCTGGACCAGGCGGATGCCATGGGTATGGTGGCCACCTACCTGACGCCACTGGAGCCGCAACTGGTGGACAGCGATGGCTTTATGACCACCCGGGCATACATCGGCGCCATCTCGGATTCGATTCCCAACTTCGCGTCCCGCGTTGGCAACTGGGACCGCTCCAACAGCCGCATTGGTGGCGCCGCCCTGGAATACCGCCTGGTCTATCACCAGGCCCCACGCAACGGCACCATCTTGACCATACGCAGCGCCATCCGGCACATCGGGCCCAAGGCGTACACCTTCTGTCATTGGTTGTTCGACAACGACACCGGCAGAACGATAGCAGCCGCCGAGGCGGTGGCTGTGATGTTCGATCTGGATGCCCGCAAGGCCATCACCATTCCGGATAAGCGCCGCGCTGCACTGGAGAAGCTCCTAATCCCTGAACTCGGGATTTAGGCAAGCGCCGATCTGTTCACCAGGCTCTCAGGTGTCTTCCGGCAGCCCGCCGCCTCCACCGGCACGGGCAGCCGGGCCTGTTGACGACTGCAGCACAGCAATGATCCGCTGGCGCAGCCATCGGTTTGCCGGATCATTATCCACGTTGGCGTGCCAGCAGAGATAGAGATCCTGGGGCGGCATCTCCAGGGGAAACGGCGCCATCGCATAATCGTTGTCACGATTGATCAACTCCGCCAGGCGGCCCGGCATGGTGAGCAGGAGATCGGTTTCTCGCACCACCCGGGACGCCGCGAAGTGATGCTGGCAGCGCAGGCTGACCTTGCGCTGCAGGCCGCGGCGTGCCAGTTCGAAGTCCTCCAGCCCCGGCCCGGTGCGGCGCGAAGTGACCAGAATATGACGCTGTGCCAGGTAGGCATCCAGATCAAGCCCCTGGGCCAGGGCCGGATGCCCCGGGCGGGCCAGCACCACCAGTGGATCGGTATTGATATGCACATGGCGGATGTTGCGGGAACGGGGCAGCAGGGAATCGGTCACCAGATCCAACTGCCCGCTGAACAGATCCACCTCCATGTCCCGTCGACGGAAGCTCACCGTGGCGATTTCCAGCTCCGGCGCTTCCCGTCTCAGACCACGCATCAGCCCGGGCAACACGCGTAGCTCCAGGGCATCGCGGCAGCCCAGGGTGAACCGCTTTTCCGCCACCGCCGGATCGAACCGCCGGGCCTCATTCAGCGTGAGCTCCATGGCACGCAGCGCTTCCCGCAACGGCCCGATGAGGTTGCGCGTGAACGGTGTCGGCACCATGCCATGCCCTTCCCGGACGAACAGCGGGTCGCCCAGCATATCCCGCAACCGGCCCAAGGCATGGCTGACGGCCGGCTGAGTGACATTCAGGCGCTCACCGGCACGGGTCAATCCACCCTCGGAATAGATGGCTTCGAGCACGACCAGCAGATTCAAATCGATTCGCGATAAATCCATGGTGTTTATGTTATCTCATAATAAACATTCATTTGATTGATTCATCATGGGCCCTCAAGCTCTCCGCCGTGCATACAGACATCTCAACAAACGGAGTAGCATCATGGACTTCCGCTTTTCCTCCAAAATCGCATCGCTGCGCGAGCGCCTGCTCGCCTTCATGGATGAGCATATCTACCCGAACGTGGAACGCTACGACGAGGAACTCGAAGCAAACCGGCAGAACGGGCACGGGTACGGGGCCATTCCCCTCATCGAGGAACTCAAGCCCAAGGCGCGCGAACAGGGCCTGTGGAATCTGTTCCTGCCACCGGAGTACGGCGAATACAGCCCCGGGCTGACCAACCTGGAATACGCGCCGCTGGCCGAGATCATGGGTCGCATCACCTGGGCGCCGGAAGTGTTCAACTGCGCGGCGCCGGACACCGGCAACATGGAAGTACTCGCCCGCTATGGCAGCGAGGAACACAAGCAACGCTGGCTGCAGCCGTTGCTGGACGGGGAGATCCGCTCGTCCTTCGCCATGACAGAACCAGCGGTGGCGTCCAGTGATGCCACCAACATCGAGACCCGCATCCAGCGCGACGGCGATGAGTACGTGATCAATGGCCGGAAATGGTTCATCACCGGTGGCTGCAACGAGCGTACCGAGGTGTTCATCGTCATGGGCAAAACCGACCCGGACAACCCGAACCGGCACAAGCAGCAGTCCATGATCCTAGTTCCCAAGCATACCCCGGGCGTCACCGTGGTCCGCGACATGCCGGTGTACGGCTACTACCACGCCCCCAAGGGTCACCCGGAAATCCTGTTCGACAATGTGCGTGTTCCTGCCGAGAACCTGATCCTGGGTGAAGGGCGCGGCTTCGAGATCGCGCAGGGACGCCTGGGTCCGGGCCGTATCCACCACTGCATGCGGGCCATCGGCCTGGCGGAACGGTCGCTGGAGCTGATGTGCAAGCGCCTGACCAGCCGCGTGGCATTCGGCAAGCCGTTGTCGGAGCAAGGTGTCTGGCGTGAACGGGTGGCGGATTCCCGCATCATGATCGATCAGGCGCGACTGCTGGTATTCAATGCCGCGCAGATGATGGACCTGGTGGGCAACAAGGAGGCCAAACAGCAGATCGGCATGATCAAGGTGGCGGTGCCGAACATGACCTGCCAGATCATCGACTGGGCCATTCAGGCGCATGGCGCTGCCGGGTACACTGAGGACTTCCCCCTGGCGGATCTGTATGCCTACGCCCGACACCTGCGCACGGCCGACGGCCCCGACGAGGTGCACCGGAATGCTATCGCCAAGGCGGAAATGAAGCCCTACATGGGCTGACACTCCGGGGCTGCTGCGGCCACGCCCGGAGTCGCGGCAGCCCTTCGACAACGATAACGGGAGTAGTGATGAAGTATCTGAGTAACAAGGTTGCGGTTATCACCGGCGGCGGCAGCGGCCTGGGCCGCGAGTTGGCCCTGTGCTGCGCGGCCAGGGGCATGAAGCTGGTACTGGGCGATGTGGACGAAGCCGGCCTGTCGGAGACGCTGCGTCTGGTGGAAGAACGTCAACCCGCCATGGAATCGGCCAAATTGAAGGTTGATGTCTCGCGCATGGAGGATGTGGAAGCGCTTGCGCAACTGGCGAAGGACCGCTTCGGCGCCGCGCATGTCGTGTTCAACAACGCCGGCGTGGCCGTGAACGGGCCGATCTGGGAAAACACGCCGGCCGACTGGCACTGGGTCATGGGTGTGAACGTGTACGGCGTGAGCTGGGGCATTCGTGCCTTCGTCCCCATGATGCTGGAACAGGGCGAGGGACACGTGGTGAACACAGCCTCGGCGGCGGGCTGGGTGAACGCACCCGGCAGCGGCGTCTACAACGCATCCAAGCATGCCGTGGTGGCCATCTCCGAGACCCTGGCTCTGGATCTGCGCGATGTGGGCGCAAACGTGGGCGTCAGTGTTCTTTGCCCCGCCTTCTTCCCCACTGGAATCGTTGACTCCGAGCGTAACCGGCCGAAGGATCTGGCTGAGACGGCCCCGGACACTGAGACGAAAAAACTGCGCCAGGAGCAGTTGCGGCAGGCGGTGGAAAAAGGCCGCATCTCGGCCGCGGAAATCGCAGAGGCCACGGTGCAGGCCGTGGAGAATGATCAATTCTACGTATTCCCCCACAAGAAGGTGAAGGCGCTGGTGGCCGCGCGGGCACAGGCCGTTGAGCGGGAGACCGATCCGTTTGACACCCTCAGCGGACGATAGGCTCCAGGCGTCGCCACGGCCGGCAGTTGCCGGCCGGCGGGCGGCGTGAAAAGGCCTGTCGCCCGCCGACAATCAGAAGCGTAGCTCGGTGCTCAGGCTGGCCATCGCGCTACGCGGCATGGTGTCGCCATCCATATCCACCGAATCCGTGGACCAGGCGAGATCCAGATTCACCACCCGGAACAGGGTCGTGCCCAGCAAATAGTACCCGAGTTCCGTCCCCGTCAGGTTACGCCGATAACCAGCACGAACTCCGGGAATCCACCAGCCCGTTCCCTGATAACCGCCCGCCACGGTCATCCAGCGGAATTCGTCACCCACGGCATCCTCAATGCCGTTCACGTCGTAGGCGACACCGGCAAACCAGTGCTGGTCACGGGTGAATACCGCCGCCTCAAGCTGAAGCTGTCGCTCCATCGTGTAGCGTTCACTACCGGGAATGCGATCATTCCCCGCCGGATCCAGCCGCGGGTAGTCAAAGGAGGGTTCATTCAGATTACGCAGGGTCCCCCCCAGCTGATACTGAGCCCCCGTCCAAAGCGCACCGACATCCAGGCCCATGCCGGATCTGCCACGTTCGTTCTGCTCCAGCCCATCCTCCAGCCGGTCGCCAAAATCATCCTGATTGTCCCCCTCATCGAGCCGCGTCACGGCACGGGAGAGGTCCAGCTTGTAATAATTGACCCGGGAGCCGACGCTGAGCGCCCCATCCTCGTTACGGAAAACCTCACGGGAATATCCCAGAGACAAGCGATAGCCCACGGCCTGCTTCAGGTAGGCCGCGGTATCCGTCTCCAGCGCGTACCGGTTCCCATCGAAGGTAACCTCCAGCGGCGCGTCGAGAATGCGGCCGCCCAGGCTGGCAAGTCCGCTGGCTTCGAAGCTGACCGTGCCTCCCAACGTTCCCCAGTATCCACCAACCGGCGTGAACGGCAGTTGCAGTGTGCCACCGCCCTTCACATAACCGTTGCGACCGGCAGCAAGAAGAAAATCATCAAATTCGTCGCGGACCACCTGAACTTCCTCCAGGCTTGCGAAATCCCGGTCCAGAACGTCCTCCAAGTCCTCGGTGCGCTCCAGCAGGTCATCCACATCCCCGACCTCGTAGCCTATGGCCACCGCACCCAGGCCGAACCACAGGCCCTCACCCGCCACTTGACCGGCGGCCCCGGGATTATTCAGCGACGTCTGAACCGTTGCCGGATGACTGATGCCACCCCAGGTCAGGCCCGGCCCCGCGGTAAACCCCGTGACACCACCTGCCATAACAGCACTTGAGATCATCCCCAGCACGGCACCGAGTGAAGTCAGTCGTGCAGCCCGGGGCAATACTCCCGTGGCCCGGTGGCAACACAGGCAAAAGGTCCGCGCCATGAATTGAGTTCTCCTTAGCAGGCGTAAGGCCGGGATCAGCATCAGCCCGGCACAGCAATATGTAATGACACTGTAAGACTAGCCCGATCACCACGGAGAAACGCGGAACCAGTTGGCAGTCACTTTCTTCGTTTACGCGCGATGGCGTGTAAGGTTCGTTATAGTGGGGGACTTTCCAGAGCAAAGATGATCGGAGGAGACACCATGACCGTAGCGCTATCGGACAGCAACCTGCTGCGCGACGCGGGTTACATCAATGGCCAGTGGGCCGGTGCCGCGTCCGGCAAGCAGTTCCCGGTTGTCAATCCGGCCACCGGCACGGAGATCGCCTCCGTGCCGGACATGGGCGCCGACGATGCCCGGGCAGCCATTGCCGCTGCCGAAGCCGCGCTGCCTGCCTGGCGCAGCCTGAGCGCCAAGCAGCGCTCCCAGAAACTGCGCGCCTGGTTTGACCTGATCACAGAGCATGTGAATGACCTGGCGCTGCTGCTGACCACGGAACAGGGCAAACCCCTGAACGAGGCCAAAGGGGAGATTCTTTCCGGGGCCTCCTTTGTGGAGTGGTTTGCGGAAGAGGCCAAGCGCATCGAAGGCGACATCCTGCCCTGGCAGGCACCGGGCCGCCGCGAACTGGTGCTGAAACAACCGGTTGGTGTCGTGGCTGCGATCACGCCGTGGAACTTCCCCTCGTCCATGATCACCCGGAAGGTCTCACCGGCGCTTGCTGCCGGCTGCACTGTGGTGATCAAACCCGCCGAGGACACTCCTCTGTCTGCTCTGGCGCTGGCGGAGCTCGCCGAGCGGGCGGGCATCCCGGCCGGAGTGCTGAACGTGGTCACCGCCAGCCATGGCGCCGAAGTGGGCAAGGAACTGACAAGCAACCCGGTCGTGCGCAAGCTGTCCTTCACCGGCTCCACCGCGGTAGGCAAGCTGCTCATGGCACAGGCGTCGGATACCGTCAAAAAGGTCAGCCTGGAGCTGGGCGGCAATGCTCCCTGTATCGTGTTCGACGACGCGGACCTGGACGAGGCCCTCGCCGGCGCCCTGCAGATGAAGTTCATCAACGCCGGGCAGACCTGCATCTGCGTCAATCGGCTGCTGGTGCATGACGCCGTCTACGACGAGTTCATGCGGCGCTTCACCGAAGCCGTTGATCGCATGCAGGTGGGGGACGGTTCCCAGAAGGGAACCACGCTGGGCCCGCTGATCAACGACAAGGGGCTTGGCAAGGTGGAACAGCTGGTGGCGGATGCCGTGGAAAAAGGCGCCCGCGTGGTGCGCGGCGGCGAACGGCACAGCCTGGGGCAGACGTTCTACCAGCCCACCATCCTGACCGATGCCACACCGGATATGGCCTGCTTCAGCCAGGAAATCTTCGGCCCAGTGGCCGCGGCGTTCCGCTTCTCGTCCGAAGAGGAAGCCATCCGCCTGGCCAACGACACACCGTACGGCCTCGCCGCCTACTACTTCACCAAGGACATGGGCCGCGTCTGGCGCGTGGGCGAGGCCCTGGAGTACGGCATGGTTGCTGCCAACACCGGCCGTTTCGTCTCCGAAACCATCCCCTTCGGCGGTTGGAAGGAATCCGGCATCGGCCGCGAGGGCTCGAAATACGGCATCGAGGAATTCCTCGAGACCAAGTTTCTGTGCATGGGCGGCATGGACGAGCGCTAGCAACACACCAACAGCAGCATCAGACAACGGCCCGCCGCTAACCTAGGCGGGCCGTTTTCGTATCAGACGCCCCCAGCCCTGATTTCATGCCTTACTCCGTTCCTTCTCAGGAAACCAACACGGTATTCGGGAAAACCAGGGCTGTGCTTCTTCCAACTGGGCAGCGAGACGGATCAGGCGAGCTTCCTCGCCGACGGGCGCGATGAACTGGCTGCCGATGGGCAGTCCGTCATGGGCCCAGTGCAGGGGAACCGACATGGCCGGGGTGCCGGTGAGGTTGGCAAGCTGGGTAAACGGGGTGCGTTGCAGGCTGCGGAAGGCGAGCTTGTCAACAATGCCGGACTTCAGCAGCAGGCGGCCCGCATTGAGCCAGAGGAGGGGGCGCAGCGCCGCTCGCTCCAACGGTGGGGTATCCAGTTCGCCGATGCGGGCCGGTAGCGCGGCAACCGTGGGCGTCAGGTACAGATCATACTGCTGGAAATAACCGCCCAGGGACCGGGAAAAGCTGTTCCATTGCAGGTGGGCGCGCACATAGTCGCCGCTGTTCAATGCCCGCCCCAGCATGGCCAGCGCGCGGGTATCGAGCTCGAAGGCGCGGGCCGGGTGCCCATGCATCGCCGCCGCCACCTGGCCGAAATACAGGCGCATGTAGCAGCGGGCCAGCTCCAACCCGTCCACCCGGGGCTCCGCCTCCTCCACGTGGTGCCCCAGTTCCTCCAATACCCGGGCGGTGCCTTCCACTGCCTGCACGCAGGCCGCGTCCACGGAGCCGTCCACTGGGGAGCGGGTGCTGAAACCGATGCGAAGCTGACCGGGCGGCGCACCGACCTCCTGCAGATAGGGTCGCTGATGGGGCGCCACATGGAACGGTGCACCGGCGTCCGGCCCGGCCAGCAGATCCAACATGGCGGCGCTGTCGCGCACGCTGCGGGTGAGCACGTGATCGCTGGACGCCCCCTCCCAGATCTCTCCAGCCGCCGGGCCCGAAGGAACCCGACCCCGGCCCGGGCGGAACCCGAACAGCCCGCAGTAGGCCGCCGGGATCCGGATTGATCCACCGCCGTCATTGGCTCCGGCCATGGGCACCACGCCCGCGGCAACCGCTGCCGCCGCACCGCCACTGGAGCCTCCCGGGGTATGCTCCGGATTCCACGGATTGCGCGTGGCGCCGAACACCCGGTTCTCCGTCACCCCCTTCAGCGCCAGTTCCGGCGTGTTGGTTTTGCCGAAGATCACGAGACCGGCGGCGCGGGCTCGCTGCACGTAACTGGAATTGACCGGCACCGGGGTGTTGGAAAAGGCGCGGGAGCCGGCACTGGTGGGTTCACCGGCCACATCCTGGACGATGTCCTTGACCAGAAAAGGCACACCGGCCAGGGGACCACGCAGGCCGCCGGCCACCTGCTCGCGGGCCGCCGGGATCATCCAGCGATTAATGGCATTGAACCGCGTATTGGCCTGCTCTCCCAGCGCCAGTGCCACGTCCAGCAACTCATCGGGCGTCACCTCACCGCGCTGAACCAGATCGGCGAGTCCGAGGGCATCGTGTTGTCGATACTCTTCAGGAGACATGATCAGCGGTATGCTCAACGGTTTCTCGGACCGGCTCCGGCATGCTCATGGCCCGCAGGCTCGGTTAAGGAAGCACTGATCTACTCCCATGGTGCTCTCCTTGACAGGCTTGATCATCACTATGCACTGCAATGCCTGTCGTGCGCCAGCAACAACGACAACTTAAGCAAGTACCGGCTTTACGAGACGGTTGCAAACCATTGTGCGGCAACCGTCAGCCATCCGGGGCGTGACGCCTTGAGCCTGATCCGGCACTATCAGGGCAGCAAGCCCGCGACGGACAGCTACAGCCATGCGCTTTCACTACCTGATTTTCACGGTCCTGTTCTTCATCGCCGTCACCCCGGCACTCGCTGATGGCGCAGGGGAGCACAGCGGCGAGATTATCGTCCGCTACCACGATCAGGCGGGCATCGAACTCCAGGGCCCGGCCGCCGAGCAGGCGCTGGCGGCGCGCGGAGGGCCAGGCATCATGGTCCGTGCACTGCGCGCACGGAACACCAAACTGGTTCGCCCAGAGCGGCCGGAGAACTTCGAAAGTCTGCTGGCCAGCTACCGAGCCGACCCGACTGTGGCCTATGCCGAGCCGAACTACCTGGTCCGACTGCTTGATGCGGCGCTGCCTGACGACCCAGCCTTCTCCGGCCGTGGCGCCGACGGTATCTGGTGGATATGCGCGAGGATCCGGGGTGGACGCTGCAGCAGTGACCCGGTCCGGGATGTGGATACGCGCGCGCCGTTCGCCTGGGAACGCCTTGGCACCGCCGGCAGCAGTGCCATCACCGTGGCGATCGTGGATACCGGCATTGTCCGCGACCACCCTGATCTGGCCGCCAACGTTTCACCGTTGAGCAAGTTCGTGGTGCGCTGCGCGGAAGACAACGCCAGCTGCCGGCAGGCAGAGGAAGAAAACGACGTCACCGACCTGTTGGGCCATGGTACGCACGTTGCCGGGATCATCGGCGCTGTGGGAGACAATGACACCGGGCTGGCCGGGATCACCTGGACTGTAGACCTGCTGCCGGTGAAACTCTGGTTCCCGGAGGAGAACGCCGCCGACGACAGTTGCGGTGGGGACGGCCAACCCACCTGCGCATCTGTCGCCACCTCCGCTGAACTGGCTGACGCCGTCAACTGGATCACCGACGAATCCGAGGCGCGCATCATCAATCTCAGCCTGGCGGTGGGCGGCGAGTCACGGACCGTGTTCGAGGCGCTGGAACGGGCCGGGGAGGAACGGGGCATCCTGGTGGTGGCCGCGGCCGGGAACAACACGGCTGGCGGGCGGGACAACGATGATCGGCCGGTATTTCCGGCATCCTACCGCTTGAACAACATCATCAGCGTGGCTGCCATCGGGCCCGATGGCGCGCTGGCCTCCTACTCCCATTTCGGCACGGAAACCGTTCACCTTGCGGCACCCGGCGGTGATTCCAACCAGGGCATCCTCAGCACCTGGCTGCTCGGCGAGGGCAATCAGAACAACGACTATGCCCTGTTACAGGGAACGTCCATGGCAACGCCGATGGTCGCCGGCGCGGCCGCCCTGTACTGGTCACGACATCCGGATGCGGATCACCGTGCCGTTCGGGAGCTGATTGTGCAAAGCAGCCGACTGGATGCGCGCCTGGATGGCCTGTTGGTGCGCGGCGGACGGCTGGACGTGGAAGCCATGGCCGCCGTTTCACCCGAAACCATGGCGGAACAGCTGGAACCCATGCGGCCCACCCGGCTCACAGCCGCTGCGCAACGTGGCGGAATCCAGCTGGATTGGCTGGACAATTCCACCATCAATGACTCCTACGTGGTGCAGCGGCGCTCTGACGAGGCCGAAGACTGGGAGACGCTGGACGACAGTCTGCGCGGCGACACAAACAGTTTCACGGACAGCACGGCGGATTTCGGCGTTCATGACTACCGCGTACTGGCCGTGCGCGACGGGCGGGACGATCTCGTCTCGGAATGCTGCAGTTCGGAGGTTGCCACCGTCAGCCTGCGCCGCATGAGCGGGGGCGGAGGCGGAAGCTGCTTTATAGCCACCGCGGCTTATGGCAGCCCCATGGCCAAGGAAATCCAGGTACTGAGGGAATTCCGGGAACAGGTGCTTCGGCCCAACGCCGCCGGGCGGTGGTTCATTGACCGCTACGAGCGCTACAGCCCACCGGCAGCGGAGTACATCGCCAAACATCCGCGGCTGCGGGCGACGGTGCGGCTGCTGCTGCGCCCGCTGGTGGCGCTGGCGCGCTGGTCACAGTAGAACTGTGCGTCAGCACGCTGAAGCATACCCGTGCTTACTGCAAGAACCAGCGGCGGTTCTCCGCCGGACGATCGGTGTTGCTGCGATAGGGATTGATATCCAGCCCGCCGCGCCGCAGATAGCGGGCCTCCACGGTCAGTTGCTGGGGGCTGCAGCGCTCCAGGATGTCGAGGAACATCCGCTCCACGCACTGTTCGTGGAAGTCCTGGTGCTGGCGGAAGGAGACGATATACGCCAGCAGGCCTGCCAGGTCGATGGCCGGGCCGCGATAGTGGATCTGCACGCCGCCCCAATCCGGTTGGCCGGTAATCGGGCAACGGGACCGCAGCAGACGGGAGTACACGGTTTCATCCACCAGGCGTCCAGCTTGCGCCGTCAGCAGATCGGGCGCCGGCAGATAATGCTGAATGGTCACCGGCAAATCGTCGAGGCAGCGGCCTTCCGGCTCGGCCACGGCATGGGGCCAGTCCTCCGGTGCATGCAGCCGCACCTCCACCGGTGCGTCGGCGGCCCGACCGAGGTCACGACGGATGACCGCGGCAACCGTGGCGATCTCATCAAACGCCTGTTGATTCAGGCTGTTCAGATAGAGTTTGAGCGACTTCGACTCGATGATGAACGGGGAATCCGCCGGCACGCGGAACTCACCCCAGGCCACCACAGGCTTTCCCCGGCCATCCAGCCAGGATAATTCCCAGGCATTCCAGATGTCGCAGCCGGTGAACGGCAGTGGCTCCGGCGCACTGATGGCCTGCCGACCCTCCACACGGGGAATAGGCACCAGCAGACCGGGATCGTAGGCCATATCGTAGCTGGCCTCCCGGCCCAAGGGGGTCTGCCGTTTCCAGTCACTCATTGTCAGTCTCCCACCACCATCAACATCACCAGCGATACGGTCAGCACCGAAACCGCCGTGGACCAGAAAATCACACTGGAGGCCGGCGCCACGTATGTCTGGTATCGCTGCGCCAGCACATAGACATTGGCGGCAATTGGCAGGGATGCCTGTATCACCAGCACGGCTATCCATAGCGGCGGCAATCCCAGCATGGTGGCCAGCAACCAGACCATCAACGGGTGCACGACGAGCTTGATGGCGATAATAAAGCCGATCTGCCCCATGCCCTCCCCCAGCGGGCGACTGGCAAGTGTCGCCCCGAGTGCAAACAGCGCTGCCGGTGCCGCCGCACCGCCCAGCAGTTCCAGATAGGAGAACAGCGGCCCGGGTATCGACCATTCCTTGGCGCCGAGCACCAGTCCGATCACTGAGGCCACAATGACCGCGTTGCGGATAACGCCCGATCCGATGGTGCTCACTACCTGGCGGATGCCGCCACTGCGCCCCTGATCCAGTTCGATGATGGCCGTGGCGATCGCGATCATGAGAACGGTATCCACCAGCACCACGATAATGGCAGGCAACACAGCCTGACTGCCCAGAGCAACCACCACCAACGGCAGGCCCACGAAACCCACATTGGAGAAGGTCGCGGCGAGCGCCTGCACCGCCCGTTCCGCACGGGACGTACGGAACAGCGGACGGCAAGCCAGGAATACCAGGGAAAACAGGACCAGACTGGGGACCAACCAGGCCACGAGCAGGCGCAGGTCCGCCAGTTCCCGCACCGGCGCCTGGCTGACACTGGTCAGCAGCAATGCTGGCAGGGCGAAATAGAATACGAAGACGCTGAGACCGGACACCGCCGACTGGGGGATAAGCCCCGCCCGACCGGCCCCGTAACCGGTGAAGATCAGCGCGAAAAATGGAAGCGCGATGGTGAAGACCGCCTGCATGAAGCCCTCCTGTCAGGCGGCCGATTCTACCCGTTTTGCTCTACGGATCACTTGCTGGCGGCAAAACTCGGTTCTGCCTCGGCCTCCTCGGCCGTCTCACCGTTGCGGTAATGGACCAGCTTCCAGTACCCGAAGATGTTGGCGTTGCGTACGCCAATACGCTGGAAATCATCCATTTCCGGCAGGGAGTCCAGATCCATGTCAGGGCGGAACCCCAGCATGCGCGACAACGGCCGCAGGCCTCGCTCGAGCCCCCGCAGCACCGGATTACGCGAGGTGAAATGGTTGATGATGAGAATGTCCCCGCCCGGCACACAGACGCGGCGCATCTCGTCCACCAGGCGATCGGGATGCGGCACCACCGAAGCCACGTACATGGCCACCACGGCGTCGAAGCTGTCGTCCTCGAACTCCAGGTCCTCGGCATCCATGACCAGCAGGTCTTCCACCTGACTCAACTCCTGGTCGTCCACGCGGTCGCGGGCCTTGTCGAGCATTTCCGGCGAGATATCAATGCCCACCACCCGCACGTCCTCCGGGTAATAGGGTAATGACAGCCCGGTGCCAACACCCACTTCAAGCACGCGTTGACCGGAAGCCAGGTCCAGCGTCTTCAACGCAAGTTTGCGCCCCGGATTGAAGACGGGGCCGAAGATACGGTCGTAGTGATTAGCGTAGCGTCGATAGGCGGTGCGTATCGAGTCCAAATCCATCAGTCAGGCACTCCCCGTTTCGCCGACCCGATGACCGGCGAAGCCTATTGTACTCATCATCCTAGTGCGCCGCAGACGCCTTGACTGCCTCGGCAAACACCGCCGTGGCCTCGTCGATCTGCTCGCGGGTGACAATCAGCGGCGGCAGCCAGCGCACAATCTGGCCACCGTACGCACCACAGCGGATCAGCACCAGCCCCCGCTGCTCGGCCTCCTTCAGGATACGCATGGTGCGTTGACCGTCCGGCTTGCCCTGTTCATCGACAATCTCGGCACCCTGCATCAAGCCCATGCCGCGCACGTCGGCAATACAGGATTCATTCGCCTGGATTTCCTCAAGGCGCTTCCGCAGGTAGGCACCCTGCTCGGCCGCATTTTGCACCAGACCCTCTTCCTCGATCACGTCCAGGGTTGCAAGCGCGGCGGCACAGGCAACCGCATTGCCACCGTAGGTGCCGCCCTGCGAACCCGCCCAACCACGAGACATAATTTCCTCAGAGGCGGCCATGGCGGACAGCGGGAAACCGCTGGCCAGGCCCTTGGCGGTCACCAGCACATCCGGCTGGGCGCCGAAATGTTCATGCCCCCAGTATTTGCCGGTACGGCCATTGCCGGCCTGCACCTCATCCACCACCAGTAGGATGCCGTGGGCATCACAGCGCTCGCGCAGGCCTTTCATGAACGCGGTACTGGCGGGCACATAACCGGATTCGCCCTGTACTGGTTCCACCAGCATCGCCGCGGTTTCCATCGGCGCACTTTGGGTGGCCAGGATGTTGTCCAGTTCCCGCAGGCAGAATTCCGTGGCCGTGGCCTCATCCCAGCCGTAACGGTAGGCGTGGGGGAACGGAGCCACAACCACACCGCCCATCATAGGTTGCACACCCGCGCGGAGCCCCACGCTGGACGTGGTCAGGGACAACGCGCCCATGGTGCGGCCGTGGAAGCCACCCTGGAACACAATGATGTTCGGCCGGCCGGTGGCCTGGCGGACAAGCCGGATGGCGGATTCCACCGCTTCCGTCCCGGCATTGGAATAGAACACCGAATCCATGTTGCCCGGCAGCAGATCGCCCAGGCGTTCCGTCAAGGCATTGATCGGCGGATGACGCACGATGGCGTACTGCCCGTGAATAAGTCGCGCCACCTGCTCCTGTGCGGCGGCCACCACTTTCGGGTGACAGTGCCCGGTAGACGTGACGCCGATCCCGGAGGTGAAATCCAGATAGCGGTTACCGTCCTCATCGTAGAGGTAGGCCCCTTCCCCACGGGCGGCCACGATGCCGCTGGACTGCTTCAGCAGGGGCGAGAGCTGAACCTGGTGGTGCGCCATCGGATATCTCCTTCGCTATTGGCTGCTCCATGGAGTCTATACCCCGCCCACCACGGGCTTCAAACCACTTGGGAAGTACCGATCAATCCCCATAGTGCTTCCCTGTATTCCATGCGCCGTGTCAACCAAGTGCGGCGATGACTGCATCCCCGATCTCGGACGTGCTGCGACCATACCCACCGTGGGTCTGCAGGTCGGCTTCCACGGCCCTGCGCAAGCGTTCTCCGGCGCGCGCCGCCTTGCTGTCCTCCTCACCCATCCAGTCCAGCATCATCGCGGCGGTGAGCAGCATGGCAGCGGGCCCGGCCTTGCCCTGGCCGGCGATATCCGGCGCACTGCCATGGGTGGGTTCGAACATGGGCGGGCTGCGGCGGTCCGCCGGATTGAGGTTGCAGGACGGGGCCACCCCCATGCCGCCGCAGAGCACAGCGGCCAGATCGGTCAGAATATCCCCCTGCAGATTGCTCGCCACCACCACGTCGAACTGCCAGGGACTGGTAACGAACTTCATGCAGGCTGCATCCACCAGTTCATGGTGGGTGGCGATCTCGGGGAAATCGGCCGCCACCTGGGCAAACACCTCGGTATACATATCACCCCAGTAGCGCAGCGCGTTGCGCTTGGTGATCAGGCACACCTGGGCCTGCGCGATTCGGCCGCCGGCCAGCGGAAATTCCCGTGATGCCCGGTCCCCGGCCTTTCGCTCTGCCGCGCGGGCTTCCGCACGCTGGAAAGCATGCCGGAAAATGCGCTCCGCGCCGGCACGGGTGAACACTTCCATCTGCGTGGCCACTTCCATTGGTGTGCCCGGGCGCAGGCGCCCGCCCTGCCCTACGTACTCGCCCTCACTGTTTTCACGGATCACGAGCATGTCCACGTCACGGGCGCGGTCGTCCTTCAGGTATTGGGGCGCACCCGCGATCAGCTTCGCCGGCCGTTCGCAGGCCCACTGATCGAACCCCTTGCGTATGGACAGCAATGGTTCCAGTGAGACGCTGTCGCTCAGCAGATAACGATCGGCATCCGACAACGGCCCGGGGTCACCCAGCGCCCCCAGCAGGATGGCGTCGTGCGCGGCAAGCCGGCTTTTCCAGTCATCAGGCATCATCTGCCTGTGCTCCCGGTGCCAGGCGTGGGAGGGCCAGGAATACTCGTCCAATTCCATCTGCGGGCCGCCATCTTCCTGCAGTGCACGCAGGGCACGAAGCGTCACATCCATGACCTCCGGGCCTATGCCGTCACCGGGCAGGACCGCGATTCGCCAGCGATTCCGTCTGCGTTCCCGATTCCACATGCGCATTCACTCCCATCCACGGGTTTTGACTACCGTCGTTGACCCCGTGTGTTTTTTCAAGCTGCGTGTCCATCAACCGTCGGCATGCAGCGGGCATGGTCAGGGCCCACCGGAGTTTGCTAGAATTCGTACCAAATTAGTCCAGTTCCCGGACTGAGGTCCGGTTCAATGGAGATGTGGCATGTATCAACCCCGAGGGGAACCCATCGTCTTTAACCGCGATTGCCGTGCAGTCGTGGTTCCGGCAGGCGATGAAGGCACCATTCCGCAGGGTGCGGAAGGCGTGATCACCCAGGCCCTGGGCGGCAGTTTCACGGTCTACATCCAGGGCAATCTGTTCCGCATTGACGGCGTGGACGGTGACGCCATTGGCCGTGAGGCGGTCAAGCCACCGGAACTTCCGGAAGGGGCGACAGATGAAGACGTGGAAAAGCTGGTCTGGGATCAGATGCACACCTGCTATGATCCCGAGATCCCCATCGATATCGTCGAGTTGGGGCTGGTCTACAGTTGCAAGATCATTCCGCTGGAGAACGGTCAGCGCGATGTGGAAGTGGAAATGACTCTGACCGCGCCAGGCTGCGGCATGGGAGAGGTGTTGTGCATGGACGTGAAACACAAGGTGGAGCTCATCCCCACCATCCGCGAAGCCCGGGTCGAGTTGGTGTTTGATCCGCCGTGGAGCGCGCACATGATGTCGGAGGCGGCAAAGCTCCAGACCGGCATGCTCTGACGTTTCCGCGCCGGCCGGTTCAGGCGGCCGGCCAGCGCATCAGGCGGTTCCCGGCTTCCTGCAACAGCGCTGTGCCCTCGGCCATGAATTCCTCCATGTAACTGGCGTAGTCCGGCCAGAACACTTCGAGCCGACCCTCCACTTCACCGTACGACGTGCTCAATTCCATACCGAATTTCCGGGCGACTGCGCGCATGCGATCATTGCTGGGTTCTGTACTGATATAGACTTTCTGAACGGAACGGTTGCGGGAAAACATCACCATCCGGCGAAACAGTTCCGAACCGATGCCGCGCCCCTGGAAGCCCTCTTCCACACTGAAGGCGAGTTCCGCCCGGCGCGGCCAGTCCTGATCAAGCAGCCGGAATTCCGCCACGCCACGGAGTTCCCCATCGACGAAGGCGCCGATCAGGGTGGTGCCCAACGGCTCATCACGCCCGCAGTAGCTGCGGATGAAGTCGTCGTTTACGGCGCCGGCGAAACGGTTGCGTCGATCCACCGGATTCAGACGCAGCAGATGGTCCTGCCAAAGCTCCCGCTCGTGCAGCCATAGGCGGCGGATCACAACGGAGTCGTTCAAGGACATGGAAATTGGCTGTGTCATGGGGATACCAGACCTGTCTGTATACTTTAGGTTTGCCATTGTGCCTTGTTGCACTGCAACAATCAACGCATTATAAGGACATGGACTATTGACCATTGGGCACGAATTCATCGAGACTGCAGCATCACCATCCTGAAAGCCGCCAATGAAAATAGCGGCTGAACCTTCCCGACCACCCTTGGAGGAGTCCATCATGCGCGCGTGGCAAATCACCGAACACGGCGGCCCCGAAGTACTGAAGTGCGTCGATCGGCCTGACCCCCGCCCCGGGCCACTGGACGTATTGGTCAAGGTCCGCTCCGTGGGACTGAATCGCGCCGATCTGCTGCAACGCATGGGCGCCTACCCGGCGCCGGCCGGTGCGGTAGCCGATGTCCCTGGCCTGGAATACGCCGGTGAGATCGAGGCGGTAGGCGACGCAGTACAGGACCGCAAACCCGGGGACCGCGTCATGGGCCTGATCGGCGGCGGGGCCTATGCGGAAAAGCTGGTGGTGCATGAACGGGAGACAATCCCCGTGCCCGAGCAGATGGACTGGGTGCAGGCCGGCGCCACCCCGGAGGCGTTCCTCACCGCCTACCGCGCTATTTTCCTGGAAGGTGGCCTGCAGCACGGCCAGTGGTGCCTGGTGCGCGCAGTGACCTCCGGTATCGGCCTTGCGGCGATTCAGCTGGTACGCACATTCGGCGGCTTCAGCCTGGGCACCAGCCGCGGCCGCGAGCGGCTGGAGAAAGTGAAGCCCTACGGTCTGGACGTACCGCTGGTGGATGGCGAAGGCGACCTGGCCAAGGCCGTGCAGCAGCACACCGGCACCGGAGCGCACGTGATTCTGGACCTGGTGGGCGGCAATGGGCACCTGAACGAGAACCTGCAGTGCCTGCGGCCGGAAGGCACCCAGGTGGTGGTGGGCCTGATGGCGGGCCGGGACGATCAGGTGAATATGGGCCTGATTCTGATGAAGCGGCTCACGGTACGGGCCATGACCATGCGCAGCCTGCCCCAGGAGCGCCGTATGCAGATGGCCCAGCTGTTCCAGGACCGCCTGCTGCCACATTTCCTGAATGGCAACCTCAAGCCGGTGGTGGACACGGTACTGCCCTTCGAGGAAGCGCCGGACGCCCATCGCCTGATGGAATCCGGCACGCACACCGGCAAGATCGTGTTAACCGTCTGATACCGGGCGCTCGGACGGCCAGTGACCATGGCCTCCTCGTGGCGCGGCTCCCGGCCCGGAGGATGATGCAACGGTTTCGGACACGCATGAATACATCCATGTAGCTTGTC
>SLCE01000227.1 GCA_007125985.1 Ectothiorhodospiraceae bacterium | reverse complement strand
TCGCGTAGCGGGCTTCGGCGTAGGGCGGTAAACGCCGCAGGCGTTTGCCGCCGATCCGGCCGCAGGCCGGAAATGCTGCCCGCGGAACCTGCTTGGTCGAGAAGGCTCTAAACCGGCGTTAGAGCAGCGGCTCCAGGACTGCCCAGACGTTGTCCAGGATCCGGGGTTGGGCCTCGGCGGTGGGATGGATGCCGTCAGACTGGATCAGCTCGCGGCGCTCGTCCACCTGGTCGAGAATGCGAGGCAGCAGTGCGGCGCCTGTGGCCTCCGAGGCATCCACAAAGCTCTGCTCGAAACGACGGGAAAATGCGGGGCCGTAGTTGGGGGGAATGCGCACGCCGGCGACGATGGCCTCGGCCCCGGCATCCTGGGTCAGCGTCACCATGCGCTGAATGTTGTCCCGGGTTTCCGCCGGGTTCACGCCGCGCAGTCCGTCGTTGCCGCCCAGCTGGATGATGACAAGTGCCGGCTGATGCTGCTCAAGAATAGCCGGAAGCCGGCTCAGGCCGCCCCGGGTGGTGTCGCCGCTGATGGCCGCGTTCACCACCTGCCAGTCATGTCCCTGCGCCTCCAGGCGCTCCCGCAGCAGGTGCACCCAACCTTCCTCCCGGGACATGTTGTAGGCGGCAGAGAGGCTGTCGCCAAGCACCACCAGGGTGCGCTGCTCGGCCTGTGCGGTGCCCGCTGCAAGCAGCAGGGCAAGCATTAGCAGCAACGCACGACGATGCATGACAACGAGGGAAGCCATGACGGCGGAAAACGGCAGCAGTGTGTTGAGGACGGATAATCTGGGCATGGTGTTTCGCGGTCCCGGTGGTGATATTCGGCTGTTCAGCGATCTTAACCTCGACATTCATGCCGGAGAAACGGTGGCCATCCTGGGCGCTTCAGGTTCCGGCAAATCCACGCTCTTGGGACTGCTGGCCGGGCTGGATGTTCCCACCGGCGGGCGCGTGCTACTGGCGGGTACCGATATGACGGCACTCACAGAGGATCAGCGGGCGGTGTTGCGCGGCCGCGAGTTGGGGTTCGTGTTCCAGGCGTTTCATCTGTTGTCCGGCCTCACTGCGTTGGAGAACGTGATGCTGCCGCTGGAACTGGCTGGAGAGACCAACGCCGAAGCCCGCGCCCGTGCGGCGCTGGATCAGGTGGGGCTGGGCGAGCGCACCGGACATTACCCGCAGCAGCTCTCCGGCGGCGAGCAGCAACGTGTGGCCATCGCCCGCGCGTTCGTGACCGAGCCCCGCGTCTTGCTGGCGGATGAACCCACCGGGAACCTGGATCGGAATACGGGCCATCGCATACAGGATCTGCTGTTCGAGCTTAACAATGTGCACGGCACCACGCTGGTGCTGGTCACCCACGATCCGGAACTGGCCCGGCGTTGCCAGCGGGTGCTGAGCCTGGAAGACGGCCAGCTGGTGGCCGCATGAATTCCCTGCGCTACGGGTTCCGGCTCCTGCTGCGGGACTGGCGGGCGGGTGAACTGCGCCTGCTGGCCATTGCGCTGGTGCTGGCCGTCACGGCCATCACGGCTGTGGCCTGGCTTGCGGATCGCGTCACGCTCGCCACCGAGGACCGGGCCGCGGAACTGCTGGGGGCGGACCGGGCGCTGGTGGGGAATGATCCGCTGCCTGACCGTTTCGCCTCGCTGGCGCGGGACCTGGACCTCGCCGTGGCCCGCACGCTGCAGTTTCCCAGCGTGGTACTGACCGAGGAACGGACCCAGCTTGCCGCCGTGCGCGCGGTGGATCCCGCCTATCCGCTACGGGGCAGTCTGCAGGTGGCGGACCACGCGGATGGCGACGCCAGGAACACCACGGAGACACCGGCGCGGGGCGAGGTCTGGGCTGAGGCCCGAATGCTGATTCAACTGGATATCGACGTGGGCGACCGCATTGAGCTGGGGGCCGAGGAGTTTGTGGTCAGCCGGGTCCTGATGTTGGAGCCCAGCCTGGGCGGCGGCTTCCAGAATCTGGCGCCGCGCCTGCTCATGCATCTGGACGACGTGCCTGCCACCGGGCTGGTGCAGGAAGCCAGCCGCGTCACCTACCGCTTGCTGGTGGCCGGGGATAATGCCGCCGTGAACCAGTGGCAGGCCCGGGTACAGCCGGACCTGGGTGAGTCTGTCAGCCTGGAGACCCCCGGCGAAGGTCAGCCGGCGGTGGAACAGGTGCTGGATGCGGCGAAACGCTTTCTCGGCCTGAGTGCCCTGCTGACCGTTGTTGTGGGCGGTGTGGCCATGCTGCTCACCATTCGCCACTACGCGTCCAGACACCTGGATCGGGTGGCCGTGATGCGCTGCCTGGGCGCCACGGAACGGCAGATCGGTGCCATGCTGACCTGGAAGATGGTTCTGCTGGGGCTGATCACGGCAGTACTGGGCAGCCTGTTGGGCTACCTGGTGCATCTCTTCATGCTGTCGTTGCTTGCGGATCTGCTGCCCAGCCTGCCGGCGGCGAGCTGGCGACCGGCCGGTGTGGGGCTGCTGGCCGCTCAGGTGATCCTGCTGGGTTTCGCGCTGCCCACCATACTGCGGCTGCGCCGGGTGCCTCCGTTGCGGGTGCTGCGGCGGGATCTGGGCGATCAGTTGTTCCGGGGCTGGAGCGTCTACCCCTTGGCGCTGGCTGCCATCTTTCTGCTCATGTGGTGGCAGGCCGGTGATGTGGTGCTGGCGATCTACGTGTTTGCCGCGGTGCTGGGCACGCTTGCGGTGCTGGCCCTGGGCGCCGGCGTCATTATCCTGCTGTTGCGCCGCAGTCGCCGTGCCGGTGCCACCGGTTTGCTGCTGTCCGGCCTGGTGCGCCGGCCGTGGACAAACACGTTTCAGATCATGGCGCTGGGCCTGGGGTTGATGGCCTTGCTGCTGCTGTCCGTGGTGCGCCAGGATCTGCTCGCCACCTGGCAGGACCGTCTGCCGGACGATGCGCCGAACTACTTCCTGATCAATATCCAGCCCGACGAGGCGGATTCCCTGCAGGCATTGCTGGACGAGCAGGGCCTGGAGACCCGGGTTTACCCCATGGTGCGCGCCCGCCTGGTCGGCATTAACGACCGCGACGTGCGGCCGTCGGATTACCCGGAGCCGCGTACACGCCGCCTGGTGGCCCGGGAGTTCAACCTGTCATGGCTGGAGGAGCTGCCGGAGGACAACCGCCTGGTGGCCGGTAACTGGTGGGCCAATGGCGGGCAGCCGGAGCCACAGTTTTCCATGGAGGTGGAGCTGGCGGAACGGCTGGGAGTGGACGTGGGTGATGAACTGCACTTCGACGCCGGTGGTCAGCGCTACACCGCACAGGTGACGAGTCTGCGCGAGGTGCAATGGGACAGCTTCAACGTCAACTTCTTTGTTGCCGCCTCGCCCGGGGTGCTGGATGACGCCCCCGCCACCTACATCACCAGCTTCCATCTGCCGCGTGACCAGCAACGCCTGCTGGTCCGGATTGTCCGGGACTATCCCAGCGTGACGCTGATTGATGTCAGTGCCATCCTCGATACTGTGCGCACCATCATGGCCCAGGGCGCCCGGGTGGTGGAACTGATGGCGCTGCTGACGCTGTTCTCCGGGCTCGTGGTCTTGCTGGCGGCACTGCAGGTTACCCGGGAGGAGCGCCAGTTCGAGAGTGCGCTGCTGCGCTCCCTGGGCGGTCGTCGTGCCCTGATCCGGCGCCTGGCGCTCACCGAGTTTCTGTTGCTGGGCGGCGCGGCCGGCCTGCTGGCGGGGGGCGGTGCCGCCGTGGCCGGCTACGTGATGGGTAATCTGCTGTTTGAACTGGAATACGCCTTTAATCCCTGGTTGCCACTGCTGGGGGCTGTGGGAGGGGCGCTGGTGGTGGCCGCCGCCGGGCTGCTGGCCACGCGGCGCTTGTATCGCGTATCCCCCATGCAGTTACTCAAGGGCGCGGAAGAGGGCTGACGCCGGGAACATGGCAATGATGGCGGGAAGCTTAGTACAGTGCATGGAACGCACACCGTCTCCGGAGTCAGTCAATGGTGCTGAGCAGTAACACGCAGGCCTGGTTCGGCGATTTCAATCTGGATGTGCATCACACGCTGGAATGGCGGGTGGGGCCGCTGAGCTTCTGGGTCTACCGGGGGGATCAGGAATGGCGGCTGCGCAGCGATGCGAGCGGTGACCCTTTGTCGCCGACGGCGGAGACGGTGCTGCGGGAGGAGCGCCAGACCGACGTGGAAGACACCAAGGTGCATCGTTTTCTGCTCTCCCAGGAGAGCGCGCGGCTCAACGTGGGCGTGCTGTTGCCGGATCGTCCCGTGGTTTCCAAGCCGGCAAGCCCGGTAAGCATCCCGGCGGGCGAATCCGTCACGTTCTACCTGAGCTATCCGGTATGGCTGACCTTAAACGCCGGTGACCCGCAGCGGAAACTTGCCGAATTCCCCAGTCAGCGCCTGTCCGACACCTGGTTTGGCCCCAATACCCGGGAGGGTGTGCTGTGCTATGCAACCCGCAGCCGCTGTCGGCTGAATCTGTCCGATCATCCCCATGTGCCCAACCGTGCCATCACCCAGTTGCTGATCCGAAACCGCGCCCAGGACACGCTGACCCTGGACAAGGTCAAACTGCCGGTGGCCACGCTCAGCCTGTATCGCTCAGTGGCGCGAAACTGGCTCTGGACCCAGACAGTCACGCTGCTACGGCATGAGGGTGGCGACATGGCGGAGTTACAACTCGGCAGCAATGTGCCGGATGCTGCCGGGCGCTGCGAGCTGGTAGCGCAGCCCCGTGAACTGCCCCAGCGCAATACGCTGATCCGTGCCTTCAACCAGCTTTTCTAGGAGTGTGGATTGATGGGTGAGGTAACCGATTCGATCTGGGGGCAATTCCTGGCCTACAACTGGATGGGCCTGTTGCAGGCGCTGCTGATCCTGATTGCCGGGTTCGTGGGTGCCCGTATCGCAGGGCGTGCCGCGGCCCGGGCGGTCCAGGGTCACATGGGCGTGCACGAGGCGACGCTGATCCGGCGCCTGGTCTTCTACGTGATTCTTGGCCTGATCTTTGCCACCGCACTGCATCAGCTGGGGTTCCGGCTCGGGGTGCTGCTGGGGGCTGCGGGTATTCTGACCGTCGCCATCGGCTTTGCCTCCCAGACGTCGGCCTCGAACCTGATCTCAGGCCTGTTCCTGCTTGCCGAGCGTCCGTTCCAACTTGGCGACTTCATCAAGGTGGGGGATGCCACGGGGGAGGTCATTGCCATTGATCTGATATCCGTGAAGTTACGCACCTTCGACAACCTATATGTGCGCGTGCCCAACGAGTCGCTGGTCAAGAGCCAGGTGACCAATTTTTCCCGCTTCCCCATCCGTCGCTTCGATCTCCAGGTGGGGATTGCCTACAAGGAGGATGTGGAGCGGGTGCGGACAGTACTGCAGCAGGTGGCGGACCGAAATCCCCTGTGCCTGGATGATCCGAAGCCGGTGATCATGTTCCAGGGTTTCGGGGATTCGTCTGTCAATCTGCAGCTTTCGGTCTGGGGGCTGCGGGAGAACTTTTTCGATCTGCGCAGCAGCGTGCCGTTGGAGGTGAAGAAGGCTTTTGACGAGCAGGGCATCGAGATTCCGTTCCCGCACCTCAGCCTGTATGCCGGAAGCGCCACCCGTCCGTTTCCGGTGGAATCATTGCTCGAGCGGGCGGGGGAGCAGGATCTGGAGCAGCGGAGCTGATACGAATCAAGAATCCACGACACGTCCGCGGTACAGTGTGCTACCAGTCACTACGGACACAAGAATGGACGGTACAGATGCACGATGAGTTGGTGGAGAACGTTCCATACAGTGCCCTGGAGCCTGGGCAGAGCGCGAGCCTGCAGCGCAAGCTGACGTTGGGCGACCTGCGCTTCCACGCCGAGGGCGAGCAGGATCAGCTCGACCCGAAACTGGTGAGCAGCGACCTGTACTACCGAATTATCACTCACGGCATGTGGGGCACGGCGCTGATTGCGGTGGCGGTGGCGACACGGTTGCCCGGGCCCGGCAGTCGTCTGCTGGCCAATAACCTGGAATACAACGGTTCCGTGGGGCTTGGGGACACGGTGACCGTCACGGTCACCGTGCGTGAGAAGCGCCCGAACCGGCAGGTGCTGCTGGACTGCGAGGTGCGAGATGCGGACGGTGGGCGGATTGTCCACGGAACAGCGCTGGTGGAAGCACCGGAGCGTCAGATCCGGGAAAGCCGGGAAGCAATGGAGCACACCGAGGCTGGTGGCCGCCGGCAGCAGATGCAGCGCCTGCTCCGGCTGGCCGAGGGTCTGCCGCCGCTGCCCACCGCGGTGGTGCATCCGGTGGACAGTCATTCCCTCGCCGGCGCCATCGAGGCCGGGCAGCGGGGCTTGATTCATCCGTTGCTGGTGGGGCCGGACTGGCGGATCCGGAAGGTGGCGGAGGAACATGGCCTGTCACTGGACGGTGCGGACATCATTGATACCGAGCACAGCCATGCGGCCGCCGCGCGCGCCACGGAAATGGCCCGAGACGGTGAGGTGCAGGCCCTGATGAAGGGCGCGTTGCACACCGATGAGTTCATGCAGCCGATCGTCAGCCGGAACGGCGGCTTGCGTACGGATCGCCGGATGAGCCACGTCTGGGTCATGGATGTGCCCACCTACCCACGTCCGCTGTGCATCACCGATTCGGCCCTGAACATCCGGCCAGATCTGATGACCAAGGCGGATATCACGCGCAATGTCATCGAACTGGTGCAGGCCATGGGCGTCGAGCGGCCGCGGGTCGCGATCCTGTCTGCGACCGAAGAGGTGAATCCGCAAATCCAGTCCACGTTGGATGCGGCGGCGTTGTGCAAGATGGCGGACCGGGGTCAGATCAAGGGCGGGGAACTGGATGGTCCCCTCGCCTTCGACAACGCAATCTCCGAGGTGGCTGCGGAGACCAAGGGTATACGCTCGACGGTGGCAGGGCGGCCGGACATTCTGCTGGCACCGGATCTGGAATCGGCCAATATGCTCGGCAAGCAGCTGCGTTACCTGGCGGATGCCGAGACGGCAGGCATCGTTCTGGGCGCGCGGGTCCCGGTGGTGCTGACAAGCCGTGCTGACGACATGTTCTCGCGCATCGCCTCCTGCGCCATCGCCGTGTTGATGGCCAGCCGCAAGGAGCGTAAGCCGGCATGAGTGCGCCCGCAGTCCTGGTCATCAACGCCGGTTCATCCAGCATCAAGTTTGCACTCTACCAGGTGAATACGTCCGGTGACGCGCAGCCCTGGCAGCGCGGTCAGGCGGACGGACTGGGCGGCGCGGACGCACGCTTTCTGGTGGACGGAAACGCCCGGGCCATGTCAGGCAACGATCACCGTTCCGCCATGGAGACGCTGCTGGCCTGGCTGGAGGACGCTTTGGGTGACCAGCCGCTGCTGGCCGCCGGACACCGGGTGGTGCATGGTGGCACGCGCTATCATGCGCCAGTGCATCTGACCGACCCGATCATCGCAGAGTTGCAGGATCTGGAGGGGCTGGCGCCGTTGCATCAGCCGCACAACCTGTTGCCGGTGCGGCTCCTGGCCGAACTGCGGCCGAATCTTCCTCAGGTGGCGTGTTTCGACACCGCGTTCCACCGAACCCAGCCCTGGTACAGCGAGCGCTTCGCCATTCCCCGGGACTATGCGGATGCCGGTATTCTGCGCTACGGGTTCCACGGCCTGTCCTACCAATACATGGCCCGCTGGATGCATGCGCAGCGTCCGGATCTCTACCGGGGGCGGATTATCGTCGCCCATCTGGGCAATGGCGCCAGCCTGTGCGCCATGCGTAACGGCCAAAGCCAGGCCACCAGCATGGGGTTCACGGCCCTGGACGGACTTCCCATGGGGCAGCGCTGCGGCACGATTGACCCGGGGGTGGTGTTGCACCTCATCCGGCAGCGAGGCATGACCGCCGAAGCGGTGGAGGATCTGCTCTACCGTCGCTCAGGCCTGTTGGGTATGTCCGGCATCAGCCACGACGTGCGCACCCTGCTGGCCAGTGACGCGGAGGCGGCCAAGGAGGCTCTGACCATTTACTGCTATCGCGCGGCGCGTGAGATTGCCTCGCTGGTGGCCGCGCTGGGAGGGCTGGACGGGCTGATTTTCACCGCCGGTGTTGGTGAACACGCTGCACCGGTCCGTGCATCGATCTGCGAGCGGCTGGCCTGGCTGGGCATTGATCTGGACGATGAACGCAATACGGGCAACGCCGGCTGTATCAGTGCCGACGGAACGTTGCCGGTGTTGGTGGTGCCCACCGACGAGGAAGGTGAAATCGCCCGGGAAACACTGGCGCTGATCCAGGGCTGAAGGGCCTTGTTAGTGTCCAGTGGCCGATGCGTGCTTATTCATGTCGGCCAGGACCACCCGGTCCCGGCCCAGTGTCTTGGCCCGATAGACAGCGGCATCGGCCGCGTTCAGTAGATCATCCGGGCTTCCTTCCAATGTCGGTATTGCCGTGGCCACACCCAGACTGGCGGTCATGCGCACACTGGCGGCCATCAGGTCATTGGGGACAATCGCCGCGATGCGCAGGCGGATCTGTTCCGCCAGGTTCATCGCCCCTTCCGCCGGGGTGTCCGGCAGGATAATCGCGAACTCCTCGCCGCCGTAGCGTGCGGCCACGTCACCGGAGCGGGATACGGCCCGGCTCAGCACGCGTCCCACCTCCTGCAGACACAGATCACCCACCTGGTGTCCATGCTGGTCGTTGATGGGTTTGAAGTGGTCCAGATCCAGCATCAGCACTGACAGCGGGGCCTGCTGGCGATGGGCGCGGTGCCATTCGCGGATGAGCACCTGGTCAAAGTACCGGCGGTTGTAGACGCCGGTGAGCCCATCGGTGATGCTGGCCGCCTCCAGTTGCGCATTGGCTGACGACAGATCCTTTAACACATGCTCCAGTTCCCGTGTGCGGGCCTTTACCTGCCGCTCCAGATTACGGTTTGCCTCCTCCTTCAGGCGGAGCGCATGTTGCTGGAACTGCCGCGCCTCCCGCTCGTGGGCCAGGGCCCGCTCACGGGCTTCCCGCAAAAGTTTTTCGGCTTCCAGGGCTTCGCGTTCAGCCTGGCGGCGGCTGTTGCGCTCATCGGTGATGCGCTGGATCAGGGCCAGTGACCAAAGGGCGATACCCGCGGTCGCCCCCAGCATCAGGGCTTCGGCCGGCTGCACGGGTAGATAGCGCAGCAGCCAATTGGGAAACAACATGGCC
>SLCE01000084.1 GCA_007125985.1 Ectothiorhodospiraceae bacterium | reverse complement strand
TCCATGTCGCGGGCGTCCGGTTCCAGTGCGCTGGGCTCGGTGGGGCGCACCACCTCGTCCACCGTGCCCCCCCCGTCCTGGTCCTCCGGCGCAAGGAAGTCATAGTCGTCGGGCGTCTCGTCCGTGGGCGACTGGGTTAGCGTGATCTCGATCAGGGGCGGCAGATCCCGCTCCGGGATGACCGTGCTGAAGCCGACGCCGAGAATCACCAGGGCGTGGACCACAACGGCCATGAACAGGGTCATGCCAAGGCGATCGTTCGGGGTGATCTTAGCGCTCATTGCCTTCCGTTTGGGTCACGCCTCCGGCGCAACGGGGCCTGCCGTCGTGGTTGCGGTCAGGCCCCGCGCTGCTGATCCAGAAATGCCAGAAGCCGGGAGCTGATGTCGATCCCGTAGATCTGGTCCAGTTCCCGAACACAGGTGGGGCTGGTGACATTGATTTCCGTGAGGTGGTCGCCGATGACATCCAGACCGACAAACCATAACCCGCGTTGCTGCAGGGTGGGCGCGACCTGTTCCACAATCCAGCGATCCCGGTCACTCAGCGGCACACCTTCACCGCGTCCGCCTGCGGCCAGGTTGCCGCGGGTTTCGCCGTGCTGGGGAATACGCGCCAGGGCGTAGTCCACCGGTTCACCATTGATCAGCAGGATGCGTTTGTCGCCGGCGCTGATCTCTGGCAGGAAACGTTGCGCCATGATATACCGCGCCCCGTCCTCAGTCAGCGTGTCAATCACCACGGACGTGTTCGGGTCGCCCTGCTCAAGTACGAAAATCGAGCGACCGCCCATGCCGTCTAGCGGTTTCAGTACGGCCTTGCCCTGCTCGCGGATGAAATCCTTCAGTCGCTGGCGGTCAGCGTCCACAATGGTGGGCGCGCAACACTGGGGGAAGTGGGCGGTGAAGAGTTTCTCATTGGCGTCCCGCAGGGCCCGGGGGCGGTTGACCACCAGGCTGCCGTCCGCCTCGGCCCGTTCCAGAATGTGCGTGGCGTAAAGGAACTGGCTGTCAACCGGAGGATCCTTGCGCATGAGCACAATGTCCAGCTCGGCAAGCGGTGTCAGGGAGGCTTCCCCCAGGCTGAACCAATCGTTGTTGTCATCGCGGACAGTAAGCGCCTGCTGATGCGCCCAGGCCTCGCCCTGGCGTAGGTGCAGGTCGCCCAGTTCCATGTAGCGGATCTCCCAGCCGCGCTTCTGGGCGGCGAGCAGCATGGCAAGTGTCGTGTCCTTGTACGGGGTGATGCTGGCGATTGGGTCCATGACGACCCCGATGCGTAGCGACATCGAAAGCACTCCAGGGGTTGGCCGACCCGGGAATGTGGACCAGGCCACAGACAACGGGTGCTCGGTAGATTATGGTGACCGTCTATGTTACATAGGTGCGAACCATTGCGGAAACGAGACTTTGGCGGCATTTGTTCAGGCCGCATGGAGGCGCTTTCGCGGTGGAGGCATCGGTGCGTCGGCGCAAGGATCTCGGGGGAGTTCGGTGGATAAGGAAAGCGAACAAAACGGACTGGCGGGCTTGAAGGTGATGGTCATCGACGACAGCAAGACCATCAGGCGCACCGCGGAAACCCTGCTGAAAAAGGAAGGATGTGAAGTCATCACTGCCACGGACGGGTTCGAGGCATTGTCAAAGATCGCCGATCTGAAACCGGAGATCATCTTTATCGACATCATGATGCCGCGCTTGGATGGCTACCAAACCTGCGCCCTGATCAAGCATAACCAGATATTCAAGAAGACGCCGGTGATCATGCTGTCCAGTAAGGACGGGCTGTTTGATCGTGCGCGGGGGCGGATTGTGGGGTCGGAGCAGTATCTCACCAAGCCGTTCACGCGCGAGGAATTGCTTGGTGCCATCAAGCGCCACATGAATCAGGCTGCGTGACGCATTACACGGTTTCCCGGGGTGGGCAGTAGCAGGATGAACATGGTAAGCGGCCTGACGCCGCTACGTCGCCCTGCGACTGGTGCCGGGTTGCGGTGTCGATTTGTCGGAACTCATATGAAGACTTGGAGAATAGAGTAATGGCTCGGGTATTGATCGTTGACGATTCCCCAACGGAAACCCACGTGCTTCGGGGCATGCTGGAAAAGCACGGTTATGAGGTCAGTGTCGCCGATAGCGGCGAAGACGGTATTAATTTGGCCCATTCCGTGGCCCCGGACTTGATTCTCATGGATATCGTGATGCCCGGCGTCAATGGGTTCCAGGCCACCCGGAAGTTGAGCAAGGATCCGGCCACTGCGTCCATTCCCATCGTCATTATCAGCACCAAGGACCAGGACACTGATCGCATCTGGGGCATGCGGCAGGGGGCGCGGGACTACCTCACCAAACCGGTGACAGAGCCGGACCTGATTGCGAAGGTCAAGGAAGCCTTGGGCGGCTGAGTTGGCAGGGGGCACGATGGAAGCAACCGTGGACCAGCATTCCGCCTTCAGGGCGCTTCTGGAACTGGAGCGACTGGGCCGGGCGCATGCGGCCGAGTTGCCTGCTCAGGAAGAGCACCAGGCCCTGTGGGAAGGTGTTGCGTTCCGGCTTGGCACCCGGCATTTCGTGTCCCCCATGGACCAGGTCGTGGAACTGTTGAGGTTCCCGGAGCTGGCGCCGGTGCCGCGCACCCGGCCATGGGTGCGCGGCATTGCGAACGTACGGGGGAACCTGCTGCCCGTGATGGATCTCAGCGCCTACCTGGAGGAAATGCCGGCCAGTCTCACCCGAAGCAGCCGCGTCCTGGTGATCGACGTTGACGATGTTTTCACCGGGCTGCTCGTGGATGAGGTCTTTGGCATGCGGCATTTTCAGGAAGACCAGCGCGGAGGCGTTCCAGACGATCTGTCGGCCAATCTGGAGCCGTACGTCAACGGTAGCTTTGGCGATGCGCGGGGAACGTCCTGGCTGCTGTTCAGCATGGAGGCGCTCGCCCATCACCCGCAGTTTCTGAAGGTGGCTGGATGAACGCACGGGACGTCCGGGCGGGACAGGACCGAACGACCCCTGCGCGGGGCGGATTTTTTCTGGAGGAACAACAACCATGAAGGGTGCGGATAAAAAGGGTCAGCAAAGCAAGCTGCGCCTGGCGACCAATGTCATCGGTGGCCTGGCGCTGCTTGCGGTGTTGCTCACGGTGGGCAGCTTTGCCTATGTGGTGTACTACAGCAACTTCGATGAGGAGTACACCGCGCGCACCGAGGGTGCTCGAGTGGCCACCCAGAGTATAGCCAGGAACACCCTGGAGGCTGTGGCAGGCGATGCGGGGGCGTTTTCTCGCCTGGCGGCTGCCCGGGCCGAGCTGGAACGTAACATCCGCGCCCTGGAGAGTGGCAACCCGGAAACCGGGCTGCCTCCCGCAACCGAGTACAGTGAGAGCACCGTGGCCAGCCTTGAACGCGCTGGCGGCCTGTGGGATGTCTCCCGTCAATATGTGGATGTCATCCTGGAGCGCGAGGAACTCACCCTTGGTCTCGTCCGCATGACAGAGCAGTTTCTGCGCTTCGAGGTCCCTCAGCTGGAGCGTGAACTGGAACTGGTGGCCGGCCGCCTCGCGGAAACCGGCGCTAATCCGGAGCAGGTGTTCCTCGCCAGTCAGGGTATGTTGGCGATCCAGGGGATTGGTCGTGACCTCGACGCCATGGCGCGCGGTATCCTCGGTCGCACCACAGTGAACCGCAATCTGCTCGAGAACCTCGAGAGGCTGAACGATTCCATCGAAGGCCTGCGTGCCGATGCCACCATCACTGACCCTGAGGTGATGCGCCTGCTGGAGCAGGCGCAGCGCACCGCCTCCAATGTGGAGGCGGAGGTGATGCCGGTGATCGAAGATTCGGTGGAGATCTACATGGTGCATGACGCCGCGGTGTGGATCTCCATGCTGTCCGGTAACCTGGAGGCGGACACCGGGAACCTGCTGGCCGTGTTCCGTGATCTGCCTGAAGAGCGGCCTGTTAAGTGGTGGTTCGGTTTTGTGCTCGGCGGTCTGTTCACTGTGCTGCTGTTGTTGCGCATTGTGCTCGACCGCATCATCGCGGGCCGGGAACTTGCCGCCCAGCGTGAGGAAAGGGAGAAGGCGGACGCAGCCGCCAAGCAGAATCAGCAAGCGATTCTTGACCTGCTGGATGAAATTCAGGGTCTGTCCGAGGGTGATCTGACGGTGCAGGCATCGGTGGGTGAGGAATTCACCGGCGCCATCGGTGACGCCTTTAACGACTCCATCGAAGCCCTGCGCAGCCTGGTAACCACCATTAACGAGACCTCGGTGCAGGTGTCCTCCGCGGCCCAGCAGACGCAGGCAACGGCCATGCACCTGGCTGAAGCGTCTGATCACCAGGCGCATCAGATCACCGCGGCATCCGCGGCTATCAACGAGATGGCGGTTTCCATCGACCAGGTGTCGCGCAACTCCGAAGAGTCCGCCGACGTGGCCCGCCGCTCGGTGGAACTGGCCCACAAAGGGGCCGACACCGTGCGCCGCACTATCGACGGCATGGACACCATCCGTGAACAGATCCAGGAGACCTCCAAGCGGATCAAGCGGCTGGGCGAGTCCTCCCAGGAGATCGGTAACATCGTGGAGCTGATCAACGACATCGCCGACCAGACCAACATCCTGGCGCTGAACGCCTCGATTCAGGCGGCCATGGCCGGGGAGGCCGGCCGCGGCTTCGCGGTGGTGGCCGACGAAGTGCAGCGTCTGGCTGAGCGTTCCGGTAATGCCACCAAGCAGATCGAGGCCCTGGTGAAGACTATCCAGACGGACACCAACGAAGCGGTGATCTCGATGGAGCAGTCCACCGCCGGTGTGGTCAGCGGTGCACGGCTGGCGGAGGATGCCGGCGAGGCACTGCGCGAAATCGAAACCACCTCGCAGCAACTGGCCGGTTTGATCCAGAACATCTCCGAGGCGGCACGTCAGCAGGCTCAGGCGGCCGGCAACATCTCCGACACCATGAACGTTATCCAGGAGATCACCTCGCAGACCTCGGCCGGCACCAACGAGACGGCCACCTCCATCGGGAACCTGGCGGATCTGGCCAACGACCTGCGGAACTCGGTGGCCGGCTTCAAGCTGCCTGATTGAGCGATGCGCGGATCGTGCCCATGAATGCTGCGATTCCGTACCGGAACGACTGGCATCCGTCCGACGCCCTGCCGGACATGGACGAGCAGGAGTTTGCCCGCTGGGCGGCCCTGATCGAATCCCGCACAGGGATGTCCATGCCGGCGGCGCGTCGGTCGTTCCTGGTGACCAGCGTTGGCCTGCGTATGCGCGAGGCCGGCTTCCATACCCATGAAGACTATTACCGGTACCTCACGTCCGGTGTGCGGGGCAACGTGGAATGGGCGGCCCTGGTCGACCGCCTGACGGTGCACGAGACCCATTTCCTGCGCGATCCCCGGGCCCTGGAATTCCTCACCCAGCAGGTTTTCCCCGAGCGCATGGCCGCGCGCGCGCCCGACGACGCTGTCCACGTATGGAGCGCGGGCTGCTCTACGGGCGAGGAGGCGTATACGCTGGCCATGGTGCTGGACCGCTTCCTGCATGCCGCCGGTTGTCCGCAGAACTTCGGCGTCACCGGGACCGATATCAGTCTCCAGTCCCTGGCCACGGCGCGCGCGGGGCTTTACGGCCAACGTCGGGCGCGGGAACTGCCGGACGACTACCTGACCCGGTACTTTGAAACGGTTGAGGGCGGCCGTCTGCGTGTGGCGCAGCGCCTGCGTCGACGTGTGTGCTTCGCACAGATGAATATCATGGACGCAGGCCGGCTGGGTTCTCAGGAAGCGGATGTGATCTATTGCCAGAACCTGCTGATCTACTTTGATCGCGGCCGGCGCCAGGCCATCGCTGACGGCCTCGTGCATCATCTGCGCCCGGGTGGTGTCCTCGTGCTGGGCGCCGGTGAGCTGGTGGGATGGCAGCGCGCGGATATGGAGCGGGTACGGAACCGCTGGGATGTGCTCGCCTACCGGCGACGAGATGAACTGTGACGGTTGCTCCCAATGACTAGAACGGAATTCGATCGCACGACCCTGGGCTGGGTCAGAAAGGAACTTGACGAGACCTTGCGTCAGGCCGCCCAGGCGCTGGATGAATACAGCCAGGACCGGAGTGATCGCACCCGTTTGCGCTTCTGCGGCAGCTACCTGCACCAGGTCTACGGCACCCTGCAGATGTTGGAGCTCGAGGGCGCCTCGCTGCTGGCCGAGGAGATGGAGCGGCTGGTGGAAGCCATGATGGCCGGCGAAACCGGCCAGGTGGAGCAGGCGGAGGAGACGCTGATGACGTCCATCCTGCGCCTGTCAGACATCCTCGAGCGCATCCACGGCGGCGAGCCTGACAGTACGGTGCGTTACCGGATGCTGCTTAACGAGTTGCGGGCGGCGCGGGGCGAAGCAGCGTTGCCGGAGAGCGCGCTGTTCCGTCCGGACCTCGCGGACGCTGATCGGCCCGAGCGGGTGCGGGATCCTGCTGCGCGGCCACTCTCTGAGGTCGCGCGCACGCACCGGCACCAGTATCAACGCGCGCTCCTGGGCGTGATCCGTGGACAGCAACTCGAGCACAGCCTCAGTGCCATGGCGAAGGTGCTTGAGGCGTTGGACGGTGCCGCGCAACGTGGCAGCCAAGCCGAGCTCTGGTGGGCGGCCGCCGGCGTCGTGGATGGGCTGCGTACGGGCTCGCTGGCGCCGGACAGTGACTTGAAGGGCCTGCTGGGCCAGGTTGATCGTCAGATCCGTCGCGTGATCGACGAGGGCGATGACGCTTTTCGTGCAAACCCGCCCGAGACGCTGCTCAAAGACCTCCTGTATCAGGTCCTGCGTGCCGGCCCGGCTACTGAGCGACTGATCGCGATCCAGGCCCATTTCGGCCTGCAGCCGGCAGAGCCTTCCCAGGAGGGTGAACCGGGGGGCTTTGGTCCCGGCTCGGAGATTCTCTCCAGTGTGTCCGCCGCCATCCGCGAGGATGTGACCAGCATCAAGGATGCCCTGGATCTGCATGCCCGTGGCGCGCAGAAGGATCCCGCACGTCTGGAGGACGCGGCTGCGGATCTGGACCGGGTAGCCGACACCCTGGGCATGCTCGGTCTCGGCGCGCCGCGCCGGGTCGCCAAGGAACAGGCGAAGGTGCTGAAGCGCCTGGCCGACGGCGAAACCGGGGACGATGCGGTTTATATGAACATCGCCCGAGCGCTGCTCTATGTGGAGGCAGCGCTGGATGGGCTGTTGCGCGGTGATGCGCGGCCCGAGGAGACGCAGGCCGAGGATGCGGGATCAGCCGATCTTGACGACCAGGACCTGTTCGATCTCGAATACCGCGCCGTGTACCAGAACGCGGTGCGGGAAGCCGTCGCGGATATCGGGCATGTCAAGGAAGCGATCATCCGCTTTATTGATCGCGGCGACCACGATGCCCTGCAGCAATTGCCCGGTCTGGCCGCCCGTCTCCAGGGTGCGCTGAACATGCTCGATCTGGAACGGGCGGCGCAGCTATTCCAGGAAATGGGCGAATATATCGAACAGCACGTGCTGGAGCCGGGAGCCGTGCCGGAGGCCGAGGTGCTGGATCCACTGGCGGATACCATCACCAGCCTCGAATACTATCTGGAAGCGGTATTGGAGCGCCGTCGCGGGCGGGACGAGATTCTGGATGTGGCGGAAGACAGTCTGGCCGCATTGCAGCGCCTGGCTGAAGCCCCTGTGGCGCGCGAACCGGGGCAGACTGAAGCGGAGCCGGTGACCGCGGAAGTCGCTGATGCCCCCGCTGAGGTCGATGAGCCGGCGGCGGAGAGTTCAGGGCCAGCAGCGGTCTCTGACCAGGATGCGGCGGCTGCCGGGCAGGCCTGCGCCGCCGAGACGGAAGTTGCTGTTCCCGTGGCGAGCGAGGACAGCGGATTGGCGGCGGAGCCTCCTCCTGCCGCTCCGCGCCCGCGGACCGGAGCGCCAGGTGGCGTCAATCTGGACGTGGCGGTGGCGTCCGAGGAACTGGACGACGAAATCCTCGAGATTTTCCTCGAGGAGGTCGAGGAACTGATGGAAACCCTCCATCAGGAGTATCCCCGGTGGAAAGCGGACCCCGGCAACGAGGATGCGCTTGCCGCGACCCGGCGCATGTTCCACACCCTCAAGGGCAGTGGCCGGCTAGCGGGCGCGCTGCTGCTGGGTGAAGTGGCCTGGGGTAACGAGCGCCTGCTGAACCGGATCATCGACGGGCAACTGCAGACGTCGCCGGAAATCCACGCCCTGATGGATCGCAGCATCGCGGCGATTCCGCAGCTTGTTCGCCAGATCAAGGGCGAGGCCGAGCCTGAGGTGGACGCCCGAGCTCTGCTGCTCGAGGCCGACCGCCTGGCCGATCCGCAGCATCACGCGGAGCAGGATGCGGCTGAGGCCGCGGCGGCGTCCGCAGGCGCTGCGGCGGAAGACGCCGGTGTGCGTGTGCCAGAGCCGCCTGTGTCAACGGCGAGCCCGGACCAGGTCGAGGGACCGGCGTCGGAGGATATGGGCGCGGAAGCAGCAAGCGACGAGCCGGTTGAGCCGGCGTCGCCCGCTGATGGGGCCGATGCCGAGCAGGAGCCAGGTGCTGACTCGCAGCCACAGTCCCTTGCGTCGGATCACGATGCGCCGATGCAGGATGCCGATGAGGGCATGCCGGAGCTCGAGTTTGAGTTGTCTGAACCGGACGGCGCCGAGGATAACCTGCAGGGCCTGGCCGATGCGCTCGCCAGTGACGCGGACCGGGAGGAGACAACGTCTTCCACGATGGAAGAGGCTGAACCGGGCACCGATTTTGGTGAATTCAGTCTGGACGAAGACCTGGAACCGGATTTCGATCTGTCCGCAGAGTCCGCAGAGTCCGCAGAGTCCGCAGAGTCCGCAGAGTCCGCAGAGTCCGCAGAGTCCGCAGAGTCCGCAGAGTCCGCAGAGTCCGCAGAGTCCGCAGAGCTGTCCGAGACAGGTCTATGGTCCGCTTCGGTGGACGAGGTGCCCACGCCACAGGATGCAGCGGCGGACTCGGCTGACAGCGCCGCCGGGTCGACCGGCGACCAGACCGCGGATGACGAATCGGTGCCTGCGCTGGATCCGACCCTGTACGAGATATTCAGCAACGAGACTTCAGATCATCTCGCCGTCGTCAGTGCCTATCTGGAAGAAGCCCGTCAGGATACTGATGCCCGCGCAGTCCCGGATACGCTGACCCGCGCCCTCCACACCCTGGCCGGCAGCGCCCGGATGGCAGGGGTGGCGCGCGTCGCGGAGCTCGGCCGCCGGCTTGAGCTGCTTGGCGATGCGCGCCGGGAGGCGGAAACGCCTCTTGAGGACGAGGATCTGGCCTTGCTGGAAGCCGGTGCGGCGCGTATCCAGGAACTCGTGGATGCGCTGGGGGACATCCGTGAGTCCCAGCCCGATATTGACGATCTGCTGGCCCGCATCGAGGCACGGCATCACGCGGTTTTGGCCGAGCCTGCCGCGGAGACGGTGGATTCCGCCACCGCAGCGGAAGCGCCCACAACGGACGAGCCGGAGGTCGATCAGGAACTGGTGGAACTGTTCCTGGACGAGGCAGACGATATTCTTCAGTTCCTTGAAGGGACGCTGGTCCGGTGGGACGACGAGGCCGGGCAGGAAGGCGCCGTCGCCGAATTGCAGCGTTCGCTGCACACCCTGAAGGGTGGTGCCCGATTGGCCCGGTTTGAAACCATCGGTGATCTCTGCCATACGCTGGAAAGTCTGGCGGTGGATGTGGAGACCCACCGGATCGCCGCCGACGACGCGTTCTTCGAGCTGCTGCAGACCTGTCTGGAGCGCCTTGCAGCCATGGTGGATGCAGCCCGTAACGGCGATTCGCCAGCGTCCGCGGATGACCTCATCCAGGTGATCCGTGACCTGCGGAGCCAGGCGGGGGGCGCGGCGGAGACCCCGGCGTCCGCGGATAGCGCCGCAGGGCGCGATAGCGAACTGGTGGATGTGTTTCTGGAGGAGTCCACTGAAATCCTCCAGTCCATCGAACAGGCCCAGCAGGCCTGGATGGAGGAGACGGACAGCCGGCGCCTGGTGCAGGACATCCAACGCGCGCTGCACACGCTCAAGGGCGGGGCGCGCATGGCGGGCTTCGGCCCCATGGGGGATCTCGCGCATGCGGTGGAAACCCTACTGATCGGCGTCGACGAGGGGCGTGTCGAGGCAGGCCCGGCTCTGTTCGAATTGCTGGAGCAGTGCCACGACCGTCTCCACCAGATGCGGGAGCACGCTGCCCAGGGCGTCGCCATGGTGGCGCCCCAGGATCTGCTGCAGACGATCAGTGATCTGGAGGCGGGGCGCCCTGCACTGGAGCCCGCTGCGGCGACTGCCGCGCCGGTGCCGGAGGTGTCCGGCGAGCCGCCTGCGGCGGAGGTGCCCGCGCCGGCGGCCCGTGCCGTGGCCGAGCCTGCGCTTCCACGCCAGGGCAGCGACATGGTGCGCGTGCGTGCGGATCTGCTGGACAATCTGGTGAATTACGCCGGTGAGGTGAGCATCTACCGAGCCCGTCTAGACCAGCAGGTAGGGGCCATCGGCTTCAACCTGGCGGAGCTTGATCAGACCGTGTCACGGCTGCGCTCCCAGCTGCGCACCATGGAAATCGAGACCGAAGCCCAGATTCTCTATCGCTACGAGCGGGAGCACGAAAACGACAGCCTGGAACAGGATTTCGATCCGCTGGAACTGGACCGCTTCTCCCATTTACAGGAATTGTCCCGCGCTCTGTCCGAATCGGTGAACGACCTGGGTAGCATCCAGTCCATGCTGGATAACCTGTCTCGGGAAGCGGAAACGCTGTTGCTGCAGCAGTCCCGCGTGAACACGGAACTCCAGGATGGTCTGATGCGCACCCGCATGGTGCCATTCGCCAACCTGGCCTCCCGTCTGCGCAGGATCGTCCGCCAAACCGCGCAGGAACTCGGCAAGAAGGCCCAGATCAAGCTGCAGGGTGCCCAGGGGGAAATGGACCGCACGGTGCTTGAGCGCGTGACCGCGCCGCTGGAGCACATGCTGCGTAATGCGGTCGCCCATGGGATTGAAAAACCGGCCGACCGTCTGGCCGCCGGCAAGGACGAAGCGGGCCATATCACCATCGCGTTGGACCGCGAGGGTGCCGACGTGGTGCTGCGGGTCACCGACGATGGCGCCGGCATGGATCTGGATGCGATCCGGCGGAAGGCGCTGGAACAGGGCATGATGCGCGAGGAGTCGGCGCTGTCCGACCGCGAGGTCATGCAGTTTGTCGTGGAGCAGGGTTTCAGCACGGCGCAGACGGTCACCCAGATCTCCGGCCGCGGCGTCGGGCTCGATGTGGTGAACTCCGAGATCAAGCAGCTGGGCGGCACGCTGGAACTCGATTCCAGCCCCGGCAAAGGCAGCCGCTTCACCATTCGCCTGCCGTTTACCCTGGCTATGAACCAGGCCCTGCTATGCGCGGCAGGTGAGCAGAGTTATGCCATTCCCTTGTCCAGTATCGATGGCGTGGTGCGCTTGACCCGCGATCAGCTCGAGACCTATTTCGCGCAAGGGGAGCAGGCTCGTTATCACTATGCGGGCCAGGATTACCGAGTCACCAGCCTGGCAACGCTGCTGGGCACCGGTGAACCCAATCTGGGGAGTATCGGGCGCCGCATCCCCGTCGTGCTGGTCCAGACCGGCGAGCAGCGACTGGCGGTCCAGGTGGACGAACTGCAGGGCAATCGCGAGATCGTCGTGAAATCCGTGGGGCGTCAGATCAGCAGCGTGCCAGGCATCTTTGGAGCCACCATCCTGGCGGACGGCCGCGTCGTGCTCATTCTGGATATCAGCGCCCTGGCCCGTGTGGGCACGGTGGTGGAGCAGCCGGCGGAGCCGGAGGATGCCCACGAGGATGTGGATCGTGAGCCGTTGATCATGGTGGTGGACGATTCGATCACCATGCGTAAGGTGGCCACCCGCCTGCTGGAACGGAACCACATGCAGGTGGTGACGGCCAAGGACGGTGTGGATGCCGTGGCCCGCCTGCAGGAGCAGATTCCGGATGCCATGCTTCTGGATATCGAGATGCCGCGGATGGACGGATACGAACTGGCGACCCACATGCGCAATGACGAGCGCCTGAGGGAGATTCCCATCATTATGATCACCTCGCGCACGGGCGAGAAACACCGGCAGCGGGCCATGGATATCGGTGTTAACCGCTACATCGGCAAGCCGTACCAGGAAAACGACCTGCTGGAGAATCTGCGGGAGTTGCTGGGCGAACGTCATGGGCGCCGCCGATAGCGAAACCGGGCCGGGGACACGCCGGCCTGCGGTGGCCATACTGGCACCGGGCGGCCAGGGGGAGGCGCTTGCCCAGGGGCTCAAGGCCCAGGGGCTTCGCACCCTGGTCGTGGATCTCGATGAAGCCGTTGACGGACGGCTGGCGGGCCGCGCCCAGATACTGCTGGTCGACCTGTGCGCAGCACCGGACAACTTGCTGGACGCGTTGGATCAGCTCACGGAAACGGCGGCCGTGCCGATTCTGTTCAACGAAACGGAACTGGCGGGGCGCCCACGCGCCTGGCTGAAGCGTCTGGCACGGAAACTGGAGGCGCTTGCCGCACCGCTGGAGATGCTGGCGGAGCCCGAGCCGGACTCGCAGCGCGACCGTGGTGGCGTCGCGGACTATAGTGGCCCCATGGTCTGGGTGCTGGGGGCCTCCTTTGGTGGGCCGGAGGCGGTAAAGCGTTTCCTGGATTCCATGCCCGGGGTTCCTCCGGCCTATTTTCTACTGGCGCAGCATATCGGCGATGGTTTCGTTGATTTATTGGCCTCGCAGCTGAACCGCTCCACCCGGTTCCGGGTACTTGCTGCCGCAGATGGCCTGCAACCGGAACCCGGAACCATTCACGTCGCGCCGGTGGCGTCCCGTATCCACTTCGACGAGACGGCCAGTCTCCGCTTGCGGCCGGATCCCAGCCCGCCACTCTATCGGCCGTCCATTGACGCGCTGTTGGAGGAGGTGGCGCACCGCTTCGGACCCATGGCAGGGGCCATCGTGTTCAGCGGCATGGGGGATGATGGGGCGCGGGGTGTACAGGCAGTGGCGCAGGCTGGAGGCGAGGTGTGGGCGCAGGACAGCGATAGCTGCACCATCAGCAGCATGCCTGACTGTGCGGCCGCCACCGGCGTGGTCCGGCGGCGCGGCACACCGGAGCAACTGTCCGCGGCCCTGATGGACTATCTGCATGCCCGGGAATCGGCCCGGGCGGCCCAGTGATAGATTGAAGGAGTCAAACGCATGGCAGCCGAGCAAACCGCAATCCGCAGCCTGATGGTACCGGTACAGACGGATCATCTGCTGATTCCGGGTGCCCTGGTGGCGGAAGTGGTGGCCTATACCCAGCCAGAGGCTGTACCCGGGCAGTACCCGCGTTGGCTTCTGGGCCGGCTTCACTGGCGCGGCCAGCGCCTGCCCTGCGTGTCATTTGAGGCACTCAATGGAGGGCAGCCGGCGGCACCGGCCACGCGTGCGCGGGTGATCGTGATGAAAGCCGTGGGTAACCGGCCCGGACTGCCTTACTTTGCTTTGGTGGCGCAGGGCATTCCCCGGCTGATCACTGTGGAGACGAACGAGATCGACGAGACGGATGATGACCAGAATGACGGCCCCGCGGCGCGGATGCCGGTACGGGTCCATGGTGAATCCGCTGTGATTCCGGACGTCAGTCATATCGAGAGCCAGATCTATCGGGCCCTGTTCGGCTAGGCACTGATGAAATCCCCCCGCATCCATGTGCCACCACTGGAGCCCGGGGCCCAGGGCGAGCAGGTGCTGGTCGGCGATGCAGCGAATCATCTCCGCGTCCTGCGTCTGCGCCCCGGGAGCCCGCTGGTGCTTTTTGATGGCACCGGCGGTGAGTATCAGGCCGAGTTGTTGGCACTGGATCGCAAGCAGGCCCGGGTACGCCTGCTGTCCCATCAGGATGTGGAGCGGGAGTCGCCGTTGCGGCTGACCCTGCTCCAGGGCGTGAGTAAGGGCGACCGCATGGACTGGGCGATCCAGAAAGCTGTGGAACTGGGTGTGAGTCGTATTCTCCCTGTGTTCACCGAGCACAGCGTGGTCAACCTGAAGGGCGAGCGTCTGCAGAAAAAGCATCATCACTGGCAGGGCGTGGTGCGCAGCGCCTGCGAGCAGTGTGGACGCAACCGCATTCCTGAAGTCCTGCCAGCCCGGCATCTGCTGGACAGTACCGCAGTACTCGCCGAACACGCCCCGTCCCTGCTACTGGACCCGGCAGGCGGCCATCCATTGCCCAGCATACAACTCGGCGCCTCCGCGCCGGTTGCGTTACTGGTGGGACCTGAAGGCGGTTTCAGTGATGCGGAACTGCATTGGGCACGGGAGCAGGGCTGTACGCCGATCCTCTTGGGGCCGCGTGTTCTGCGCACGGAGACGGCTGCCGTGGCCGCATTGGCCGCCATGCAGTCGCTTTGGGGCGATCTCGGTGCGCAGTGAAGGGGCCCGGCGCCGCAGCACCGGCCCCGATCTTCAGCGCTCCCCTAACCGGCCGGAGCCTCCTCTCCGATCTCGGAGAGGGCGAGGTTGTGCCAGATGGTCTCACTGGGCCCGGCCTGGTTGAGGGTGTAGAAGTGCAACCCCGGCGCCCCGCCTTCCAGCAGATCGAAACACAGCTCCGTAACCACATCGATGCCGAAGGCCAGCAGTGATTCCCGGTCGTCACCGAAGGCCGCCAGCCGCTTGCGTAGCCAGCGTGGGATCTCGGCTCCGCAGGCGTCGGAAAACCGCGCCAGTTGTTTGAAGTTGGTGATAGGCATGATGCCGGGCACGATGGGCAGGTCGATTCCCGCCTGTTCGCAGCACTCCACAAACCGGAAGTAGGCATCCGGGTTGAAGAAATACTGCGTGATCGCGCAATCCGCCCCTGCATCCACCTTGCGTTTGAAGTTCAGCAGATCGGCGTCCGCATCCTCCGCCTGGGGGTGCACCTCGGGGTAGCAAGCCACCTCGATGCGGAAATGGTCACCGTGCTGCTCGCGGATGAACTCCACGAGTTCGTTGGCGTAGCGGAAATGGCCGGGGCCGCTCATCCCGGAGGGCATGTCACCGCGTAGGGCGACGATATGGCGAATGCCCTGGTCCCGGTATTGTTGCAGGATCTCGGCAATGCTCTCCGGGGTGGAGCCCACACAGGAGAGATGCGGCGCGGCCGGGATGCCCGATTGCTCCTGAATCTCCACCACGGTCTCGAAGGTACGATCGCGGGTTGAACCGCCGGCGCCGAAGGTCACGGAGAAGAAACGCGGACTCAACTGGGCCAGACGTGTCCGTGTGGCGCGGAGTTTTTTCACGCCTTCCGGCGTCTTGGGCGGAAAGAACTCGAAACTGAATTCCAGTGGGTACTTGGCTTGCGATTCCATGGCTGTTCTCACGACAAAAGCCCCCGGCGCGGACGCCGAGGGCGGGTTGGGCACGGCATGAGTGCTGCTTCTGCGGCTCAGTAACGGTAGCTGTCGGGCTTGAATGGCCCCGCGACCGGAACCCCGATGTACTCGGCCTGTTCAGGGCGGAGCTCCGTGAGGTTCGCGCCCAGTTTCTGCAGATGCAGCATAGCCACCTTCTCGTCCAGATGTTTCGGCAGGACGTAGACCTGGTTGTCATAGCTGTCGCGGTGATTGAACAGCTCGATCTGGGCCAGCACCTGGTTGGTGAAGGAGTTGGACATCACGAAACTGGGATGGCCGGTGGCGCAACCCAGGTTCACCAATCGGCCCTCGGCCAACAGGATCAGCTTGTTGCCGCTGGGCAGGGTGATGTGATCCACCTGCGGCTTGATGTTGTCCCAGTCGTACTGCTTGAGGCTGGCCACATCGATCTCGTTGTCGAAGTGACCGATGTTGCAGACGATGGCGTTGTGCTTCATGCGTACCAGATGATCATGGGTGATCACGTGGTAATTGCCGGTGGCGGTGACAAAGATGTCCGCCTTGTCGGCGGCCTCATCCATGGTCACAACCCCGTAGCCCTCCATGGCGGCCTGCAGGGCGCAGATGGGGTCGATCTCGGTGATCCAGACGGTGGCGCCCTGGCCGCGCAGGCTCTGGGCGCAGCCCTTGCCCACGTCGCCGTAACCGGCCACCACGCAGATCTTGCCGGCGATCATCACGTCAGTGGCCCGCTTGATGCCGTCCAGCAGTGATTCGCGGCAACCGTAAAGGTTGTCGAACTTGGACTTGGTGACCGAGTCGTTCACGTTGATGGCGGGGAACGGCAGCGTGCCCTCGTTCGCCATGCGCACCAGGCGGTTGACGCCGGTGGTGGTCTCCTCGGTAACACCCTGGATGACAGCCAGCCGCTCGCTGTACCAGCCGGGCTGGCTGTCCAGGCGCTTGCGAATGCTGGCGAACAGTGCCTGCTCCTCATCACTCCCCGGGTTGTTCAGAACCGAGGCGTCCTGCTCCGCCTTGGCACCCAGGTTGAGCAGCAGCGTGGCGTCGCCGCCGTCATCCAGGATCATGTTGGCGTGCCCGCCCTCGAATTCGAAGATGCGATGGCAGTAGTCCCAGTATTCCTCCAGCGTCTCACCCTTGTAGGCGAACACCGGGATCCCTTGGGCGGCAATGGCTGCCGCTGCGTGATCCTGGGTGGAGTAGATGTTGCAGGACGCCCAGCGCACTTCGGCCCCCAGCTCGATCAGTGCCTCGATGAGCACGGCGGTCTGGATGGTCATGTGCAGGCTCCCGGCGATGCGGGCGCCCTTGAGCGGCTGCTCGTTGCGGTATTCTTCGCGTACCGCCATCAGGCCGGGCATTTCTGTCTCGGCGATGGCGATTTCCTTACGGCCCCAGTCAGCGAGGCCGATGTCGCGCACGATGTAGTCGTCGCTCTTGGCTTTTACGACAGCATTCATGATGCAGACTCCGTTTCGCTGAGCGCCGTTGGTTCAGTGAATGGTCCGTCGTCCGAGCCTGGCAGGGTGCTCCCTGTTGCAACGCTCCTCGGACAGCGGCCGGATACACGTAGAGTGTCCCGGACGGCGGAGGTTCCCGCGCACACCGCAGTGGTGGTCAGAGACCAGCGGCATCCCGCAGCGCGGCAGCCTTGTCAGTCTGTTCCCAGGTAAAATCCCTGTCCTCCCGACCGAAATGCCCGTACGTGGCTGTCCGCTGATAGATGGGACGGACCAGGTCGAGCATCTTGAGGATTCCGTATGGGCGCAGATCGAAGAATTCGCGGACCAGGTCCGCGATGCGGGATTCCTCGATGGCGGCAGTGCCGAAGGTGTCCACCATGATGGAGGTGGGCTCGGCCACGCCAATGGCATAGGAAACCTGGATCTCGCATTTCTCCGCCAGGCCCGCAGCGACAATGTTCTTGGCCACGTAGCGGCAGGCGTACGCCGCGGACCGGTCCACCTTGGATGGATCCTTCCCGGAGAACGCACCACCCCCGTGACGCGCCATGCCGCCATAGGTGTCCACGATGATCTTGCGGCCGGTGAGTCCGCAGTCACCCATGGGGCCGCCGATCACAAACTTACCGGTGGGGTTGATCAGGTAGCGGGTGTCCGTGGTGATCCAGTCCTGAGGCAGCACCGGCTTGATGATTTCCTCAATCACCGCTTCCTTCAGTTCACTCTGGGTGATTTCCGGTGCGTGCTGGGTGGATAGCACCACCGCGTCCACGCCCACAGGGCGACCGTTGTCGTAACGGAGCGTGACCTGGCTCTTGGCATCCGGGCGCAGCCAGGGCAATTGGCCGGAGCGTCGCACCTCGGCCTGCCGCTGCACCAGTCGATGCGCGTAAGTGATGGCGGCCGGCATGAGCACATCGGTTTCGTTGCAGGCATAGCCGAACATGATGCCCTGATCGCCGGCGCCCTGGGCCTCGGGGGTTTCCCGATCCACGCCCTGGCGGATATCAGGTGACTGCTTACCCAGGGCATTGATGAAGGCGCAGGTCTCGGCGTCAAACCCCATCTCGGACGAGGTGTAGCCGATGCGGCGCACTGTGGCGCGGGCCAGGTCCTCGAAGTCGATGTTCACGGATGGATCGACCGTGAGTTCGCCGGCCAGGACGATCATGCCGGTCTTGGTGAGCGTTTCGCAGGCCACGCGCGCCTGCGGATCCTGTTCCAGTATAGCGTCCAGCACTGCGTCCGAAATCTGGTCGGCCATCTTGTCCGGATGGCCCTCGGAAACGGATTCCGACGTAAACAGGAAACTTTTCACCCTCATCCTCCTACAGTCGCCGGTCGGCCCGGAGTGTTGTGTTAACGGGTTTCAGGCGCCCGTGTGACGCACGAGAGTGAAAGTGTACCGTGCATGAAACCGCTTGACGACAGGCCAGCGACGGCAGGGGCCATCGCGAGGCTGGGTCGCGTGGCTTGCTCCGGGAGGCGAATTCCTAGAAAATTGCGGCCCTTATATGATCGGGCGCCGGCCGCAGACGTGCTGGCCGGATTGTCTGGCTGTGGTGTTGCCCCCGGGCCGCCCGGCCAACCCGCGCCCTCGCACAAGTCTGACAGACAGCTGTCGTCCCCGAAGCTGAAAGCCGCAGCAACCTGGAGATCCGCATCAATGCCGTCGCGCCGCGAACTCGCCAATGCCATTCGAGCCCTCAGCATGGATGCCGTCCAGCGGGCAAAATCCGGTCATCCGGGTGCGCCCATGGGAATGGCGGATATTGCGGAAGTGCTGTGGAACGACTTCCTCCGTCATAATCCCGCCAACCCGAACTGGGTGAACCGGGATCGCTTTGTGCTCTCCAACGGTCACGGCTCCATGCTGATTTACAGCCTGCTGCATCTCAGCGGCTACGACCTGCCCATGGAGGAACTGCGCAATTTCCGGCAACTGCACTCCAAAACCCCTGGGCACCCGGAGTACGGCTACACCCCGGGTGTGGAGACCACCACCGGTCCGTTGGGGCAGGGCCTGGCCAATGCGGTGGGGCTCGCTCTGGCGGAGAAGGTGCTCGCAGCCCAGTTCAACCGCCCGGGCCACACGCTGGTGGACCACTTCACCTATTGCTTCGCCGGCGACGGATGCCTGATGGAAGGCATCTCTCACGAAGCCTGCTCCCTGGCCGGTACGCTGGGGCTGGGCAAGCTGGTGGTGTTCTACGATGACAACGGGATCTCCATCGACGGCAAGGTCGAAGGCTGGTTCACTGACGACACCCCGCGCCGTTTCCGCGCCTATGGATGGCATGTGATCGAGAATGTGGACGGTCATGACGCCGAGGCGGTCAAACGCGCCACCGAGGAGGCGCGGCGGGTCACCGACCGCCCGACGCTGGTCTGCTGCAAGACCGTGATCGGCTTTGGCGCCCCCAACGCCTGCGGCTCCCACAGTGTGCACGGTGCGCCGCTGGGTGACGACGAGATCCAGGCCACACGCGAATTCCTCAACTGGGAGCATGCCCCGTTCGAGATCCCGCAGGCCATCTACGAAGGGTATGAGGCCCGCGCCGCCGGCGGCGAGGCGGAGGCCGCCTGGACGGCAACGCTGGAAGCCTATCGCAAGGCGCACCCGGAACTGGCGGCGGAATTCGAACGGCGTATGGCCGGGGACCTGCCGAAACACTTCGCTGAACATGCCGATGCGCTGCTCAGAAAAATTGCCGATCAGGGCGAAAAGGTTGCCACCCGCAAGGCGTCGCAGAACGCGCTGGACGGCCTGGGACCGTATCTGCCGGAACTCATCGGGGGCTCCGCCGATCTTACCGGTTCCAACAACACCAAATGGTCTGGCTGCGCACCGGTCACCGCGGATGACGGTGATGGCAACTACATCTACTACGGTGTGCGCGAGTTCGCCATGACCGCCATTCAGAACGGTCTCGCGCTGCACGGTGGTTTCCTGCCCTACGGTGGCACGTTCCTGGTGTTCTCCGATTACGCGCGCAATGCCGTGCGCATGGCCGCACTGATGAAGCTGCGTAACATCATGGTCTACACCCATGACTCCATCGGCCTGGGGGAGGACGGCCCCACCCACCAGCCGGTGGAGCATCTGGCCAGCTTGCGCCTGATCCCGGGGCTTGATGTCTGGCGCCCCTGTGATTCGGTGGAGACCGCTGCCGCCTGGCGCGCGGCCATCGAGCGTGCGGATGGCCCCAGCTGCCTGGTGCTCACGCGCCAGGGGCTGCCCTGCCAGGAACGCAACGCGGAGCAGCTTGGTGAGATTAGTCGCGGCGGCTACGTGCTGCGGGACTGTGATGGTGAGCCCGAGCTGTTGCTACTGGCCACCGGATCCGAAGTGGAACTGGCGGCGCAGGCATGGGATCGGCTGACCGCCGGCGGCGTCCGTGTGCGCCTGGTGTCTCTGCCCTGTGTCGAGGTGTTCATGGCGCAGGATGCATCCTACCGTGAACAGGTGATTCCCTCCTCTGTCAGGCGTCGCCTGGCCGTGGAAGCCGCGCATGTGGATTATTGGTACCGGTTCGTGGGCCTGGACGGTGCCGTGATCGGCATGGACGGTTTTGGCGAGTCCGCGCCGGCCGACGCCCTGTTCACACACTTCGGGTTCACGGTGGACAGCGTGGTCGACACGGCCCGCAGCCTGCTGGAGCGCTGAGGCTTGTTGAGACTCGCGATCAATGGTTACGGCCGCATCGGCCGTTGCGTGCTGCGCGCCCTGTATGAGTCCGGGCGCCGCGCGCGTATGCAGGTCGTGGCCATCAATGAGCCCTCGGACCTGGAGAGTATGGTGCATCTCACCCGGTTCGACTCCAACCACGGCCGTTTTCCCGGAGTGGTGGAGCAGGGCAGAAACGGCCTGCGGGTGGAAGGCGATGCCATCCGCGTCAGCCATGCAACCGAACCGGAGGGCGCGGACTGGTCCGGGGTGGATCTGGTGTTGGACTGCTCCGGTAGTTTCGGAGACCGTGCCACCGCAGAACGTTTTCTGGCCATCGGCGTGCCCCGTCTGCTGGTGTCGAACCCCATGTACAGTGAGAAAGAGGCGGATTGCACCGTTGTCATGGGGGTGAATCATGAGCAACTCGACGCCGATATGCGCATCGTCTCGAATGCCTCCTGCACCACGAATTGCATCGTGCCGGTGCTGAAACTGCTGGACGAAACCGTTGGTGTGGCCGCTGCCAGCGTTACCACAGTGCACTCCGCCATGAACGACCAGCCGGTGCTGGATGGTTATCACCGCACGGATCTGCGGCGGACACGCTCGGCCATGAATTCCATTGTGCCGGTCTCCACCGGCCTGGCCCGGGGTATCGAGCGGCTGCTGCCACAGCTCAGCGGTCGGGTGCAGGCGCACCACCTGCGCGTGCCCACGCCCAATGTCTCGGCGCTGGACATCTGTGTGCAGCTCGCGCAGCCGGCCACGGCGGAAGCGGTGAACGGCGTGCTGCGGCAGGCGGCCGACGGATCTCTGAAGGGCATACTGGGCTACAGTGAGCTGCCGCACGCCTCCTGCGACTTCAACCATGACGTGCGTTCGGCCACGATCGACGGCACACAGACGCAGGTCAGCGGCGACCGCCTGCTGCACCTGATGGCCTGGTTTGACAATGAATGGGCCTTCGCCAGCCGCATGCTGGATGTGGCCGAGGCTTGGAGCCGGAGATTCGGATCGAAGCCCACCGAACGTCAACATGCCTGAATCATTGAGTGCAGCGAAAGGAATACGCCAATGTCCGTACTTCGTATGACTGACCTGGCACTGGGCGGCAAGCGCGTACTGATCCGTCAGGATCTCAATGTGCCGCTGAAGGCCGGAAAGGTGGCGGACGACACCCGTATCCGCGCCAGCCTCCCCACGCTCCGCCAGGCGTTGGAGGCCGGAGCCCGGGTCATGGTCATGAGCCATCTTGGCCGGCCAAAGGAAGGTGCGTTTGATCCGGACGCCTCACTGGCTCCGGTGGCGGAGTGTCTGCATAACCTTCTGGGGCAGCCGGTTAGGCTGGTGCGGGAGTGGCTGGACGGCGTGGACGTGGAGCCGGGGCAGCTGGTGCTGTGCGAGAACGTGCGCTTCAACGCCGGCGAGAAAAAGGACGATGAAGCCCTGAGTCGCCGTATGGCTGCCCTGTGCGACATTTACGTGATGGACGCCTTCGGCACCGCCCATCGCGCCCAGGCCTCCACCCACGGTGTGGCGCGCTTCGCGCCTGTGGCCTGTGCCGGGCCGTTGCTGGCTGCCGAACTGGATGCCCTGGGGAAAGCGCTCAAGGAGCCGAAACGGCCCATGGTTGCCATCGTCGGGGGCTCCAAGGTGTCTACTAAGCTGACCGTGCTGGAATCCCTGGCGGACAAAGTGGATCAGCTCATCGTCGGCGGTGGGATTGCCAACACCTTTATCGCGGCTGCCGGTCACCCGGTGGGTAACTCGCTCCATGAAGCCGACCTGGTCCCCCAGGCTCAGGCGTTGATGCAGCAGGCCCGGGAGCGGGGCGGTGAGATCCCGGTCCCCGGTGATGTGGTCACCGCCAAGGCCTTCGCCGAGGATGCCGCTGCGGAAACCAAGACTGTTGCCCAAGTGGCTGCGGATGACCTGATTCTTGATATCGGCCCTGAGACCGCCGGCCGTTATACAGAACTGCTCAAGCAGGCCGGCACCATCGTCTGGAACGGTCCGGTGGGCGTGTTCGAGTTCGACCAGTTCGGTGAGGGTACGCGCGCTCTGGCCCGGGCCATCGCCGACAGCCCGGCATTCTCCATTGCCGGCGGCGGGGACACCCTGGCCGCGGTGGCCAAATATGGCGTGGGGGACCGGATTTCGTATATCTCCACCGGCGGCGGTGCTTTTCTGGAGTTTCTCGAGGGCAAGACGCTGCCCGCGGTGGCGGTGCTGGAGGAGCGGGCGCGCGGCTGAGCGCCGCGCACCTGCGTTTGCTCAGTTGCCCAGCAGGCGTCGCTGGGCCTCCTGATATTTCTGGGCGGTTTTCTGAAGGATTGCCTCCGGCAACCGGGGGCCGGGCGGGGTCTTGTCCCAGTCCAGTGTTTCCAGGTAATCACGTACGAACTGCTTGTCGAAACTGGGCGGCGACATGCCTGGCTGGTATTGGTCGGCCGGCCAGAAACGGGATGAATCCGGTGTCAGCGCCTCATCGATGAGCACTAGCGCACCGTTTGCATCCAGGCCGAACTCGAATTTCGTGTCAGCAATCATGATGCCGCGTTCCAGGGCGTAAGCCGCTGCCTCGCGATACAGCGTCAGTGTCACCTCCCTGACCTGTTCCGCCCGGTCCTGCCCCAGCAAGTCCACCGTCTGCTCGAAGCTCACGTTTTCGTCGTGATCGCCCACGGCGGCCTTGGTGGACGGGGTGTAAATGGGCTCAGGCAGGCGGTCGGCCTGACGCAGGCCTTCCGGCAGGCTGATGCCGCAGACCGAGCCGGTCTGCTGGTAATCCTTCCATCCGGAGCCGATCAGATAGCCGCGGGCGATGGCCTCCACCGGCAGTGGCTGCAGGCGTTTGACCACCACCGCGCGTCCGGCCACCTGGGCGCGGTCATCGGCATCGGGCACCGCCTGTTCCAGCGGCATGTCTGCCAAATGGTTCGGAATGATGTTCGCAAGGCGGTGGAACCAGAAGCAGGAAACCGCCGTCAGCACCGCGCCCTTGCCGGGTATGGGGTCCGGCAGGATCACATCAAAGGCGGACAGCCGGTCGGTGGTCACGATCAGCAAATGCTGCGCGTCCACTTCGTAGATGTCCCGCACCTTGCCGCGCTGGATCAACGACAGGGATTTCAGGCTGGATTCGTACAGGGCGCTGGGCGTCTGGGTCATGGAACGGCTCGGCTGACGATGGGCTGTTGAAAACATACCCTGTGGAGTATGATTTAAGTGAACGGTACAAAAACAGGCGTCGAAAGTACCGCAAGGCGCCGATTATACAGACGTTAAGCTTCAATCGAGAGAGTCCCATGTCCGCCGCAACCGATACCGACGTGCTTCCGGAACTGGATCCGCGACGCCGCGCGCTGGTGGCGCGCCTGGCCCGCGCGGAGGGTCAACTGCGCGCCATCCGCCGCATGATAGAGGCGCAGCGCCCCTGTGAGGATGTAGCCCAGCAATTGTCTGCCTCACGCAAGGCGCTGGATAAGGCGTTCTACGAAATGCTCGCGTGCGCCATCGAGCGGGATATGCCCGGGGGTGAACTACCTGAGGCGGCGCGTGACAAGCTGGAGGAGCTGACGCGGTTGCTGACCAAGTACGGCTGAGTCACGGCTGGTCGCTCAGTCGCCGGTACTCTCCGGTTTAGGCGGTACCCGGGTGCCCAGATACTCCACGGCCTCCTCGCTGCTAAGGAAAATCCGGCCACCGCCCATGGCGTCCAGCAGGCCGGATCCACGCAGACGGTCCATCACCGGACCCTTTACCTCGGCCAGATGGAGCGTGATACCGCTGCGCGACAGGTTGTCCGCCAGCTGTTCCAGTGTCTCCAGCGCGCTGAAGTCAATCCGGTTGACCGCACTGCACACGAGCACCACATGGCGTAGCTCCGGTTGTTCAGCCACCCGCGCCGCCACCGCCTGCTCAAGAATGGCCGTGTTGGCGAAATACAGGCTCTCATCCACACGCAACAGGAGCAGATGAGGCCAGGTCTCCACGTTGTGCCGGTCCACATTGCGGAAGTGCTCCGTACCAGGAACCCGGCCCACGACCGCAGCATGCGGATGACCGGTACGCCACAGGAAGACGCCGAGAGATACCGCCAATCCGAAGACCAGCCCCAGCTCGATATCCACCAGCACGACGCCCAGGAACGTCACCCCCAATGCGGTGCCGTCGGCCTTGTCAAAGCGCCAGGCGGCCTTCAGTGCATGCACATCGATCAGCGGAATGACCGCGACGATAATCACTGCTGCCAGCACAGCCAGCGGCAGATAGCGGAACACGGGGGTGAATAACAGCGCCGCCAGTGCGACCAGTACTGCGGTGATGACGCCCGCCAACTGTGTGCGGGCGCCTGCCTCGAAGTTGACCATGGAGCGGGCGAATCCGCCAGCCACCGGCATCGTGCCGGTTAGTGCTGCCCCGGCGTTGGCGGCGCCCAGAGCGATCAACTCCTGGTTCGGGTCCACCCGCTCCCGGCGACGCCATGCCAGCACCCGGGCCACGGAGACGCTCTCCACATAGCCCACCAGGCTGATGACCAGCGCCGCCGGCAACAACTCGCGCCAGCCATCACCGCCAAGGAAGCCCAGCGAGGGCATGGGCAGACCGCGGGGTATGTCTCCAACCAGGCTCAGACCGGGCAGGCCATGCCCACCGAGTGCCGAGACGCCGGTGGCGCCCAGCACGATCACCAGCGGGGCGGCGCGGCTGGCCACCAGCGCCAGGCGGGGTGATATGCCCATCCGCGCCAGCCAGCGCACCAGGGAATGGCGCGCCAGCCACAGCAGGGCGAGCGAACCACCGCCGAACAGCACTGGTCCAAGACTAAGCTGCGGTATGCCGATGATCAGCGTATACAGCTGGGTCAGCAGGTTCGCGTCTCCGGGGAGCGGGATGCCGGTGAGCTGCGGCAGCTGACTGACGATGATCACCACCGCGGCGCCGCTGGTGAAGCCGGACAGCACGGGGTGACTCAGGAAGTTGGCCAGCTCACCCAGACGCAGCAACCCCATGATCAGCAACAGGGCGGCGGACATCGCGGCCAGTTGCACGGCCCCGTGCAGCCATTCGGTGCTGCCGGGTTCCGCGCCCAGGCCACCCAGTGCATTCGCCACCAGGAGCGCGGCCACGGACACCGGGCCCACCGCCAGCGTCCGGCTGGTGCCAAAGATGGCATACACTAGGGGTGGGAGTATCCCCGCATACAGCCCGACGACAGGGGGCAGGCCCGCCAGCAGGGCCAGGGCCATGCCCTGCGGCACCAGCAGCAGCGCCGTGATGACGCCTGCCAGCAGATCGTCCTGCAGTTGCCGCCCGCGGGCGTTGGGCAACCACTCCAGGATGGTGAACCATTGCTTCAGTCGAGGTGAGGCCATGCATGCTCCTGCACCGGCCCGACAAGGGCCGACGACGGGTCGTCCAATGAACCGCATTATACCCCGGTGGGTATTATTTTCAGCCGTTCCGGATGGTCTGGTAGGCGTCCAGCGCGGCCTTGCGCGATGTGCCAAGATCCACCAGCGGTTCCGGGTATGTCTCCCCTAGTGTAACGCCCGCTTTCCGCAGGGTGCATACAGAAGCATCCCAGGGGGCATGCAGGTTTCCGGTGGGCAGGCGCGCCAGCTCCGGTACCCAGCGGCGCACATACGTGCCGTCCGGGTCGAAACGTTCGCCCTGGCGAACCGGGTTGAAAATGCGGAAGTAGGGCGCCGCGTCGGCGCCGCACCCCTGTACCCATTGCCAGCCCATGCTGTTGCTGGCCAGGTCGGCGTCCACCAGTGTGTCACGGAACCAGCGCTCGCCACGCTGCCAGGGGATGCGCAGGTTCTTGGTCAGCAGTGATCCGACGATCATCCGGACGCGGTTGTGCATCCAGCCCGTATGCCACAGTTCCCGCATCCCTGCATCGACGATGGGGATGCCGGTCTGACCCTGTTGCCAGGTCTGCAGCGGACCTTCCTGTTCCTCGGCCCAGGGGAACTCCTCGAAGCGTCGGTCCAGGGGCGTATCCGGCATCTGCGGGTGGTAGTACAGGAGGTGGTGGGCGAACTCCCGCCAGCCGAGTTCGGAGAGAAACGTGGTGGCACTGTCGCTATCGTATTGCCGGGAGGCATGAACTGCCGCCCAGACCTGACGCGGGCTGAGTTCGCCGAAGTGCAGGTGTGGCGACAGCCGGGAGGTGCCCGGCGTGCCGGGCAGGTCACGGTGTCCGGCATAGCCGGACAGCTGGTTCCGCACAAAGATGTCCAGTGCGGTGTTGGCGCCTTGCTCACCGGGCTGCCAACAGGATTCGAAGCCGCGATACCAGGGTATGCGTGGCAGCAGTTCCAGCTCATCGGGTTCCAGGCTGTCGGGCCAGTGCGCAGGCGGCTCAAGCTGCGGTGCTGGTAACGGTGTCGCGGGTGGTGGCAGGCGGTGACTGGCACGCCAGAATGGGGTAAAGGCGCGGAAGCTGCCGCCATCCTTGCGTTGCACCTCCCAGGGCTCCCGGAGCAGGTTGCCGGGAAAGCTCTCGGCGCGAATCCCATCTTCCCGCAGGGCAGCCTTGACCCTGCGGTCCACCTGGATGCCGGCCGGCTCGTAACGCCGGTTCCACAACACCGCTGCTGCGTCGGTGTCACGAATGAGCCGGCGCAGCACCGCCAGGCTGTCCTCGCCGCGGAGGATGAGCAGGCGGGATGAACAGGCCTTCAGCTCTTGCTGCAGTTCCCGCAGCGCACAGTGAAGCCACCAGGCGCCGGCAGCACCGGTAGCGTGATTTCCCTCTTCCTCGGGCGCGTGGATGTAGACAGGGAGCACCGGCCCCAGGGCTGCGGCCCGATACAGGGCCGGATTGTCCCGCAGGCGAAGATCCCGACGGAGCCAGACGATACTCGGGCCGGTCATGCAAACCCCTGCAGGGGCATGCCTCCGGACATGGGGGGGATGCTGCGGCCAATGATATCCAGAGCAGCATCCACGCGCGGAACCGGGATGAAGTGCTGTGCGCCGCCATGGTCCGCCCAGCTGGCGGCGCCGTCCAGCAGGAACACGGGGAGTTCCGCGGCCTCCAGGTGTTGCATCAACCCGTCGGGCGGTGTCGCGGTGCTGCCGGTCAGCACCAGCCCGGTGCAACTGCCCGCGTCCATTGCGTGCTTGAGGGCGTGGAGGGGCACATCGCCACCCAGTAATACACAGCGGTAGCCGTGACGCTGGGCTGCTGTGGCCAGGAGTAGCAAGGGCAGGTCGTCACAGCTGCCGATGGGCGCGGCTAGCAGCAGCCGCGGTCCGCTGGCATAAGCACCCTGGTGGTGCAGGCGCGCCGCAAGCTTGTTACGCAGAAAGCTGCGCAGGAAACGGAACTGGAACGCCGCAGCAGCGTTGTCGGCCTCGGCCTGCTGAAGTTCGTCCAGCAGCGGCAGTGCCAGCTCGCGGAGCACGCAGTCGGCAGGAAACAGACCCAATGCCGACGCATGGGCCTGTTCCAGACGGTGATCATCCGCCGAGCGCAGGGCCGCTTCCCATTCGCGACGCAGTGCATGCCAGCCGGAGTGGGTGGCCACGTCTGGGCTGGAGGTTTCCTCAATACCGGCCTCGCGCCCTTCCAGCACCGATTTCGCCTGGCTGATGGGAATGCCCCGCTCCAACAGCATCAGAATCTGCTGGATCCGCTCCAGGTCCTGTTCCGTGTAAAGACGGTGACCTTTGGGGGTGCGCTGCGGCTGAATCAAGCCGTAACGGCGCTCCCAGGCACGCAAGGTCACCGGGTTCACGCCGGTCATCGCTGAAATGGTCCGAATCGGGTACAGGCCCTTCGTCAAGGCGTATCGCTCCCTGGTGCTGTTCGGCCGCAGTGTACAGGTATTGTATCAGTTCCTGGCGTCCGTCACAGTCCGCCGCAGCATTTTCTCAGCGGCCGCGGTCCAGCGTCTGGTAGACCAGCGGATAGGGGGTGTCCGGACCCGGTTCCTGGCGCTGCTCCTCAACCACCTTCCATTCATCGGCATTGAAAGCGGGGAAGCGCGTGTCGCCGCTGATGTCCGCCTGCACCCAGGTCAGATAGAGCCGGTCTGCCAGGGGGAAGAACACAGCGTAGATCTCGGCGCCGCCGATAATCATGATTTCCTCGGCGTCGCCGGCCAGTGCCAACGCCTGTTCCGGGCTATGGGCCACCAGACAGCCCTCGGCACGGAAGGCCGGGTCCCGGGTGATGATGATGTTGCGCCGCTCCGGCAAGGGGCGCCCGATGGACTCGTGATTGCGCCGGCCCATGATCACCGGCTTGCCTACGGTCAGGCGCCGGAAGTGTCGCAGGTCTGAGCGGATCCGCCATGGCAAATCGTTGTTGCGGCCAATCACGCGGTCCGGTGTGAGTGCGGCGATCAGTGAGATACGTGCCGGCATAATTGGTTAGACCGCCACGGGGGCTTTGATATGCGGGTGGAAGCGGTAATTCTCCAGCGTGAAGTCGGCATACTGGAAGCCGAAAATGTCCTTGATCGCCGGGTTGAGTCGCATCTGCGGCAAAGGGTAGGGTTGCCGCTGCAGTTGCAGGTCGGCCTGCTCCAGGTGGTTGGTATACAGGTGCGCGTCGCCCAGTGTGTGGATGAACTCCCCCGGCCGCAGCCCGGTGACCTGGGCCACCATCAAGGCCAACAGCGCATAGGAAGCGATGTTGAATGGCACGCCCAGGAAGATGTCCGCGCTGCGCTGGTACAACTGGCAGGACAGACGTCCGTCCGCCACGTAAAACTGGAACAGGGTGTGGCAGGGTGGCAGTGCCATCTGGTCCACCTCCGCCGGGTTCCAGGCGCTGACGATCAGCCGGCGTGAATCCGGTGTGTGCCTGATCTGCTCAACGACCCGGGCGATCTGGTCCAGTGACCCCCCGTCCGGTAGCGGCCATGAGCGCCACTGTACACCGTACACCGGGCCCAGGTCGCCGTTCTCGTCGGCCCATTCATCCCAGATGCTGACGCCGTGTTCCTTGAGATAGGCGATATTGCTGTCGCCCCGCAGGAACCAGAGCAGCTCGTGAATGATGGATTTGAGGTGGACCTTTTTGGTGGTGACCAGCGGAAAGCCGTCGGCCAGGTCGAACCGCATCTGGTGGCCAAAGACGGACAAGGTTCCGGTGCCGGTGCGGTCTTCTTTGCGGACCCCCTCATTCCGTACGCGGCGCATCAAGTCCAGATACTGTTGCATGTCCGTTACCTCCCGGGCCCGGGAATCGCATGATTCCGGTATGCCAAGAACAGCAGCAGGACGCCGCCGGCCATCATCGGCAGCGAGAGTACCTGCCCCATGGTGACCCAGCCGAAGGCCAGGTAGCCGATGTGGGCGTCCGGCATGCGGGCGAATTCGACGATGAACCGGAACAAGCCGTAGAGCACGAGGAACAGGCCGGAGACCGACATGGTGGGCCGCGGTTTGCGCGAGAACAGCCACAGGGCGATGAACAGCACCACGCCTTCCAGCAGGAACTGGTAGAGCTGCGACGGGTGGCGCGGGTCCGGCCCCAGGGGGGCATACACCATGCCCCAGGGCAGGTCGGTGGGTTTGCCCCAGAGTTCCCCGTTGATGAAGTTGCCGATGCGCCCGGCGCCAAGTCCGATGGGCACCAATGGTGCAACAAAATCCATGAGGCGCAGGAATGAAACGCCCGTCTTCCGCACGAACAGCAGGCAGGCAATGATCACGCCAAGCAGCCCGCCATGGAAGCTCATGCCGCCTTCCCAGAGGCGGATCAGGCGCAGCGGGTCGTTGGCCACCTGACCCATGTCGTAGAACAGGATGTAGCCGATCCGCCCGCCCAGGATCACGCCCAGCGCCACGTAGAGCACCAGGTCTTCCATCTGTGGTGGTTTCACCGGTCGCCAGGGCTGCTTCGCGCGCACCCGGCCAAGCCACCAGCCGGCCAGGAAACCCACGCCATACATAAGCCCATACCAATGGATGGCAAGCGGCCCCAGTTGCAGGGCGACGGGATCGATATCGGGATAGGTCAGCATGAGGGAGGATGGTAAAGCATTGAGGTCCCGGGGGCTATTCAGAGGGCCGCTCGGCGGCTTCGATCGGCTCGCGGTCGGGGGATGTGTCGCGGACACGCATGAATACATCCCTGTAGGCTTGTCGGACGGGTCCCTCCGGCCGACAGTCCGAGTGCAGATTCTGCCCAACCGGCCGAGTCGAAGCCCCAGGCCCGGATCCCGGGCCGGTTCCGCTCAACCTTTGCTGGAACGATGCGCCACCTTGCTGTCGTCCAGATCGCTCGCCTGGTCACGCAGCACGAACTTCTGGATCTTGCCGGTCGATGTCTTTGGCAGTTCGCCGAAAATGATGTGGCGCGGTACCTTGAAGCCGGCGAGATTGTCCTTGCACCAGGCGATGATCTCGTCTGCCGTGGTGTCCTCCTTGCCGGATTTCAGCGTGACAAAGGCACAGGGCGTCTCGCCCCAGCGCTCGCTGGGGGCGGATACCACGGCCGCCTCCAGCACGGCCGGATGGCGGTAGAGGATGTCCTCCACCTCAATGGTGGAAATATTCTCCCCACCGGAGATGATGATGTCCTTGGCCCGATCCTTGATCTCCAGATAGCCGTCCGCGTGCCAGACTGCCAGATCGCCGGTGTGGTACCAGCCGCCCCGGAAAGCCTCTTCTGTGGCGTCCGGGTTTTTCAGGTAGCCGCTCATCACGCTGTTGCCGCGCACCATGATCTCGCCCAGGGTCTGACCGTCCATGGGTACCGGCTCCATGGTGTCCGGATCCGCCACCATGCTGTCCTCGATGGTGAGATAACGCACGCCCTGACGCGCGGTCTGCTCGGCCCGTGCGTCCGCATCCAGCGCGTCCCACTCGGACTGCCAGGCGCAGTAATGGGACGGGCCATAGGTCTCCGTGAGACCGTAGAGATGCACCACGTGGATGCCGATATTCTCCAGTGCTCCGATCACCGATGATGGCGGTGCCGCACCGCCCACGTACGCTGTCACCGGCTGCTTCAGATTGAGCGTGTTGGCCTCCGGCGCATTGCACAGCATGTTCAGCACCAGCGGGGCGCCACAGAAATGCGTCACCTTCTCCGCTTCCAGCAGGTAGAAAATCTCGGCCGGATCCACTGCACGCAGGCAGACGCTGGTGCCCGCAACGGCGGGTAGGGTCCACGGAAAGCGCCAGCCGTTGCAGTGGAACATGGGCAGCGTCCACAGGTAGGTGGGCTGTTGGCCCATCTGACAGGCGATAATGTTGCTGAAAGCGCCTTGGTGGGCGCCGCGGTGATGGTAAAGCACACCCTTCGGATTGCCGGTGGTGCCCGAGGTGTAGTTCAGGCTGATGGTGTCCATCTCGCTTGCTGGCCATTGCCACCGGAAGTCCGGCTCGCCCTCCGCCAGCAGGGTTTCGTAATCCACGTCGCCCAGAGCGTCGCCGCCCGGCCCCAGTGCGTCGTGAATATCCACCACCAACGGCTTGTGTTTCACCAGGCTGAGGGCTTCACGGATCACCGGCGCGAACGCGGTGTCGGTCAGCAGCACCTTTGCCTCGCCATGGTCGAGGATGAAGGCGATGGTTCGTGCGTCCAGCCGGATATTGATGGTGTTGAGGATGCCTCCGGCCATGGGAACGCCGAAATGCGCCTCCAGCATGGGCGGGATGTTGGGCAACATGGCGGCCACGGTCTGCCCAGGTTTCAGGCCGCGCCGGACCAGGGCCGCTGCCAGGCGGCGGCAACGGGCGTCGTACTGGGCGTAATCCATGCGCTGGTCGCCGTAGATTACCGCTGTCTTGCGTGGGTAGACGGTCACCGCCCAGTCGAGCAGCGATAGCGGCGTCAGCGGGACATGGTTCGGAGCCGGAACACCGGGTGTCTGCATGGATGTCTCCTCCTGCGTGTCGGGCACGCACTGTTATTCGATTGCATCGGGCGCGTTCGGGGTCCGGGCTAGCCGTCGTAAGCCTCAAGCGCCGCCAGGTCCCGGACATTGATACGGCCATATTCCACATTCAGCAAGCCGGCTTCCTCCAGTTCACGCAAGGCCTGGTTAACCCGTTGCCGGGACATCCCGGCCAGCTGGGCCACATCCTCCTGTGAGAGCTGCAGACTCAGCGAACTGTTGGGGTAGAGGTACGGATTGAACAGCGTCGCCAGGCACCGTGCCACACGCGCCTCCGGCCGGAGCATGCGGTCATACCCCACCATCGAGATGAACAGGCCGAGACGCTCGTTAAGCTGGTGCAGCAGAAAGCGGTTGAAAGCAATGCTGTTGTCCAGCAGCCAGCTGAACGTGCTGCGCGGCATCAGGGCGACACGCGTATGGCCGACCGCGCAACCATCGTAGCGGCGGGGCTCATCCTTGAGCAAGGAGCCCTCGCCGAACCACCCCCCGGCATTGACGCCGGTGAAGGTCACGGTCTTGCCCTCCGGCGAAACCCCGGTTAGTTTTACCAATCCTTCGATAACACCGATCCAGTGCACGGCGGAGCGTCCCTGGTGGCAGACATGCTCCCCCGGAGCCACGCGCCGCTCGGTGATCTGGCCGCGAACGTTGTCGAAGGCGACCGGGTCCAGGTCGCGCGCCCAGATGGAGTTACGCAACATGTCGTCCAGGCTTGGCGTGCCCGTCTGCCGGAGTTCGGAATCCGGCCTGGCCGGGGTCTGTCTGTTGGAGGAATGTCCGCTGTTTGACATGGCGGGATGCGTTCGTGTGGCGAATTTTCTGACTTTCATTTGCAGATTGTCGCGGAAACGACAGCTTGATGCAGCTTCTTTGTGTATAGCTATTACGCGTTCTTGCCGTATCGGGGTGGAAGCCCCGTGGTTTGGGCCGATAAAAGCCGCTTGTGGAATGCTCGGCGATACGGGTAGCCTGAAACGGCAATAAGCAAGGTATAAGCGCGGTTAATAATAATTCGGGCCGCGAAAGAAACTTGGAGGAGAGACCCTTGAGGTGTGTCCGTCTTTCAGCGGGCAGCCCTCGGCGCGCAAGTGTTGCCGTGGGGCCCGTTTTCCGTTCCGCATCGTCGCTGCGCCCGCCGCCCGCTTCGGGGCTCGCGGGCGTATCGGCGTGTCCAATTTTTCGTTCAAGTATCCGTTTGAACCATGCAGGGGGTCGGCACCATGGCTGCCAGTGAGCTGGATACCTTCCCGAAACTGTTGATGAACAACGCCAAGGTTCGCCCGGACAAGGATGCCATGCGCGAGAAGGATCTCGGCATCTGGCAGACCTGGACCTGGAGCCAGGTGCTGGATGAGGTGCAGGCGCTTGCCGGCGGCCTCAAGGCGCTGGGGCTGGAACGCGGCGATAAGGTTGCCATCATCGGCGATAACCGGCCGCAGCTTTACTGGGCGGTCTGTGCCGCGCAGGCTATGGGCGCCGTGCCGGTACCGCTCTACCAGGATTCCGTCGGCGAGGAAATGCAGTACGTTCTGGATCATGCCGAGGTCCGCTTTGCCGTGGTGGAAAACCAGGAGCAGGTGGACAAGGTACTGGAGATCAAGGATCAGGTGCCGAGCCTGGAAGTGATGGTCTACGATGATCCGCGCGGCCTGCGCAGCTACGCCGAACCGTTCCTGCATGCGTTGACAAGTGTGCAGGAAAAGGGTCGCGAGTATGCCCGTCAGCACAGCGGCTTCTTCGAGCAGGAAGCGGCCCAGGGCAAGGGCGAGGACCTGTCGATCATCGTCTACACCTCAGGCACCACCGGGCGCCCCAAAGGCGTGATGTTGAGCTACAACAACCTCATTGAAACCGGTCGGCTGGCGATCAAGTTCGACAACATCACGGAAAACGATGAGACCCTGGCGTACCTGCCTATGGCGTGGGTGGGGGATCATTTCATCACATACGGTGAAAGTCTGATCTCGGGCTTTTGCATCAATTGCCCGGAGTCGCCGGAAACGGTGATGACCGATCTGCGCGAGATCGGTCCCACGTATTTCTTCGCCCCGCCCCGTATCTGGGAAAACCTGATCACCAGCGTGATGGTGCGCATGGAGAATGCCAGCCGCCTGAAGCGTGCTGTCTTCAACCACTTCATGAAGGTGTCCCGCAAGGTGGGTGTGCGGCTGCTGGAAGGCAAGCCCGTGTCCCTGGGTGAGCGCCTGCACTATGCCTTGGGCGATTGGCTGGTCTATGGCCCGCTGCGCAACGTCCTGGGTTTCAGCCGCATCCGCCTGGCCTATACCGCCGGCGAGGCCTTGGGGCCAGATATCTTCGACTTTTTCCGTGCTCTGGGTGTGAACCTCAAGCAGCTCTACGGTCAGACTGAGTGCTCCGTGTACCTGTGCCTGCAGCGTGATGACGATGTGCGGCCGGATACCGTGGGGCCGCCCGGAGAGGGTGTGGAAATCAAGCTGGATGAGCGTGGTGAGGTGCTGTTCCGCAGCCCGGGCGTCTTCATGGCTTACTACAAGAATGAGGAAGCCACCCGGGACACCAAGACCGAGGACGGTTGGGTGCACAGTGGTGATGCCGGTATGTTCACCGAGGACGGGCATCTGCGCATCATTGACCGTGCCAAGGATGTGGGGCGTCTCAACAACGGTACTCTGTTCAGTCCCAAGTTCGTCGAGAACAAGCTCAAGTTCCACCCGCATATCAAGGAAGCGGTGGCCTTCGGGCACGAGAAGGACTTCGTCACGGCCTTCATCAATATCGACTTCGAGGCGCTCAGTAATTGGGCGGAGCGGCAGAATATCTCCTTCACCGGCTATGTCGATCTGGCCGGCCGCAAGGAAGTGTACGACCTGATCAAGGAAGAGGTGGAGGAGGTCAACCGCGACCTGTCCCAGGATCCCGAGATGGCGCCGATCCAGGTTCATCGTTTCCTGATCCTGCACAAGGAGTTGGATCCGGATGATGGTGAAATCACGCGTACCCGCAAGGTGCGTCGCCGGATTGTGGCAGAGCGTTACGCGGCGTTGATCAATGCCCTGTATGACGGCTCTGACGAAGCGGAGCTGGAAGTGCAGGTCACCTATGAGGATGGCAGCACCGGCAAGCTCCGGGCGAATCTGGCCATCCGCGACGCAGAAACCTATCAGCCCCTTAGCAAGGCAGGATGACGATCATGGCAGCAAATGCAGCAGACGTGACGTCCCGGGCCCGATCATCCGAGGTGCTCCTGAAGGTGGAAGACGTGGAACTGCGCTTCGGGGGCGTCCGCGCCCTGCGTGGCGTGAGCTTCGAGGTCCGCCGTGGTGAAATTTTCTCGATCATCGGCCCCAACGGGGCGGGCAAGTCGTCGATGCTGAACTGCATCAACGGCTTTTATCACCCGACCTCCGGGACCATTACCTACAAGGGCCAGCCGCGCAAGGCAATGCGGCCCTACGTGACCGCCAGCCAGGGTGTGGCGCGTACCTTCCAGAACATCGCGCTGTTCAAGGGCATGTCCACGCTGGACAACATCATGACCGGCCGTCACCTCAAGACGAAGGCGACGCTGCTGGAGAACGCCTTCTGGTTTGGTCGCGCCAAGCGCGAGGAGATGGAGCACCGCAAGTTCTGCGAGGAAATTATCGATTTCCTCAATCTACAGCACGTACGCAAGACGGCGGTGGGGACGCTGCCGTATGGCTTGCAGAAACGTGTGGAGCTCGGGCGTGCCCTGGCCGCCGAGCCGGAACTGCTCCTGCTCGACGAGCCCATGGCCGGTATGAACCTGGAAGAAAAACAGGACATGGCCCGGTTCATCCTGGATGTGAACGACGAGTTCGGGATGACCATCTGCCTGATTGAGCACGATATGGGCGTGGTCATGGACTTGTCCGACAGCATCGTGGTGCTGGACCACGGTGAAATGATTGGCCAAGGCACCCCGGAGGAGGTGAGCAACGATCCCAAGGTGATCGAGGCCTACCTGGGCGTGCAGGAAGAGGGGGAAGCCTGACCATGATGTTCTTCTTCGAAGTTCTGATCGGCGGCCTGATGTCCGGGATCATGTACGCCCTGGTCGCTCTCGGGTTCGTGCTGATCTTCAAGGCCTCAGGCGTGTTCAACTTTGCCCAGGCCGCCATGGTGTTGTTTGCTGCCATGTTCATGGCCGGTATGTACGGTGACTGGGGCGTGCCCTATTGGCTGGCGATTCCCATCACCATTCTGTTGATGATCGGTCTGGCCTGGGTGATCGAGCGCTTCGTGCTCCGGCACCTGGTGAACCAGGAGCCGATTATCATGTTCATGGCGACCATCGGCATCTTCTTCGCCATTATCGGCTTTGCCGAAATCATCTGGGGCAGCCGCTCGCGGACGCTGGATGTCGGGCTGCCAGATGACATGTTGTTCATTGGTGACATGTTGTTCCAGCAATACGACATCGTCACGGCCCTCATGGTTGCCGTGTTGGTGGTCCTGCTTATGATCTTCGCCCAGAAGACCCGCATGGGGCGCGTGCTGCGCGCCGTGGCGGATGACCACCAGGCCGCGCAATCGGTCGGCATCAAGCTCAGCACGGTCTGGGTCGTTGTCTGGTCCGTTGCCGGGGTCGTTGCGGTGGTCGCCGGTATTGTCTGGGGCGGCTCCTTGGGTGTGCAGCCCGTTATGGTGGACGTGGCCTTCAAGGCCTTGCCGGTATTGTTGCTCGGCGGCCTGACGTCCATTCACGGGGCCATTATCGCCGGCCTGATCATCGGCGCTGGTGAGGCGTTGGCCGAGGTGTACCTGGGCCCGATCATTGGTGGTGGTATCGACAACTGGTTCGCCTACATCATTGCCATGGCATTCATGGTCTGGCGGCCGGAAGGCCTGTTTGGCGAAAAAATCATCGAAAGGATCTGACGGCATGATCTATAGAGAATCCGGACAGTTCAAAAAGACGTACGAAGCCGACCAGGCCATTCTGCCGTTGCGCACCGATCAGATCTTTATGGTCGGTGTGCTCCTGGTGGCCTTCCTGGTCATCCCGATGGTGGCGTCCAACTATGTGATGAACGCGCTGCTGCTGCCGTTCCTCATCTATGCCTTGGCGGCCATCGGCCTGAACCTGCTTGTGGGGTACTGCGGGCAAATCTCCCTGGGGACCGGTGGTTTCATGGCCGTCGGTGCCTTCGCCGCCTGGAACCTGGCGACACGTACCGAATTGCCCATGCCCGTGATCTTCCTGTTGGCGGGCCTGATCACCGCGGGGACGGGGGTGCTCTTCGGCTTGCCGGCTCTGCGCATCAAGGGGTTCTATCTGGCGGTCACCACGCTGGCAGCGCAGTTTTTCCTGATCTGGTTGCTGCAGCGTCCCTGGTTCAACAACTACAGTCCCACGGGTGTGATCTCCGCGCCGACGGTGGATATGTTCGGCTGGACGGTTGATTCGGTGACGGATCGCTACTACCTGGCACTGATCATCCTGGTCATCATGGCGCTGATCGCGAAAAACATTGTGCGAAGTAGCACCGGTCGGAAATGGATGGCGATACGTGACATGGACGTGGCCGCCGAGATCATCGGCATCCGCCCGATGGCCACCAAACTGAAAGCCTTCGCCGTGAGCTCGTTCTTTATCGGCATTGCCGGTGTGCTTTGGGGCTTTCTGTACCTGGGGCAGTTGGAAGCCGAGGCGTTCAATATCTACGTGTCCTTTGATGTGCTGTTCATGATCATCATCGGAGGTCTGGGTTCCATTCTCGGGAGCATCATCGGGGCGGCGTTTGTCGTGCTGGTGCCGATCTTCCTGAACGTGGTCCCCAGCGCGATCGGCTTGCCGCTGGGGACGGCGATGATCAGCTACGTCGAGATTTTCATCTTCGGTGTTCTGATCATCTTCTTCTTGATCGTGGAACCCCACGGCATTGCCCGGTTGTGGAGCATCGTCAAGCAGAAGCTGCGCTTATGGCCATTCCCGTACTGAGTGATCGCCGCGCGCGTCCGGCGCGCGGCAAAACAGGCTGTTTCGGTATACCGCTTTCGCGGTAGTCTGGAAGACAGGTCACATGGCGCTGTTGCCGGAAGTGACCGACGCAAGAAGACAGGGGAATGCCCCTATGGAGGAGAGAAGCATGGCAACACCTATTCTGAAGAAAGCAGCGATGATCGGTCTCGGGGCCGTTATCGGTGTGGGCAGCTTCTTTGCTGCGCACGCCCAGGCCAGCGAGCAGTATCTGCCGAGTCTCGTCTACCGGACCGGCCCGTTTGCCCCCAGTGGTATCGGCTTTGCCGATGGCTTCGCTGACTACGTCACCCTCATCAATGAGCGTGACGGTGGCATCAATGGAGTGCGCATTCGGCTCGAGGAGTGTGAGACCGCCTACGCCAATGACCGTGGCGTGGAATGCTATGAGCGCCTGAAGGACCGCGGTAATGGCGCCACAGTGGTTGCGCCTCTATCCACGGGTATCACCTACGCTGTGATCCCGCGTTCCCGCCGGGATGGGATCGTGCTCAGCACCATGGGTTACGGGCGCGCGGATGCGGCTTACGGCCGGGTGCTGGACAACGTCTTCATGGTGCCGACCACCTACTGGTCCAGCATGACTGCAACGCTGGACTACATCGCCGAGCAGGAAGGCGGTTGGGAGAACATGCGGGGCAAGGACATCGTCCACGCTTTCCATGATTCCGCCTACGGGCGTGAGCCGCTGGGCGTGCTGCGCCATTACGCCGAGGAGTACGGCTTCACCCTGCATGAGATGGCCATCTCCCCCCCCGGTGTGGAACAGCGTTCCGTGTGGCAGCAGATCCGCCGCATCCAGCCGGACTGGGTCTCCCTGTACGGATGGGGCGTCATGAACCCCACCGCCATCCGCACCGCGGCATCCATGGGTATCCCGCGTGACCGCATTATCGGCGGCATCTACGCGGCCCAGGATGATGCCGTGCTGCCGGCGGGTAGTGCTGCGGAAGGCTACAAGGCTGTGACCTTCCATGGCCCGGGTGCCGATTACCCGATCTACGACGAGTTGCAGCAGTACGTTTATGATGCGGGCCTGGCTGCCGGTGACGGTGACCTGATGGGCACCATCGCCTACAACCGCGGCCTCATCAACGCTGGCTACATCATCGAGGCCTGGCGTCAGGCACAGGCCGAATTCGGCGAAGGTCGCCCGGTGACCCGTGAGGAGACCCTGTGGGCCTGGCAGCAGCTGAAGATCGATGAAGACCGCGTCGCCGAACTGGGTATGGACGGTCTGATGCCGACGGTGGACATCACCTGCGAGAACCATGAGGGCGATGGTCGCGTCATGGTTCAACAGTGGGATGGCGAGAACTGGAACCAGCTCACCGATTGGCTCGATACCAACCGGGAACTGGTCGAAGGCATGTACCGTGACTCGGCCATGCGCTATGCCCAGGAAGAGGGCATCACCCCGCGGTCCTGCGACTAAGGGTTGAGCTGATCGTAACCGGCCGCCCGGGTGTTCCGATACCCGGGCGGTTTCCCCGGATTGTTGATGATCCCCGGTAACCGGAGGAACAGTTTCATGGCGGAACAGGCAAGCGCGCAGCAGGCGGAAGAGGCGCTGCTGTCGCTGAACAACATTGAGGTGGTCTACAACCACGTCGTGCTGGTGCTCAAGGGGGTCTCCCTGGAGGTGGCTCCCGGCAGTATTGTGGCGCTGCTGGGCGGCAACGGCGCGGGCAAGAGCACCACGCTGAAGGCGATCTCCGGTTTGCTGACCGGCGAGCGCGGCGAGATCACCCGCGGCAACATCCATTACAACGGTGAGAATGTCACGCACCTGACCGCGGCCGACCGCGTCCAACGTGGCGTCCTGCATGTCATGGAAGGGCGTCGTGTGTTCGAGCATCTCACCGTCGATGAGAACCTGCAGGTGGGTTCCTACGGACGCAAGGACGGTGCCGCGGCCATCCAGAAGGACATGGAAATGGTCTACGACTACTTCCCTCGCCTGCGCGAACGTCGGAAATCCGTGGCGGGCTACACTTCGGGTGGTGAGCAGCAGATGCTGGCCATGGGGCGCGCGATGATGGCGCGGCCGCGGATGATCCTGCTGGACGAGCCCTCCATGGGCTTGGCGCCGCAGTTGGTGGAAGAGATTTTCAACATTGTCACCACCCTGCGCCGGGAGGAGGGTGTCACCTTCCTGGTGGCCGAGCAGAATACCAATGTGGCGCTGCGGAATGCGGACTACGGGTACATCCTGGAGAACGGACGTATCGTGATGTACGGCGATGCGGCGCAGTTGCGGGAGAACCCGGACGTCAAGGAGTTCTACCTGGGGGTAAGCTCTGGGGAAGGGAAGAAGAGCTTCCGCAACGTCAAGCACTACAAGCGCCGCAAGCGCTGGCTGTCCTGATCAACCCGTATCCCAGCCTGTATCAAGAGAACGCGCCTTCCGCCGGCTGAGCAGTCGCCGGGGGCGTGACGGAGGACAAGCATGGCGACCCACAGTCCTTACATGGACGATCGCGAAACACGTTCCCAGGAAGAACGTGCCGCAGAGCAGTGGCAGACACTGCGTGTCACCCTGGCCCACGCCAAAGCCAACTCATCGTACTGGGGCAAGCTGCTGCAGGACATCGACCCGGATTCCATTCAGGGGCCGGAGGATCTGGCCCGGGTGCCGCTGACCCGCAAATCTGACATACCCGGTATGCAGGCCGGCAACGGACCGTTCGGGGGCATGGAAGCGGCATCCATGGGCAGTCTGGCCCGCGTGTTCCAGTCGCCCGGCCCGATCTACGAGGGTGGCGAGGACAAGCCGGATTACTGGCGTTTCGGGCGCGCCATGTGGGCGGCAGGTATCCGCCCGGGGCAGTTGGTGCATAACACCTTTTCCTATCATCTGACGCCAGCGGGCATGATGATGGACAGCGGCGCCCGAGCCATCGGTTGCGCTGTTTTCCCCGGCGGTGTCGGCAACACCGAGATCCAGCTCGACGCCATTGAGCAACTGCGTCCCCAGGCCTACGGGGGCACGCCGTCCTTCCTCAAGATTCTGCTGGACAAGGGCGATGAGCTGGGGCGTGACACCAGTTCCTTCAAGTATGCCCTGATGGGCGGGGAGCCCTTCAGTAACAGTCTCAGAAAAGAGCTCGCTGATCGCGGCATTTACGCGCTGCAATCTTTTGGCACGGCGGAACTCGGCCTCGTGGCGTATGAGTCCGAGGCGGTGGAAGGGCTGATTACCGACGAGGATGTGCTGGTGGAGGTCGTCAGGCCTGGCAGCGGGGAGCCATTGCCCGAAGGTGAGGTGGGTGAGATGGTGGTCACCGTGTTGCGCGCCGGCGCATTCCCGGTTATTCGTTTTGCCACTGGGGACATGACAGCGATCATGCCCGGGGCCAGCCCCTGCGGGCGCACCGCGCCGCGTATCCGCGGTTGGATGGGGCGCGCGGACCAGCGCACGAAAGTCAAAGGCATGTTCGTCGCTCCGGAGCAGATCAATCAGATCATGCAGCGGTACCCGGAAATCCGCCGCGCCCGGCTGGTGGTCACCCGGGACAACGAGCAGGACAGCATGACCTTGAAGGCCGAGTGCGAAGGCGCCGATGCCGGCCTGGCCGACAAGTTACGGGAAAGCCTGCAGACCGTCACCAAGTTGCGTGGTCAGGTGGAACTCGTGGCGCCGGGCGATCTGCCCAACGACGGTAAGGTGATTGCCGACGAGCGCACCTTCGACTAGACGTGGTAGGCCGGGGCCAACGCGGCCCCGGCACCGCGGATGTTTGATCCGCGGCACGCGATCGATGCCCCACCGATCTGACTGCCATTGTGGAGCGCACGATGGATTTCGAACTGAATGAAGACCAGATCGCCTTTCAGGATCTGGCGCGGGATTTTGCCAACCGCGAATTGGCCCCCAACGCCGCGCGTTGGGATGCCGAGTGCATCTTCCCCGTGGATACCTTGCGCATGGCCGGGGAACTCGGCTTCTGTGGCGTCTACAGTCCCGAGGATGTGGGGGGGCTGGGCCTCAGTCGCCTGGACGCCACCATCATCTTCGAGGCGCTGGCCGGGGGGTGCACCTCCACCACGGCTTTCATCACCATCCACAATATGGCCACCTGGATGCTTGCCACATTCGGGCAGTCTGTGCTGCGCGAAGAATGGGGGCCGCCGCTGACCAGCGGCCAGAAGCTGGCCTCCTATTGCCTGACGGAGCCAGGCGCCGGGTCCGACGCCGGGTCATTGCGTACGCGGGCGGAGAAGGATGGCGATCACTACCTGCTCAGCGGCAGCAAGGTGTTCATTTCCGGTGCCGGCGATACCGACATGCTGGTGGTGATGGCCCGCACCGGTGAAAACGGTCCCGCGGGTGTGACGGCGTTTGCTGTGCCGGCGGATGCTGAGGGCATCAGTTACGGCCGGAAGGAAGAGAAGATGGGCTGGAACAGTCAGCCCACCCGGGCGATCACCTTTGACAAGGTGCCGGTGCCTGCCGCCAATCGCCTCGGCAAGGAAGGCGAGGGTTTCAAGATTGCCATGAAAGGTCTGGATGGGGGGCGTCTGAACGTGGCCACCTGCTCCGTGGGCACAGCCCAGGCAGCGCTTGAGGCGGCGCGGACATACGCGGGCGAGCGCAAGCAGTTCGGCCAGCACCTGGCGCAGTTCCAGGCCATCCAGTTCAAGCTCGCCGATATGGCAACGGAACTCGTGGCCGCACGACAAATGGTGCGGCTGGGCGCCAGCAAGCTGGACGCCGGTCATCCCGAGGCCACCACCTACTGCGCCATGGCCAAGCGGCTGGCCACGGATCTCGGCTTCCGCATCTGCAATGAAGCGCTGCAGATACACGGGGGCTACGGTTACATTCGGGAATATCCCCTGGAACGTTTCGTGCGTGATACACGGGTGCACCAGATTCTGGAAGGCACCAACGAGATCATGCGTCTGATCATCGCCCGTCGGCTGCTGGCCGATGGTGCGGAAGAGCGGATTCGCTAGAGGAGAACACAGCATATGGCTTACCAGAACATCCTGACCGAAACGCGGGGCGCGGTGGCACTGATCACCCTGAACCGCCCCAAGGTGCTCAATGCCCTGAACAGCGGGTTGACCGCCGAGCTCGGCCAGGCCCTGAAAGGCTTCGACGCGGATGATGCCATTGGCGCCATCGTGATCACCGGCAGCGAGAAGGCCTTTGCCGCCGGCGCCGACATCAGCGAGATGCAGAGCAAGGGCTTTGCGGATGTGTACAACGAAGACTTCATCACCGCGTCCTGGGAGGAGGTGACCCGCTGCCGCAAACCGGTGATCGCTGCGGTGGCCGGATTTGCCCTGGGCGGTGGCTGTGAACTGGCCATGATGTGTGATTTCATCCTGGCGGCCGACACCGCCAAGTTCGGTCAGCCGGAGATCAAGCTCGGCGTGATCCCGGGTGCCGGCGGTACCCAGCGCCTGACCCGTTTCGTCGGCAAGTCCAAGGCCATGGAAATGTGCCTGACCGGCCGCATGATGGATGCAGATGAGGCGGAGCGGTCCGGACTGGTCAGCCGGGTGGTGCCAGCTGACCAATTGATCGATGAGGCGATGAAGACGGCGGAGCAGATCGCCGGAATGTCCCGGGTCGCCACCAAGATGGCCAAGGAATCCGTGAACCGGTCCTATGAGACCACCCTGTCCGAGGGTGTGCTGTTCGAACGCCGCGTGTTCCATTCCGCGTTCGCCACCGAAGACCAGAAGGAAGGCATGAAGGCCTTTGTGGAAAAACGTCAGCCGAAGTGGAGCCATCGTTGATGTCGGACCAGAACGTACTGCTCATCCAGGAGCTTCCCACGGCCGATGGCCAGCGTTTGATGCGTGTCCGTCTCAACCTGGAGAAGGCGCTGAACGCGCTCAACCAGGACATGATCGACCAGTTGCAGGTGGCGCTGGATCGCTGGTCTGGCGAAGACGACGTGGCGGGGATTTTCCTCGAAGGTGCCGGCGAGAAGGCATTCTGTGCCGGTGGCGACGTGGTGTCCCTATACAAGGCCATGATCCAGCAGGATCTGGGGCAGCCCGTTGAGGTGGCCGAGCGCTTCTTCAACACCGAATACCGTCTGGACCATGACCTCACCGTGTTCCCCAAACCGGTTATCGCCTGGGGTACCGGTTACGCCATGGGTGGAGGCGTCGGACTGATGGCCGCCTGCAGCCACAAGGTGGTCACGGAAACCAGCCGTATGGCCATGCCGGAGATGCCCCTGGGGCTGTTTCCTGACGTGGGGGGCACCTGGTTCCTGAACCGTATGCCGGGTCGGATCGGCTATTTTCTGGGGATTACCGGCATCCAGGTCAGCGGTGTGGACATGATGCCGCTGGGTCTGGCCGATTACGGCATCCAGTCCGCGCAGCGCGAGGCTGTGGTGGAAGCGCTGGCCGGGGCACGCTGGGGCGGCAGCGATGCCGAGCGCCACGAGACGGCGAGCCAGGTGCTGGCCGGTTTTGGCCGCTCCCATAGCGTGGATGGTGAAGGTGAGCTGATGACGCACTTCCATCAGATTCACGCTGTGACCGACCACGCTACCCCTTCGGCGGTGGCCGAGGCCATCCAGCAGGCGGCGGAAACCGACGAATGGCTGAAGCCGGCCGCGAAGGCGCTCACCCGCGCCTGCCCGGTGTCGGTGGCGATTTTTGATCGCCAGTACCGCAGCGGGCGATTCCTGAACCTGGGTGAGGTGTTCCGCATGGAACTGGCCATGGCCATCGGCTGCTCGCGCCACGCGGATTTCCGGGAGGGCGTGCGGGCCCTGCTGGTGGACAAGGATCGCAAGCCCCAGTGGAGCTATTCCCGTATCGAGGATGTCCCGGAGTCCGTGATCGACGCGCACTTCACCATGCCGGCGGACTACCCGGAACATCCACTCGCGGATCTCTGAAGCAGTGCAGCGCGTGCGCACCGCCGGGCGGTGCACACACGCCCAGACAGGAGGGGAACTATCATGGCGACCATCGGATTCATTGGCCTGGGTAACATGGGCGGCCCCATGGCCATCAACCTGGCCAAGGCCGGTCATACGGTCCAGGCTTTCGATCTCAGCGAGGCAGCGATCAAGCGCGTTGCCGAGGCGGGGGCCACGGCGGCCGCCAGCGCGGCGGAGGCCGTGAAGGGGGCGGAATTCGTTGTGTCCATGCTGCCGGCCGGCAAGCATGTGCGCGGCCTTTTCCTGGGCGATGATGGCCTGCTCGGGCAAATGGAGCAGGGTGCTCTGCTCATCGACTCCAGCACCATCGATGCGGATAGTGCCCGGGCCGTGGCCGAAGCGGCACAGGCCGCGGGTTGCGCCATGATCGATGCGCCGGTGTCCGGTGGCGTCGCTGGTGCGGAAGGCGGCACGCTCACCTTTATGGTGGGCGGTAATAGCGCCGATGTGGACCGTGCGCGGCCGCTGCTGGAAGTGATGGGGGCGAAGATCTTCCATGCCGGGGATGCCGGCGCGGGGCAGGTGGCGAAGATGTGCAACAACATGCTGCTGGCCATCAGCATGATCGGCACCTCCGAGGCGCTGAATCTGGGGGTGTCCGAAGGCCTGGACCCGTCCGTGCTCTCCGACATTATGCAGTCGGCTTCCGGGGGCAACTGGGTGCTGAATGTCTACAACCCCTATCCCGGGGTCATGGAGAAGGCGCCCGCGTCCCGTGGCTATACCGGCGGGTTCGGCACAGCCCTGATGTTGAAGGATCTGGGGCTCGCGGCGGATGCGGCGGTGAAATGCGGCTCATCCACCCCGCTGGGCGGGCTGGCCCGGCAACTGTATGCCATGCATGCCGCCGGCGGTTCCGCGGACAAGGATTTCTCCAGCATCCTGCAGATGCTGCAGGGCAAGGCGCAATAGCACGGGTGCCGGCGCGGGGCCTGCGGGCCCCGCGCCGGCTATTTGCGGAACAACCAGAACAGCAGCGTCAACACCACGCTGACCAGGATGGACGTCATCAGCGGGAAGTAGAACGTATATCCTTCCCGGCGGATGAGGATATCGCCGGGCAGACGCCCCAGCCCTAGCCTCGACAGCCAGGGCCATAACAGCCCGGCCGCCAGGATCAGCAAACCAATGATGATCAATGTGCGCTGCATAATGGCTCAGCGTTCCAGCGTTTGCACCCCGCCCGGGGAGCCCAGCAGAAGCACATCGGCCGGCCGCATGGCGAACAGTCCGTTGCAGACCACCCCGGCAATGTTGTTGATCGCCTGCTCCAGGCGGATGGGTTCGTTGATTTCCAGGTCGTGCACGTCGAGGATCACATTGCCGTTATCCGTGACCACACCTTGCCGGTAAACCGGGCGGCCCCCTAGGCGGCTCAGCTGCCGTGCTACATAACTGCGCGCCATCGGGATGACTTCCACCGGCAGCGGGAAGCCGCCGAGCGCGCCCACCAGCTTGCTCTCGTCGGCAATGCAGACGAAGCGCCGACTCGCTGCGGCCACGATTTTCTCCCGCGTCAGTGCGGCTCCGCCGCCCTTGATCAGCTGAAGGTGGCGATTGGCCTCATCGGCGCCGTCGACGTAAACGGAGAGCTCATGCACCTCGTTCAACGACACCACAGGGATGCCGACCTCCTCCAGCAGCGAACTGGAGGCTTCCGAGCTGGATACGGCGCCCGGAATGCGGTCACGCATGGAGGCCAGGGCGCGGATGAAGTGGTTAACGGTGGAGCCAGTGCCCACGCCAAGAATCTCGTCCGGAGGCACATAGTGCAACGCGGCTTCGGCGACGGCTTTCTTTTGCGCATCGGCGGACATCTCGGATCTCCTCTGCCTGTCCCTTCCAGTAATGATACGCGTTATCCGCGACGGTATTCACGCCTGTGCCGGCCCGGGGAATGGTTCAGTGTTTCCCCAAGGCCTTTCAAAGGTTGGTGCGACTCAATACACTGATGCGCTCGCCCTGAAGGCATTGGCAGACTCACGACCTTATGACTCGACCCTATCTGGAACGCATTCTCACCGCCCGCGTCTATGATGCGGCCGTACATACGCCGCTGGAGGCCGCCCCCAATCTCAGCACCCGTATGGGCAACCGTGTCCTGATGAAGCGCGAAGATCTGCAGCCGGTGTTCTCTTTCAAGATCCGGGGTGCGTACAACAAGATCGCTAAACTGTCGGAAGCGGCCCGCCGTCGCGGCGTGATCTGCGCCTCCGCGGGTAACCATGCCCAGGGCGTGGCATTGTCCGCCAGCCGGCTGGGTATCAAGGCCATTATCGTCATGCCCCGCACCACACCCCGGATCAAGGTGGATGCCGTACGCAATCTCGGGGGGCGCGTGGTGCTGCATGGTGACGGCTATGACGAGGCTGCAGCCCATGCCGCCAAGCTCATGGAAGAACGCGGCCTGAGCTGGATCCCGCCCTTTGACGATCCGGAGATCATCGCCGGGCAGGGTACGGTGGGCATGGAGATCCTGCACCAGCATCCCGAGAAGCTGCACGCCATTTTCGTCCCCGTGGGGGGAGGTGGCCTCGCCGCCGGTATTTCCGTCTACGTCAAGCATCTGCGCCCGGATATCCGGGTGATCGGTGTGGAGCCCGAGGACGCCCCCACGCTGCATCACGCCATGGCCAGCGGCCGGCGCGTGATGCTGGATCAGGTGGGGCTGTTCGCTGACGGTGTGGCGGTGCGCCAGATCGGCAAGGAGACCTTCCGCGTTTGCCGCAAGCACGTGGACGAGGTTGTGCTCGTGAGCACGGACGAAATCTGCGCGGCGATCAAGGATATCTTCGACGATACACGCTCGGTGATGGAGCCCGCCGGGGCGCTGGCGGTGGCCGGGCTGAAGAAATACGTGGAGCGGGAAGGCATCACCGACCAGCGCCTGGTGGCGATAAACAGCGGTGCCAATATGAACTTCAGTCGCCTCGGCCATGTGGCCGAGCGCGCCGAGATCGGTGAACACCGGGAGGCGGTCCTGGCCGTCACCATTCCGGAACGGCCTGGTAGCTTCCGGGAATTCTGTCAGGCCATCGGTCAGCGCACGGTCACCGAATTCAACTACCGCTTCTCCGACCCGGACTCAGCGCATGTGTTCGCCGGCGTTCAACTGACCGATGGCGAGTCCGAACGGCACGCCCTGGTGCAGACCTTGCGTGAGCGGGGCTATCCGGTACTGGACCTCACCGAGAACGAGATGGCCAAGGTGCACGTCCGGCATATGGTGGGCGGCCACGGCCGCCTGGTGGACAATGAGGTGCTTTACCGTTTCGAATTCCCGGAGCGCCCCGGTGCTTTGCTGAATTTCCTAACGCGGCTGGGCAAGCGCTTTAACATCAGCCTGTTCCATTACCGCAACCATGGTGCGGCCTACGGCCGGGTGCTCGTGGGTGTACAGGTGCCGGAGAGCCAGCGCGAGCGCTTCCAGGCCTTTCTTTCCAAGCTGGACTATCGCTACCACGAGGAGACCGATAATCCGGTTTATTCCCTGTTCCTGAGCTGAACCCGCCGTGGCCTCCAGGGGAAGGCCGGGATGGCGGGTTCCGTGCCGGCGATGACCGGATCAGGTTGACGACTGAGGGTGACCTTCCCGTCCCGCATCAGACACCGTCTCTCTAGCGGCGCTTCTTAGCCTGCAGCAGGGCCTGCGCCATGGCTCCTTGTTCCTGCGCCGGCGCTGCCTGTTTCTGGTTACGGGAGGGTTGCGGCGAGCGCTGTTCCCGACGGCGGCCCGGCTGTGCCGGGGCGTCTTCATCCGGTAACGGGTCCTGCAGGCGCAGGGTGAGCGCGATGCGCTGGCGCCGGGTATCCACCTCCAGTACCTTGACCTTCACCACGTCGCCGGAGCGGGTGACTTCCCTCGGGTCCTTGACGAACTTCTCGGACATGGCGGAGATGTGGACCAGCCCGTCCTGATGGACCCCCACATCCACGAACGCGCCGAAATTGGTCACATTGGTGACCACGCCTTCCAGAATCATGCCCGGCTGCAGATCAGCCACGGTTTCCACGCCTTCCCGGAACTCCGCGGTGCGGAATTCCGGCCGCGGATCCCGTCCGGGTTTCTCCAGTTCGGTGAGAATGTCCTTCACCGTGGGCTCACCGAAATGGGTGTCCGTATAATCCGCCGCATTCAGTGCGCGCAGGAACTGGCGATCCCCCACCACCTGTTCCAGCCGACGGCTGTTGCGCGCCAGAATGCGTTCCACCACCGGATAGGCTTCAGGGTGGACCGCGGAGGCATCCAGGGGCTGCTCGCCGCCGCGGATACGCAGAAATCCCGCCGCCTGTTCAAACGTCTTCGCCCCCAGGCGGGACACCTGTTTGAGCGTCTCCCGGTTGGGGAAGGCGCCACTGCGGTTACGGAATTCCACGATGCGCTCGGCCAGTGTGGGGGTCAGGCCGGAGACCCGCGCCAGCAGTGGCACGGATGCTGTGTTCAGGTCCACACCCACTGCGTTCACGCAGTCCTCCACCACCGCATCCAGGCTGCGCGCCAGTTGCACCTGGCTCACGTCATGCTGGTATTGACCCACGCCGATGGACTTGGGATCGATTTTCACCAGTTCGGCCAGCGGATCCTGCAGTCGCCGGGCGATGGACACGGCGCCACGCAGGGATACATCCAGGTCGGGGAACTCCCGGGCCGCCAGCTCTGAGGCGGAATACACCGAGGCTCCGGCCTCGGAGACCATGATCTGGGTCAGGCGCAGCGCCTTGTGCCGCTGCCCGAGTTCCTTCACCAGCCGTTCGATCTCCCGGGAGCCGGTGCCGTTGCCGATCGCCACCAGTTCCACGCCATGGCGGGCAGCCAACGCGGCCAGTGCGGCAATGGACGCGTCCCAGGCGTTGCGGGGAGGCAGCGGGTAGATCGTGGCGGTTTCCACCAGTTTGCCGGTGCTGTCCACAACCGCCACCTTGCACCCGGTGCGGATGCCTGGGTCCAGGCCCATGACGCAGCGGTTGCCTGCCGGGGCGGCCAGCAGCAGGTCCTTCAGGTTGTGGGCGAACACGCGGATGGCCTCGGCTTCCGCCGCCTCGCGCAGGCGCCCCAGTAAATCGGTCTCCAGGCGGGTGAAGATTTTCACTCGCCAGGTGAAGCGGACCAAGGTGGTGAGCCAGTCGTCAGCCGGGCGGCCTTGATGACGAATGCCGAACCGGGCGGCGATCCGCTGTTCGCAGGGTCCTGCCGTGCGTGCGTCGCCGTCCACCACCAGGGTCAGGCGCAGCACCCGTTCCTTACGACCCCGGAACAGGGCCAGGGCGCGGTGGGAGGGGATCTTGCGTAACGGCTCCTGATAGGCGAAATAATCGGCGAATTTCGCCCCACTGTCCGCCATGCTTTCCGCCACTTCGGAGTGGAGAACCCCGTGATCCCAGGCGTGGTCGCGAAGAGCACCCACCAGCTCCGCGTCCTCGGCGAACTCCTCCGCCAGCAGGTGCTTGGCGCCGTCCAGTGCCGCGTTGACGTCCGCCACGTCTTTGGCCGGGTTCACATACGCCGCCGCCGCCGCCTCCGGCACGGTGTCGGGTTGTTCCAGTAGCAGGCGGGCCAGGGGCTCCAGCCCCGCTTCCCTGGCAATCTGGCCGCGGGTGCGGCGTTTCTTGCGGTATGGGAGGTAGAGATCCTCCAGTCGCTGCTTGGTGTCGGCGGTGAGGATGGCATTTCGGAGCTCCGGAGTGAGTTTGCCCTGCTCCTGAATGCTCTCCAGCACTGTCTCACGGCGTTCGTCCAGTTCCCGGGTATAGCTGAGCCGCTCATCCAGCTGACGTAACTGCGTGTCATCCAGTCCACCGGTAACTTCCTTCCGGTAGCGGGCGATAAAGGGCACGGTGGCGCCGTCGTCGAGTAAGCGGATGGCGGCCTCGGCCTGGCGGGGATGAATCTGGAGTTCGCTGGATAGGCGTTGAATCAGGCTGGTGCTCATCGGTTCCATCGGCTGCGGCTTTCAGAAACGGCAAACGGTATACGGGTGTGGCGCATTTGACCAGCCGTGATCAACGGGCCATTCCGTCAACGGGAGATCATGACGCCGATGCCGAAGCGGACCCGCGGCTCCTCGCGTACCACACGGGGCTCTTCCGGCCAGAGGTGGAGGTCGTCGGCGACGATCACCGGATAGAGGTAGTCGGCTTCGCCGATGCGCCCCTGTTTGGGCTGTTGCAGGTATCCACCCACCGTGATCAGCCGGTTGGGCGCATGATCTGCTGGTTCCAGGTAGCCGTCATGGATAATGACGAAGCGCCCTTCGGAGCCCGCTGACGTGTCCGGCTTCTGGTTACGCTGCAGGGGGTATCCCAGCACTTCGATGCGCGTGGTCTCGCGTCCTGGTTCGGCATGAATGATGCGGCCGCCCCAGAGCACGCGCTCTCCCTGGGCCCCGTCCGGAACCGCTGAGGCCTGTTGCGGTTTCAGGTCCGTGTTGACGCCCTCCACAGGGAAACCCGGGCCCGATGCGCAGCCGGACAGGAGAAGCATCGCGCCAAGCAGCCATAGGTAATGTCTCATGCGAACCTTGCTCCCCTTGATTTACCAACGATGGGGGCGCCAGTGCGGGTGCCACGGGTCGTGCCACCAGGGACGATACCAGGGATCGTACCAGTAAGGATCGGGTGGAGGCCTGCGCAGTTCCGGCTCCGGTGGCCAGAGATAGTGTCCGTCAACCTGGACGCGGGGGTAACGATAGGCGAAATCCCCGACATTGCGTCGTTCCACGCCATCGAGTTGCCCGGTGACCGTAATCGCCTTGCCTTCCTCGTACTCACGGGGGTCCACGAAGCCGGGAACGATGGCCAGGAAACGCCCGGGGCTGGGTTGGCCTTCATCCGGGCGCGCGTTCCGCTGCAGCGGGCGGGCGATGATCTCCAGCTCGGAATGGTCCGGGGCGTTTGTCACCGAAATGAGCGTGCCGCCCCAACGTACGCGCTCCTCCGCGACGTCGTCCGGATCATGCTGGGCCTGGGCCAGGCTTGGTTCCGGATCGGAAACGGGGAGGTCAACAGCAGACGGAATGCTGGCACATCCGGCGAGCAAGACCAGCAAACACAAGGGAACGCAGGCGCGTATCATCGAAACACTCCCAGCACACTCCGGGCCGACAGCAGATCAGACCACGATGGGCCGGCGCCGTTCCCGGGTGTACTGTGCTCAGTCTGAATCGCGCATGGCCAGTCGGGTGTCCGTGCTCTGCTCCTCCAGCATGGCGAGCAGGCTGCTGGTGCTGGCTTTGAAGTCAGCCAGATGCTCGCTGGGCACCGGGTCGCCGTTGGGCAGATCAACACGCATGGCATCCCTGGGCTCGCCATTGACGTGGAATTCGTAGTGCAGGTGCGGACCGGTGGCAAGGCCGGAACGGCCCACATAGCCGATCACCTGACCCTGTTCCACACGGCTGCCCACACGGATGCCGCCAGCATAGCGGGACATGTGCGCGTAGAGCGTACGGTATTGGTTGCTATGCTGGATGATCACGGTATGACCGTAGCCGCCCTTGCGACCGGAATGGACCACGCGGCCGGCGCCGGCGGCCATGATCGGGGTGCCGGTGGGGGCGGCGAAATCGGTGCCCAGATGGGGGCGGGTCACGCCCAGCACCGGATGCTTGCGGTTACGGTTGAAGCCGGAGCTGATCCGCGCGTTCTGCACCGGCCGTCGGATGAAGGCCTTGCGCAGGTTCTCACCGTCCGGGGTGAAGTAGCCGCGGGTGCCGTCCGGCAGCTCGTAATGCAGGGCCTGATGGGTACGGCCACGGTTCTGAAAGCTGGCGGCGACGATGCGGCCGTCGCCCACCCGCTCATCGTCCAGGAACTCGGCTTCGTACACCACGGAGAAACTATCACCGCTGCGCACATCCCGGTTGAAGTCCAGCTGCCACTCGAAGATGCTCATCAACTGCATGATGTGCCGGTTGGACAGGCCAGCCTGCCTGCCTGCAAGGTACAGCGAGCGGTCGATGGTGCCGGAAGCCACCAGCTGGCGTGTCTCCAGCGTCTGTTCCTGAATGGCGGCATCAAAGCCGTCTTCGGTGCGCTCCACGATCAGGGTGCGGGTCCGGTTCAGCGGATATCGTAGTTCGGCCAGACCGCTGCCGTCCTCCATCAGCCGGAAATGCATTTCGCGACCGGGATGGATGCGGCTCAGTGCCTTGGCATCGTCACTGGAGTTCACCACTCGGTGCAGTTCCTGAGCGCTGAGCCCCATGCGGTTGAAAATGGCGGCCAGGCTGTCGCCCTGCTGCACGGTCACGGTTTCGAAGTCCGCCAGCGGATCGGGTGGTTCCGGGGTGGCGGCGGCCATGGCGGCAACGCGCGCGTCCAGGGAATCGCCGGGGAAGAAGGGCACCAGCGGCTCGATCAACGGAGACGGGTCCCAGCGCAGGCGCGACAGTTCCTGGGTGACCGGATCCGGCAAGGCAGCCCGCTCATGCCCACTGCTTTCCGCAGCTACCGGCCCTGCGCTGCGTAGCTCCGGGACCGGCATCTCGGTGATGTCCACTTCAGCGGTGCCACCGGGTTTGCCTCCCGTCATGGCCAGCGCCAGCAGCCCGGAGCCGCCAACCACCAGCGCCAGGAGCGCCGGACGGTGGCGTAAGCGTGCGAACAAGCCGCCGGATGTGCCCCCGGCACGCGTACCGCGGGTTTTGAAATCCATGTCGGTGAGCTTGGACGATCGCAAAGCAGTGTCCTCTGGAATCCCGGATCGGCCGGGTTGCTTGTTCATTCTGCGAGGCGTTGAGTATGGCGGCGGGCGTCGCGCCCGCACATTCGCGAAACAGTATATCAGTCGCCTTCAACGCTCAAGTAAAAAGTGCCCATAAGCTCTCGGGATTGTTGGGCTTTGACGACAAATCATTCGCTGTTTGGCTGCAGTTCCAGGGTCGTCAATTCACCCAGCCTGTTGGTCCGGATCATGCTCTGAACCTCTTCCACGTAGGCTACGCCGCGTTGGGAGTAACGGCTCAGGCCTTGGGCCAGCTCCAGCCCGTGCAACGGTCGTCCTTCCTGGCGTCGTTGCTCCCGGAGCAGGCGCAGCTCCTGGTAGGCGTCGCCGACATTGAGCGTATACACATAATTACGCACCGAAGCGTGTAAATCCGGGAACACGCGCACATAATGCGATGCTCCCTCCGGCCGGTTCTCCGGCACCATGCCCTGATCCGCATCCCAGGTCCAGACGCCGAACAGGTTGTTGGCCTCCTGGGCGAAACGGGATGTGCCCCAGCCGCTCTCGTTGGCGGCCTGCGCCAGCGCCATGTCGATCGGGATTTCATCCACGCGCCGCAGCAGTTCCCGCCGCGTCTGTGGATCGTTGGGGTCGCCGCTGAGCTGGTAGCGGTAGAGCAGCTCTGCCACGAATTGCCAGGCAGGCCCGTCCAGTTCCAGGCTCCCGCCGGCAAACAGTTCCTGCAGGCGGCCACGCTTGTGGCGCAGTCGCGCGTTTTCCACCAGCAGCAATGGAAGCAGGCTCTGGAAGAACAGTGCCTTGCGCTCGTCCACGGCCAGTTCGCCGATGTCATCCGGGAACTGCTGTACCGCCAGCGTCGGTACAGCCTCCTCCGGAGGCCAGGTGTAGCCGGTGGATTCAAACCGCGCAAGAATCTGCTCAGCACTTTGCCCGCTGACCGGTTGCAGCGTCACGTCCGCTTCCGAACGGCCATTGGTTGTGCTGTTCGCATTCAAGGGTTCGAGCACACGCCAGCCCTGCTGCAGTCCGACAAGGAGCGCCAGAATGACTGCGGGAAGGAGCAGAATGCGGTGATCAGTGGCGCGAAGCCCATGTTCCGAAGGCATGAATCGTCGTCCTACACGACCGGGTTGATGTGTCTGGCGGCCGGCGGCCTATTCCAGTGTCAGGATGAAATCCCAGTGCGCCTTGTCCACCGGCATCACCGACAGGCGATTACCCTTGCGGATCAGGGGCAGACCGTCCAGTTCCGGTTGCTCCTTGAGCTCCGCGAGGGTGATGGTCCGCGATAGCTTGCGCACGAAACGGACGTCCACCATGAACCAGCGCGGCTTGTCCGGGTCGCTCTTGGGATCGTAATGCGGATCCTCCGGATCGAACGCCGTGTGGTCCGGATAGCCTTCACGCACCACTTCCGCAATACCGACGATGCCTGGAGGCTGGGTGTTCGAATGGTAGAAGAAAACCTGATCGCCCACTTTCATCTGGTCACGCATCATGTTCCGTGCCTGGTAATTGCGCACCCCGTCCCAGGGTTCGGTCTGGTCAGGGCGCGACGCCAGGTCATCGATGCTGAACACATCCGGCTCGGACTTCATCAGCCAGTACTGCATGCGCGTCTCCGGGTCACAAGGTTGCCCGTAGCATACTGAAACCGTTCCAAACGCGCGACCCGCGCCTTGCCCCCCGGACGCGTTGCAAAGCGAGAGCGCCATGGGAATCCATCAGTGCTTGTTTAGAGGGTGAGCAGGCCCCGGTCGGTGGCCACTGCGATCAGGGGAACGTCCCAGGGCTGGGCTGGCAGCGCCGGGACCTGCTGAAAGGCGTGGGCCACGCCGACCAATGCCGGGCGACGCCAGCGTGGATGCCGGTTGAGGAAGGCGAAGCTGCGGTCGTAGAACCCTCCGCCCATGCCCAGCCGGTTGCCCGTGGCGTCAAATCCCACCAGGGGCGTGAGCACCATGTCCAGCTGGCGGGGGCGGGCCGGTCGGGTTTGCGGCCAGGGTTCCGGGATGCCGAAGCGATTGGCTTGCAGGCGCTGACCCGGATGGTAAGGGAGAAACCACAGCAATGGCGGTCCGAAGCCGCGCAGCGCCGGCAGGTACACCTGCTTGCCCGAGGCCCAGCAGGTCCGGGTCAGCAGTCCAGGGTCCAGTTCGCCGTCGTTGGGTAGATACACGGCCACCCGCTGCGCCTGCTGAAACGGGCGCCAGCATTCCAATGCCTTGGCCAGCCGTTCCGCTGCCCGCCGTTGCTGGCGGGGGGACAGTTCCCGCCGGCGCGCGCGGAGTTGCTGGCGCAGTGCGTTGCGTTGATCCATCCAGGGTGATGCATGCCATCGGTCGGAAAGAGAAGGACATCCCCCGCCTGCGCCGTACGGGTGTCGCCCCTTGAACCCTAAGGTTCAGGTGGGGACGGAGAGCAGCGCCTTAGGCTTTCCGTTCGTGACGGACATGCACACCGGTCGCTGCCACACCATGTCCCCAGGCGATATCATTGAGGGTCAAGGATTGCAGTACCCGCTCTCGAACGCCGCAGGGGATGTCACACAGCCAATGGTGGGGGCAAAGAGGCCGGACTGCAAGGGGAACACGAGTAAGCAGCTCCGTAGTCGCTCCTTGCCGGCCTGTTATTGGTCAGCCCCGCCGGGCTTGTGCCCGTTGCCGCCGGGCAGCACCGTGTCCAGTCGGCGATGCATGGCATCCAGGCGCTGCTCCAGGGAGCCGGCCAGCTGGCCGCTTGCTTCATCATTGCGCAGCAGTTCGTGGGCCAGGTTCAGTGCCGCCATGACGGCGATGCGGTCGGCACCCACCACCTTGCCGCTGTCCCGGATCTCGCGCATGCGCCGGTGCAGCATGCTGGCCGAGCGCAGCAGGCCGTCCTTTTCATCCTCGGGGCAGGCAATCAGATATTCCTTGTCCAGGATCGTGACCTTGACGGGTTCCATGGCAGGCTTCATCAGTGCTGCTCCATTGCCTTAAGGCGGCTGATCATGGCCTCAATGCGGGAACGGGCCAGTTCGTTTTTCTCCAGTAGCGAGGCGCGTTCCGCGTTCAATGCTTCCTGTGACTGGCGTAGCACGCGGTTCTCTTCCTCAAGGCGTGCGGCCCGCTGGACGAGTTGATCCAGGCGGTGTTCAAGCCGCTGCAGCTCTTCGGTCAGTCGAATGACTCGGTCGCTGTCCATGTCCCGTCCCCTGTCCTGCGGCGCCTGTTCCGTCCGCCTCCGGTTCTTCTTTAGCTCTCGGGCCTGACCGGGTGCCTGGCCGGCCAGTGGCCGGTTTGCGCCGGATACAGCGCCACGCTACCGCAGGCTGCGTTTTCCAGTAAATCAGAAATGGTAGGATAACGGTTTTGCGGCGGGAAGTAAGCGTCGCCTGGCAAAGGGCGAACAGGTGGCGGACAAGAGGGTGGAATGAAAGGCGAACTGCCGGATTTTGACGCACTGGAACAGGCGCTGCGGGATGTCGGCGCCGCCATGGGTGCGGCCGAGGCGCAGGGTATGCTGTGCGGTATGCTCAGCGCCACCGGGGACGTGGGCCCCGCCGCCTGGATCGCCCAGGTGCTGGACGGCACCGAGCCGAAGGGGGAACCGGCGCGCCGCTGTCTGGAGCTGCTCGCGGGCACGTATCAGGGAACCCTCGCAGGGCTGGAAGATTCCAATCTGGACTTCCGCCTGATGCTGCCGGCGGATGAAACTGATGTGCCGTTGCTGGCCGAGGCGCTGGGAACCTGGGCCGGGGGCTACCTGTACGGGCTTGGCAACGTACGTTCCGGTTCGGATGCGGATCTGCCTGAGGACGTGCTGGAGGCGCTCAACACCCTATCCGAAATCGCGCGGGTGGACAGTGAGGCCGCCGCGGAGACCGATCGCGCCGCATACGAGGAAGTGGTGGAGTTCCTGCGCGTGGCCGTGCTGCTGGTGCGCGAACAGCTGCGTCCGGTGAAACGCGAGCAGCCCGTGGACCTCAAAGCGCCGGATTCCGGCGGTCGTACGCTGCACTGATAGACAACCGGAGTCGGCCGGGCCGGCTTCCTTCCCCGTGGCGGAGGACGCATGCAGATGGATGAGTACCGGCGTCGCCGGCGTGAGCTGATGAATATGATGGGCGAGCACGGCGTGGCGGTGCTTGCCGCCGCCCCGGAGCAGGTGCGGAACCGCGATGTCCTGTTCCCGTATCGCCAGGACAGTGACTTCCAGTATCTGACGGGCTTCCCCGAGCCGGAGGCCGTCATGGTGCTGGTGCCCGGCCGGGAGCACGGCGAGTACATTCTGTTCTGCCGCGACCGTGATCCGGAGCGGGAGCAATGGGACGGACCACGAGCCGGCCAGGATGGCGCCCGGGAACACTATGGCGCCGATGATGCCTTCCCGATCGATGACATTGATGAAATCCTGCCCGGGTTGCTGGAAGGGCGGGACAAGGTGTTCTGCATGGTGGGTGTGCATCAGGAGTTTGATCAGGCCCTGTTCGGTTGGGTGAATCAGATCCGGGCGCGCAGCCGTACCGGCGCCCGTGCGCCGGGCGAGTACGTCTCGCTGGAGCACCTGCTGCATGAGATGCGACTGATCAAGAGTGCGGCCGAGCTCAAACGCATGCGGGAGGCTGCCCAGATCTCCGCGGCGGCGCATCGCCGGGCGATGGAGGTCTGTCGCCCGGACATGCACGAGTATGAAATTGAGGCGGAGTTCACCTATCTGTACCGGCGTCATAATGGCGAGCACGCCTACCCCCCCATCGTGGGCGGTGGGCGGAACGGCTGTATCCTGCACTACATTGAGAACTCCGCGCCGCTGCGCGACGGCGATCTGCTGCTCATCGACTGCGGCTGTGAACTGGATTGCTACGCTTCTGACATCACCCGCACCTTCCCGGTGAATGGCCGTTTCACGCCCGAGCAGCGCGCCGTCTATGACATTGTGCTGGAAGCCCAGTACGCAGCCATTGATGCGGTACGCATGGGTAATCACTGGAACATGCCGCATGAGGCGGCCCTGCGTGTACTGACTCAGGGCTTGGTGGATCTTGGTTTGCTCCAAGGGGCTGTGGACGACTTGATCGAGGCCGAAGCCTACCGGCCGTTTTACATGCATCGCACGGGCCATTGGCTGGGCATGGACGTGCACGATGTGGGGGATTACCGGGTGGACGGGCACTGGCGGGAGCTGGAGCCGGGCATGGTGCTGACGGTGGAGCCTGGCCTGTACATCCCGGACACCATCCCGGATGTTGATCCGCGATGGCACAACATCGGCATCCGCATCGAGGATGACGTGGCCGTGGGGCGTGATGGCCCGGATGTGCTGAGCACGGGTGCTCCCAAGGAGCCGGAAGAGATCGAAGCCCTGATGCGGAGCTGAAGCATGCGCGAACCCGGTGCGGATGTGCTCATCGTGGGTGGCGGCATGGTCGGCGCCAGCCTCGCCTTGGCGCTGGCCGGCAGTCCGATCAGGCTGGCGATGGTCGAGGCGGTGGTGCCGCGGGCTGCGGAGCAGCCCAGTTACGATGACCGCAGCACCGCGCTCGCTCCCACGTCGCGTCGGGTCTTCCAGGCACTGGGCTGCTGGGATGCCATTGCCGCCGGCGCCGCCGCCATCACACACATTCATGTATCCGATCAGGGACAATTCGGCATCGCGCGGCTCGACGCCCGGAGCGAAGGGCTGGATGCGCTGGGCCATGTGGTGCCGAACCGTGTGCTGGGTCAGGCTTTGCATTCACGTTTGGCCGGGCAGCCTGTCCTGCGCCAGTACTGCCCGGCACGGGTGGTCGCGCTGGAGGATGTGGGAGATCGTGTCCGCGTCACCATCGAAGGTGAACAGGGCGCGGAGATGGTGGAGGCGCGGCTGGTCGTGGCCGCGGACGGCACACGGTCGCCGGTGCGGGAGCAACTGGGTCTGGGGGTGCGGGAAACCGACTACGGCCAGGTGGGCATCATCGCCAATGTGACGCCGGATCAGGATCATCTCGGCCGCGCCTTTGAGCGTTTCACCCGCGAAGGTCCGCTGGCGTTGCTCCCCCTGCCGGGCGGGCATCTGTCCCTGGTATGGACTGTCCATCAATCCCGGGCCCGGCAGCTCATGGCGCTGGACGACGCCGGTTTCCTGCAGCGACTGCAGCAGGCCTTCGGTTACCGGCTGGGGCGCTTGTTGCGGGTGGGCGAACGTGCCTGCTATCCGTTGCACCTGGTACGCAGCGACGCCCGTCGAAGCGGTCGTGTCGTGATGGTGGGCAATGCGGCCCATACGCTGCACCCTGTGGCAGGGCAGGGGTTCAATCTCGCGCTGCGTGATGTGGCTGAACTGGCGGAGCACCTGCACCGGGCCGTCGTGGCGGGACAGGATCCAGGCGATGCCCGCCTGTTGGATAGCTACCTCCGTGCCCGGACCCCGGACTATCGCCGTGTGGTCGGATTTACCGATGGCCTGGTCCGTCTGTTTTCCAACCGACTGCCGGGGCTGACCCTGGGCCGAAACCTTGGTTTGTCGATGCTGGGCGTGATGCCGGAACTGCGCCGGGCGCTGATGTACCAGGCCATGGGGCGTGGTGTGCCGTTGCCGCGTCTGGCGCGTGGCCTGCCCTTGACCGCCGATGAGGACGTGGTGCATGGCTGAGCGACAGTTCGATGTCATCATCAACGGTGGCGGCATGGTGGGGTTGGCCTTTGTGCTCGCCCTGCGGGGTAGCGGGCTTCGGGTGGCGCTGGTGGAATCCCGCTTGCCCACACCGTGGCGGGCTGAGCAGATGCAGAATCGCGTCTCCTCGCTCACCCTGGCCTCCCAGCGCCTGCTGGAGCGGCTTGGGGTCTGGCCCGGGCTGGCGTCCGCACGGATCAGCCCGTTCGAAGCCATTCATGCCTGGGACGCCGGTGGCGGCGTCCGGTTTCACGCCCGTGATCTGGGTGAGGCCTGGTTGGGCCATATCGTGGAAAACGGCCTGATACAACAGATCCTGTTCGAAGCCGTGCAGGCCAATACCGAAACCTCTGTGTTCGCGCCCGCTTCGATCGAACAGGTGAACCGGGATGATGCCGGAGCCCTCACCGTGCGCCTGGAGGATGGCCGGCGCCTGGGCGCCCGGCTACTTGTGGGAGCGGATGGTGCCCGTTCCTTAGTGCGGGATTGGGCGGGTATCGGCGTGCGACAGCGCGCGTACGGCCAGCGCGGCGTGGTGGCGACGGTTCGCGCCGAGCACCATCACGATCTGGTGGCGCGCCAGCGTTTCCTGGCCGGTGGCCCACTGGCCCTGCTGCCCTTGGCCGACGGTCGCTGTTCCATTGTCTGGTCCATGCCGGAGGATGAGGCTGAGGCGACCCTGGACATGGATGAGCCGGCGTTCCATGCGGCCTTGTCGAACGCGTCTGAGGGCGTGCTTGGCGAGGTGCTGGAGAGCGAGTCGCGGGCGGCGTTTCCGCTGCGCGCCATGCATTCCGAGCGGTATGTGGCGCCGGGATTCGCGCTGGTGGGCGACGCCGCCCATGTCATTCATCCCCTGGCGGGGCAGGGCGTCAACCTGGGGTTTCTCGACGCGGCCAGTCTGGCGGAAGTGTTGTGTCAGGCCGTCCGTCGCGGCCGTGATCCGGGCGCCCTGGCGACGCTGCGCCGCTACGAGCGCTGGCGCCGGGGCGATAATCAGTTGATGCAGTCGGCCATGGATGGTTTTCACTGGTTGTTCAGCAACCGGGACCCGGTTCGCGGCCTGGCCCGGAACCTGGGCTTTGCCCTGACCGATCGGGCCGGACCGGTGAAGCGCCGCATCATGGAGCACGCGGTGGGCTTGCGCGGGGACCTGCCTGCCCTGGCCCGCCCCTGAGTTGGCCCTGTCACGACGCATTCGGTAGAGTTTCGGCTTTGTCTGCACCATGAGGTGGCCATGAAAGACTTTCGCATCGCACCGTCCATTCTTTCCGCCGACTTCGCCCGCCTGGGAGAAGAGGTGGATGCTGTGCTCGCGGCCGGGGCGGATATGGTGCACTTCGACGTGATGGACAATCATTACGTGCCGAATCTGACCATTGGCCCACTGGTCTGCGAGGCCTTGCGCAAGCATGGGGTTACCGCCGACATCGATGTGCATCTGATGGTCAAGCCGGTAGATCGCCTGATTCCGGATTTCGCCGCCGCGGGCGCCAGCTGGATCACATTCCACCCGGAAGCCAGCGAGCACATCGATCGCAGCCTTCAGCTGATTCGTGACCAGGGCTGCAAGGCCGGTCTGGTGTTCAATCCGGCCACGCCGTTGAGCTACCTGAAGTACGTGATGGACAAGGTGGACATGGTGTTGCTCATGTCCGTGAACCCCGGGTTCGGCGGCCAGGCCTTTATTCCGGCGACGCTGGATAAGCTGCGCGAGGCGCGGACGATGATCGACGCCAGCGGGTACGACATCCGCCTGGAAGTGGACGGCGGCATCAAGGCGGAGAATATCCGTGCCGTGGCCGAAGCGGGCGCTGACACCTTTGTCGCCGGCTCCGCCATCTTCGGCAAACCGGACTATGCCGAAGTCATTCGGTCCATGCGCACCGAACTGGCTCAGGCGGGGCGCTGAGATGCGCGACGTGAACACGCTGCTGTTTGATCTGGATGGCACGCTGATTGATAGCGCGCCGGATATCGCCGATGCGGTGGACAGGATGCTGCACCAGTATGGCCGGGAGCCTGTCGGTGAGGATCAGGTCCGGCTCTGGGTGGGAAACGGCGCGCAACGTCTCGTCATGCGGACCTTGACGGGGGAGATGGACGGTGACCCCGGGGAGGCGCTCACCCAGGAAGCCCTGGCCT